>NZ_LJSC01000057.1:0-100435 GCF_001303875.1 Gemmobacter sp. LW-1 | reverse complement strand
GGGTGGGCGCAACCCTTCCGGGGTTCTGCGTCGCGAACTGGAGCTTTACGCAAATATCCGCCCCGCCCTGTCGCGCCCTGCCGTGCCCCGCCCGGTCAGCGCTGAGGTCGATCTGGTGGTGGTGCGCGAAAACCTTGAAGGCTTTTACGCCGACCGCAACATGCATGAGGGCGGGGGCGAGTTTGCCCCCGAACCGGGTGTGGGTCTTGCCTTCCGAAAGGTGACGGCCAGGGCCTCGCGCCGGATTGCCGAGGCCGCCTTTGCTCTGGCCGAGACGCGGCCACGCCGCCGGGTGACGGCGATCCACAAGGCCAATGTGATGCGGCTGACCGACGGCATTTTCCTTGCCGAGGTGCGCGCCGTGGCCGCAGCCCATCCGGGCATCGACTATGACGAACTGCTGGTCGACGCCGCCGCCGCGCATCTGGTGCGGCATCCCGGGCGGTTCGACGTGATCGTTACCACCAACATGTTCGGCGATATCCTGTCCGATCTGGCCTCTGAACTTTCGGGCGGGCTGGGGCTGGCAGCGTCGCTGAACCTCGGGCCGTCCTACGCCGTGGCGCAGGCGCAGCACGGCTCTGCCCCCGATATCGCGGGGCAGGATCGTGCCAATCCCGTGTCGCTGATCGGATCGGCCGCCATGCTCTTGCGCCATCTCGGGGCAGGGGCGGCTGCGGCTTCGGTCGAAGCGGCCATCGACGCGGCCCTGTCCAGCCCGGAAACCCGCACCCGCGATCTGGGCGGGGCCCTGGGCACCCGCGCCTTCGCCGATCATCTTGCCACCCTCATTGTGGAGTCCTGACATGCGCCAGACCGCCATTCCCTTCCATTTCCTGCGCGGCGGTACCTCTCGCGGGCCGTATTTCAACCGGGCCGACCTGCCCGAGGACCGCGAGACGCTGGCCCGCGTGCTGGTCGCGGCACTGGGATCGGGGCACAAGCTCAACATCGACGGCATCGGCGGCGGCGCGGCAGTGACCACCAAGGTGGCCATGCTGTCGCGGTCGGAAAACAATGATGCCGACATCGACTATTTCTTCGCGCAGGTCTCGGTCGAGGACGGGCTGGTGGATTTCAAGCCGACCTGCGGCAATATCCTGTCGGGCGTCGGTCCTGCCGCGCTTGAAATGGGTCTGATCGTGCCGCAGGGCGATACGACGCGCATCCGCATCCGGTCCGTCAACACCGGGGCGCTGGTCGAGGCCGTGGTGGCCACCCCCGACGGCGCGGTGGAATACGAGGGCAGCGCGCAGATCGACGGCGTGCCGGGCGCGGCGGCGCCGGTGTTCCTGAACTTCATGGATGTGGTGGGCAGCGCCACCGGCAAGCTGCTGCCGACCGGCAATCTCCGCGACGTGATTGACGGGATCGAGGTCACCTGCATGGATGTCGCTATGCCCGTGGTCATTGCCCGTGCCGCCGATTTCGGCCTGACCGGGCATGAAACCGCCGCCGAACTGGATGAAAACCGCGACTTCTATGCCCGGATGGAGCCGATCCGGCAGGAAGCGGGGCGCCGCATGGGGATGGGGGATGTGACGAAGTCGGTCACGCCGAAATTCGCCCTCCTGGCGCCGCCGCGGAACGGTGGCACCGTCACCGCGCGCTATTTCATGCCGTGGAACTGCCATCCGACCATGGCAGTGACCGGGGCGCAGTGTCTGGCCTCTGCCGTGCTGACGCCGGGCACCGTGGCCGAGGGGCTGTTCACTCCGCCCGAGGGGCAGCCGGCGCTGGTGCTGATCGAACATCCGGGCGGCGCGATCGACGTAACGGTTGACTATGAGGCAGGGGCTGACGGGTTCCACCTGCGCTCTGCCGGGTTGCTGCGCACGGCGCGGCTGCTGGCGCGGGGCGAGGTCTTTGTGCCCGGATCGGTCTGGGCCGGGCGCTGATGCGGGTTCATGTCCTTGACGACTGGGCCGATACCCTGCGGCATTTGCCGGGGTTCGCCCGGCTGTCAGGGCATGAGGTCACGATCTGGACCGACCGCGCGCCGGATGAGGCGGCGCTGGCCGAACGGCTGGCCGGGGCCGAGGCGCTGGTGCTGTTTCGGGAACGCACGGTGATCACCGCCTCGCTGCTGGACCGACTGCCGGGGTTGCGGATGATCTCGGGGCGCGGGGCATGGCCGCATGTGGATGTGGCGGCCTGTGCGGCGCGCGGTGTCACCTTCTGCTCCCGCAAGGCCGATGACATGCCGAACCATGCGGCGGCCGAGCTGACCTGGGCACTGGTGCTGGCGGCGATGCGCGATCTGCCGGGGCAGATGGCGGCACTGCGCGGCGGGCGGTGGCAGGCCGGTGTCGGGCGCAGCCTCCGGGGCCGCACCATCGGCCTTTACGGCGGGGGGCGTATCGCCCGGCTGGTGGCAGGATATGCCGGTGCCTTCGGGATGCCGGTGATCTGGTGGGGGTCCGAGGGAAGGCGCGCTGAACTGCGGGCCGCCGGTGAAACGGTGCCGGACAGCCGGGCCGCCTTCTTCGGCGGGGCGGATGTGATCTCGCTCCACCTGCGGCTGGCGCCCGAAACGCGCGGAGCAATCACAGCGGCGGATCTGGCGGCGATGCGACCGGGGGCGGTGCTGGTGAATACGGCCCGCGCCGGGCTGATCGCACCCGGTGCCCTGCTGGCCGGGCTGGAGGCCGGGCGCCCGGCGCGGGCGGCGCTGGATGTCTTCGAGGTCGAGCCTCTGACCGATCCTGCCGATCCGCTGCTGTGCCATCCGCGTGTGATCGCCACCCCGCATATCGGCTTTGTCACTGAAGACGAGTTCGACCTGCAATTCTCGGAAATCTACGACCAGATCAACGCTTTCGCCGCAGGGCAGCCGATCAGCGTCGTCGCATGAACAGTTTCGCCGCGACCGGGGCGCCGAGGATCACGAGGATCACCCGCGTCAGGTGATGCACGATGACGAAGCCCAGATCGGCGCCGGTGATGATGGCCAGCAGCGTCATTTCGGCCTGTCCGCCCGGGGCAAAGGCGAGGAACGCATCAACCGGCGGTGCCAGATGCAGCAGCGTGATCGCCTCGGTGAAGGCTGCCGACAGCGCGGCGAGGATCACCACGAAGGCGACGCCGGTCACGACGAAGCGCCGCAATTCACGCCAGGTGACGCCGACATAGCTGATGCCGATGCCGAGCCCGATCAGCAGTTGCGCCGCCATGATCGCCTCACGCGGGGGGCGCATGTGCAGCAATCCGCTGAGCGACAGGATTGCCGCGACGATCATCGGGCCAAGGATCGAGGCGCCGAACAGGCGCAGTTTCTCGGCCCCTTTCCAGCCTGCCAGCGCGGCGAAGAGCATCAGCCCGATCTGGTCTGGCGGCATGTCGATGGCCGGGGCGCCGATAGGGTGGCTGAGGCTGACGCCGTAAAGGTGGGTGGCGATGAAGGGCGCCAGCGTCACGATGATGAGCACGCGTGTCGCATGGATCAGCGACAGTGCCCGCACGTCGCCGCCCGCCTCCTGTCCGAAGACCACCATATCCTGCAACCCGCCCGGCATGGCGGCGTACCAGGAGGTCACCCGGTCGAACCCCAGCGCGCGAAAATACGGAACGCCCACCAGCGCGATCAGCGCGACGAACAGCGGCACCAGCGCCACGGTCTGCGCCATGCGGGGCAGGGCATGCACGACATCAGGCGTGATCGAAGCCCCCGCCGCCACCCCCAGCACCGTGCGCGCTGCGACCGAGACCTGCCCCATCCCGCGCAGATCAGCCCCGGCCAGGGCGGCGACCAGACAGGCGGTCAGGGGGCCGAACAGGAACGGCAAGGGCAGCCCGGCGAACCAGAACAGCGCCGCACCTATGCCTGCAAGAGACAAGGTCTTGATACGGATAGGGAAATCCTTGGTCATCACGATTCGCAGCTGCCTGTTGACTCGTTGTGTATGCGATTGTATCCACTTGGATACAGAATCGCAACCAGAGGATAGCATGACGGAGATCACCGAAGATATCCCGCAGGGTCAGCTGGCCTATCGCCGTCTGCTGGACGAGATCCGGCGCGGGCTGCTGCCGCCCGGCACGCGCCTGCGCGAGGTTGAACTTGCCGAGCGGCTGGGCCTGTCGCGCACCCCGGTGCGCGAGGCCATGCGGCTGCTGGAAGGGGACGGGCTGGTCAGCCATCTGCCGCGCCTCGGCGCGACTGTGCGCAGCCTTGATTATGCCGAGATCATGGAGCTTTACGAAATGCGCGCGGTGCTGGAAGGCACTGCCGCGCGGCTCGCGGCGCGTGCCGCATCCGAGGTAGAGCTGGCCGAGCTTCAGGCGCTGAACGCCGAATTTGCCGAAGCTTCGGCCGAGGAGGCGCGCGCGGCTGAACTGAACCGCCAGTTCCACATGATCCTGCAGGATGCCGCGAAGAACCGCTTTCTGATCAAGTCGATCGGTGCCCTGCAAAAGACCATGGCGATTCTTGGTCCGACGACGCTGATGGAACCCGACCGCGTGCAGGCGGCCGCCACCGAACATGCCCGCGTGCTGGAGGCGATGGCCGCCCGTGACGGGCTGCGCGCCGAGACAGAGATGCGCGCCCATATCGAAGCTGCGCAGCGGATGCGCCTGCGGGCGTTGCGGGCGCGTCAACCCAAGCTGGAAGAGGAGTGACCGATGTCCGAAGTGACCGGGATCTGGGATGTGATCGTGGTCGGTGGCGGCAATGCGGCGCTTTGTGCCGCGATCACCGCTGCCGAGGCAGGTGCGCGGGTGCTGTTGCTGGAGGGGGCGCCGAAGCCCTATCGCGGTGGCAATTCGCGGCACACGCGTAACTTCCGTTGCATGCATCGCGGCCCGCTGTCGGTGCTGACCGGCAGCTACGAGGAAGAGGAATATCTGCACGACCTTATGCTGGTGACGAAGGGCCGCACGGATGAATCCCTCGCCCGCTTTGCCATCCGCACGTCCGAGGAATGCCTGCCCTGGATGGAGGCGCATGGCGTGCGGTTCCAGCCCTCGCTGTCAGGTACGCTGAGCCTGTCACGCACCAACGCCTTCTTCCTTGGTGGCGGCAAGGCGCTGGTGAATGCCTATTACGCCACCGCCGAGGATCTGGGCGTGCAGGCGGTTTACGAGGCGCAGGTGCGCCATATCGGGATCGAGAATGGCCGCTTTACTCATGTCGAGGTCGAAATTGCCGGTGGCCCGCGTCAGCGGATCGAAGGGCGCGCGGTGGTTCTGGCCTCGGGCGGCTTCCAGTCGGACCTCGACTGGCTGACCCGCGCCTGGGGGCCGGCGGCAGCAAATTTCCTCATCCGGGGCACGCCCTACAACCGGGGCGTGGTGCTGCGTGACATGCTGGACCAGGGGGCTGAAAGCGTGGGCGATCCGACGCAATGCCATGCTGTCGCCATCGACGGCCGTGCGCCGAAATATGATGGCGGCATCGTCACCCGGCTGGATTGCGTGCCCTTCTCGGTTGTGGTGAACCGCGATGCCGAGCGGTTCTATGACGAGGGCGAGGATGTCTGGCCCAAGCGCTATGCCATCTGGGGGCGGCTGGTGGCCGGTCAGCCCGATCAGGTTGGTTTCGCACTGATCGACGCAAAGTCCATCGACCTGTTCATGCCTTCGGTTTTCCCGCCAGTGAAGGCGGATACGATTGCGGAACTGGGGGAGCGTCTGGGGCTGGACGGGCAGAAGCTGTCGCAGACCGTGGACAGCTTCAACACCGCCTGCCGCCCGGGCCGGTTCCATCCGACCGAACTGGACGGGCTGGCGACCGAGGGGCTGACCCCGGCCAAGACCAACTGGGCGCGCCCGCTGGATACCCCGCCCTTCTATGGCTACCAGCTGCGCCCCGGTGTGACCTTCACCTATCTGGGCCTGAAGGTCGATGCCACCGCACGGGTGCAACATCCTGCCACGCCGCTGGAAAATGTCTGGGCTGCGGGCGAGATCATGGCCGGCTCCATTCTGGGGCAGGGCTATCTCGCCGGGTTCGGCATGACCATCGGTACCGTCTTCGGCCGCGTCGCAGGGCGCGAGGCCGCCGCTTTCGTCAATTCCGGAGCCCGCAGCAATGCCGCTTGATACCCCGTCCCTTGCGCAGGAAGCGCGCCGCCAGATCGAGATCTGCAATGCCTGCCGCTATTGCGAGGGCTTCTGTTCGGTCTTTCCCGCCATGACCCGGCAAAAGGCCTTTTCCGATGGGGACCTGACCCATCTGGCGAACCTCTGCCATAACTGCCGCGGGTGCTACTACTCGTGCCAGTACACTCCGCCGCACGAGTTCGACCTGAATCTGCCCGCCGCCCTGGCCGAATTGCGTCAGGACAGCTGGGAGCGGCTGGTCGGCCCGCGCTGGCTGTCGCAGGCGTTCCACAGCAGCGGCGGGCTGATTGCTGCGGCGCTGGTGGCGGCGCTGACGCTGCTGATTGCGATGCTGAGCCTGCGGGAGCCGGGCGAGGGCGCAGGCTTCTACGCTTTCCTGCCGCATGAGGCGATGGTGGCGCTGTTCGCCCCGGCCTTCCTGCTGCCGCTGGTCGCGGTCGCGCTCGGCCTGCGCCGCTACTGGCGGGAAAGCGGTGCGGGGCCGTTGCGCCTGCGCGCCGTGCTGGCGGCGTTCACCCAGGCGGCGCGGCTGCGTGACCTGTCGGGCGGGCAGGGGCAGGGCTGCAACTTCGAGAAGGAAGAGCGTTATTCCAACGCCCGCCGCTGGTTCCATCAGGCGGTGATGTACGGCTTCCTGCTGTGCTTTGCCTCCACCGGCACGGCGACGCTGCTGCACTATCTGCTGGGGATGGAAGCGCCGTATCCGCCGCTGAGCCTGCCGAAGCTTCTGGGCATACCCGGCGGGGTTCTGCTGGTGATCGGCACGATCGGCCTTGGCTGGCTGAAAACCCGCGCCGAACGCAAGCTGGGCGCCGCGCGGGTCTGGGGCGGCGAGATGGGCTTCATCGCGCTGCTGGGTTTTGTCGCGGCGACGGGGCTGGCGCTCTACGCCGCCACCGGCACCGGCTGGGTTGCGCCGCTTCTGGCCGTGCATCTGGCCGCAGTGCTGAGTTTCTTTCTGCTGCTGCCCTATACCAAGATGGTGCATGGCTTCTTCCGCCTGACCGCGCTGATTGCCGAACAGACGCTGCAAGCCCGGAAACAGGGCTGACCGGCCCGCTGGCTTCCGGGGACGATTGTTTTCGCCCCCGGAACCGGCCCTAGGGATGGCCGTGCGGCTGGCCCATATTGCCATGGATCAGGGCCTTGCTGGCATCCTCCATGCCGCCCACCTGTTCCAGAGCCATGCGTTCGGCATCCCGCGCGCGGACATCGGCAAGCGTTTCCTCCACGATTTCCGGCGTCTCGCCCAGACGGGTCAGCGCCTCACGCCCCATCACCAGCGCCGATTCATAGGTTTCGCGGATCTGGAAAGCCGCCCCATGCCGGACCAGTTCCTGCGCATGCTGGCGCGTCAGGGCGCGGGCCAGAACCGGCACCATCGGAAATTCGTGTCGCGCCAGCTCGACGATCTGGGAAATCACATCGCGGTCTGATGCGGCGACAATGATCAGGCTCGCCTCATCCGCCCCGGCAGCATGCAGGATATCCAGGCGGCAGCCATCGCCATAAAACACCTTGAAGCCGAACCGTTCGGCATCGCGGATGGCCTGCGGATCGGTGTCGATGATCGAGAGGCTGTGACCGCGCGCCAGAAGCGGCTGACTGGCGATCTGGCCGAAGCGGCCGAAGCCGATCAGCAGGACTCGCCCGGTCAGACATTCCACCTCTTCCACGCCTTCCAGCGATGCCGCGATCCGGGGCGTCAGCCTGCCATGCAGAATGATCATCAGCGGCGTCAGCACCATGGAGATGATGATGATGGCGGTGAGATTGGCATTCCATTCCGGCGTGAGGATCCCGAACTGGGTCGCGGCGGCATAAAGCACGAAAGCGAACTCGCCGCCCTGCGCCATCAGCACTGCACGCTCCAGCGCCTCGTCCTTCGGGGCCCTGGTAATGCGGGCCACGACATAGATCACCAGCATCTTCAGGATCATGAAAGCCGGAACCGAGATGGCGATGACGGCCCAGTTGGTTGCGATGATGTTCAGGTCCAGCGCCATGCCGACGCCAAGGAAGAACAGACCCAGCAGCAAGCCCCGGAACGGTTCGACATCCGCCTCAAGCTGATGACGGAAGCTGGATTCCGACAGCAGAACCCCCGCAAGGAAGGCGCCCATCGCCATGGACAGGCCGCCCGCATTCATCAGGACGGCGGCGCCCAGCACCACAAGCAGCGCGGCGGCGGTCATCACCTCGCGCGCGCCGAAACGGGCCAGCAGGCGGAACATCGGGTCCAGAAGATAACGCCCCGCCAGAACCAGCGCCGCAATGGCCGCCAGACCGATGGCGATACCCTCCAGCCGGTCGGTCAGGGTCGCGTCACCGCCACCGGGGGCGAGGAAGGCCACGATGGCCAGCAGGGGAACAATGGCCAGATCCTCGAACAGCAGGATGGCAATGATCCGGCGGCCCCGTGGCTGGGCCATCTGTCCCCGGTCCTGAAGCAACTGCATCACGATGGCTGTCGAGGTCAGCACGAAGCCGGTGCCGGAGACAAAGCTCGCCTCGACCGGATAGCCCAGCGTGATGCCGACCCAGATCAGCGCGAAGATGGCCAGACAGACCTGAAGCGTGCCCAGCCCGAAGATCTCGCCCCGCATGGCCCAGAGCCGTGAGGGCTGCATCTCCAGTCCGATCACGAAGAGGAACAGCACGACCCCCAGTTCGGCAACATGGAGGATTGATTGCGCATCGTGGAAGAAGCCCAGACCATAGGGGCCGATTGCCAGCCCCGCTGCCAGATAGCCCAGAACCGACCCCAGCCCGATGCGGCGAAACACCGGAACCGCCACCACGGCTGCCGCCAGCAGCACGACGATGGGAACGAGGTCAAAGCCGTGATGCGCGGCCTCGGTCGCGGCGCCTATAGGATCGGACATGGATCAGCCTTTCAGTTGCCAGGCGGTGAGGGCGGCCACTGCAGCCGGAACGGCAAAGACCAGTGCCAGAATCGGCAGTTCCTGTGCCAGGGTGTAGCCGGCGCGGGTGACGCCAACCCACATGTTGACCAGTGCGACACCGGCCCAGGCCGGGACAAACCATTTGGCTGCCACGGCGATCCCGGCGGCGTCATGGCCCCAGAGCCGCCCGAACAGCGCAAAGACCGCCAGAAGCAGCAGCCCCGCGAAAATCACCATTACCATATGCATCCGTTCACTCCTTGCGCGTCGGCGCGCCTTGTCTTTGCGCAGTAGGTCGGAACTGCGCCGGTCCGTAAAGCCCCTGCCTTCGGCGGAGCGTGATATCCTGATCAGACTCTGCGGACGGGTCGGATAGCTGTTCCTGACAGGACTGCGGGAAAGAAAAGCGGCCCGACCTCTGGGGAAGGCCGGGCCAGACGGGTTGTCACCTCGCGGTGAAGCCGCCGTCGACGGGGATCATCCGCTCCGCCCGCCCGCTGCCCTCGGGGACGAGAGCAGGGGGGCCGGAACGGGTGCCCCGATTTTGGCAAGGTTTGCCGCTGTTGCCGTCTGCCTTGCCTGCCGCGAACAGCGCATTCGGCGCGCTGATCCGCCCTGAGCCGCGAAGCATGGCCGCCATGCGGGCGGCCCTTGCTTCCGGCCCGGCCTGCACGTCGGACGGTTGAGAGGTGCAGGGGCTCAATACGCATTCCACTCGCTATACCTTAAACATGGATCTGCAATTTATATTCTGGAACTCGTCGAAAAATCCGGCGATCCTGACTTCACCTGTCGGAATGTTCGAACAATGGACCGGATCGACCTCTATCGCATTTTCGCCCGCGTGATCGAAACCCGCAGCTTCACCCGTGCGGCCGATACGCTGGACATGCCGCGGTCCAGTGTCTCGACCGCGATTGCCGAGCTGGAGGCGAGACTGGGCGCGCGTCTGCTGAACCGCACGACCCGGATGGTCGCGCCCACCGACGAAGGGGCAGAGCTTTACGAACGTTGCCTCGTCTTTCTGGCCGAGAGCGAGGAACTGGAGACGATGTTCCGCTCCGCCTCGCGCCGGATCGAGGGGCGTATCCGCGTCGATGTGCCAGGCCGCATCGGGCGCCTGATCCTTGCCCCGGCTCTGCCGGAGTTTCTGGCGCTGTGGCCCGGCATCCGGGTCGAGCTGGGGATGACGGACCGTGCGGTCGATCTGGTCGGCGAACGGGTGGACATTGCCCTGCGCGTGGGGCCGCTGCGCGATTCCGGCCTGCGCGCCCGACGGGTGGGGGAGATTGCCCAGATCAATGTCGCGAGCCCCGGTTATCTGGCGGAATACGGTCTGCCGATGTCACCAGATGATCTCGAACAGCATTGGCAGGTTGCCTATGCCTCGCCTTCAAACGGGCGGTTGATGGACTGGGAATGGCAGGAGGGAGGCCAGACCCGGTCGCGTCCGATGTCGTGGCGGGTATCGGCCAACAGCGCCGAGGGCTATATCGCCTGCGCGCTTGCGGGGCTGGGGCTGATCCAGATTCCGGCTTATGACGTAGCTGCGCACCTTGCCTCGGGCGACCTGGTCGAGATCCTGCGCCAGCATCGGCCCGAGCCGATGCCGATGCACCTGCTGTTCCCCGGCAGCTTGCGAACTATGCGGCGCCTGACGGCGTTTTCCGACTGGATGGAAGCCGTGCTGCGCCGCAGCCTGTGATACGAGCAGGGGGGGCCTGTATACGGCCGGAGAAGAATATCCTCAGCTTCTCCGGCAAGTTGGATCAGCCCGACTCAACGCATAAGAAAAAGAAAACTTTCGCAACGGGTTGAAAGGCAAGGCGGTGGTTCAGCAAGTTAGCAGCCCGGCCACGAAATCGGCGCGTTGCCGGATATCGGTGCGGGGAAGTTCCGCGATCTCGTATCCAAGTGCGGCGTAGGTTTCACGCATGATTGCGCAGGTTGCTTCGGCTTCGGTGCGGCCTTGCCTGCGCTCGGTATCCTGCGTGAAGATCGCGTCCCAGTGCGGGGCCAGAAAAACCCTGCGGTTGTAACGGTTTGCCTTGGCTGCCGTCGTAAGCCTGGGCGGTGGCGTAAGCCCGCAGAGCTTCAGATAGCCCAGGACATCGGGGATGGCCCGGTCAAAGATCACGGGCCCGGCAAGGCCCTGTGCCGTGTGGTGGGCGTGGAGGTCATACTGAAGCATCCTCTCGGCATAGCTGACGCGATCTGCCCAGGGGAGGGCGCTGCCGCCGGATTGCATCTCGGCGCGGATGATCGCGCGACCGGCTTCGGGAATCGTGTGAAAGCCGCGGCGGGCGAGTTCGGTGATCAGGCTGGTCTTGCCCGCACCGGGGCCGCCCGTCACGACGAAGAAATGGTCACTCATGGGCCATCCTCGGGTTTGACAGGGGGAAGGGCAGTGCCACCATCAGCACGCCTTGGGCGTGGACCGAAGCGGTATGGGTGGTTGGGAGGAAACGGCATAAGCCAGTACGACATCAGAGGCACCTCACCTCAAAGAGGCCGCGCAACTCTGATTTTGCATCGGTTTATTTGGTGGAGCCAGGGAGGATCGAACTCCCGACCTCTTGAATGCCATTCAAGCGCTCTCCCATCTGAGCTATGACCCCACCGGGTATCTTCGCGTTTTACTTTCGATCTGGGCGACCGAACCGCGTCGATGCGGGCTATCTATGGGATGGCGCGGAGGGCTGCAAGCAGAAAATTCATCCCTCCGCACCAAATTTTCAGACGTCTTCCTCGTCCCCGGCCACATCGGCCAGTTCGTCCAGCGACACGTTGTCGTCGGCGTCGTCTTCCAGCAGATCATCGTCCAGATCGTCGTCGTTGCCGACGCCGGCTTCCAGCAGATCGTCATCGGTATCCAGATCGTCGACCAGCGTATCGTCATCCTTCTCGGGCGTGCGCGAGACGGTCGAGGCGGCGAGTTTGCGCCGCGCGCTTTCGATATCCACGATCTCGCCCGTGTAGGGGCTGACGATCGGCGTCCGGTTCAGGTCATAAAAGCGCTTCCCGGTGGTCGGGCAGAGGCGCTTCGTCCCCCATTCTTCATTGGGCATGGTATTTCCCTTGAAACTGGCCATAAGGGCGGCCGGCTGAGCCAGCGAATGCTGGCCCATGCCACAGTGAGACGGCGCTGTCAAAACCTTTTGCCAAGGTTGCGCCCTGCGGCCATCTGGCTATCTTCTGGGAAAAAATCAAGAGGCGTCCATGCCATTGCTGCCGAGTTCCGACCCCGCGCTGCCGCCGGTCGAGATCACTTTGCGCCGGTCGGCGCGCACGCGGCGGTTTTCGCTGCGTGTCTCGCGGCTTGACGGACGTGTCACGCTGTCGCTGCCCCAGCGCGCGCGCGAATCGGATGCGCTGGCCTTCGCCCGGGAACAGGAAGGCTGGATTCGCCGGGCGCTGCGCACGGTGCCCGAGGGGCGGGATATCCGCTTCGGCTCGGTCTTCCCTGTCGAGGGGCAGGGGCTGGTGCTGCGGCCGGGTCCGGGACGAACCATCCGGCTGGCGGATGATTCGCTTTTCGTGCCGGGGGAGGAGGCGCAGTTGCCGCAACGGCTCGGGGCCTGGCTGAAACACCGCGCGCGAGACCGGCTGGCAGCAGCCTCGGATCTGTATTCAGGGCGGCTGGGTCGACCCTATCGCAGCCTTACCTTGCGTGACACGCGGTCGCGCTGGGGCAGTTGCACGCATGACGGGCGGCTGATGTATTCATGGCGGCTGATCCTCGCGCCGCCTGCTGTGCTGGATTATGTCGCCGCGCATGAGGTGGCGCATCTGGCCGAGATGAATCACTCCGACGCCTTCTGGGCCGAGGTGGCGCGGCTTTGCCCAGGTTATCAGGCGCCCCGGCGCTGGCTGAAAACCGAAGGGCAGGTGCTGCATGCCTATCGTTTCTGACGGAGGTATTGACCCCGCCCCGCTGCGGGTGTTTCGCTGAGGCCACCATGCAGACGCCCCGACCCAGCGATACCGCCGCCGCCCATGAACGGCTTTACCGCAGCCTGCGAACGCAGGTGATGCATGGCGAACTGGCTCCTGGTCAGGCGCTGACCCTGCGCGGTCTCGGCAAGCAATACGGCGTGTCGATGACACCCGCGCGCGAGGCGGTGCGGCGGCTCGTGGCGGAAGGGGCGTTGACGCTCTCGTCGTCCGGTCGGGTCGCGACCCCCGAACTCGGACCGGAACGGATCGAGGAACTGGCGGCCATTCGCGCCCTGCTGGAGCCGGAACTGGCCGCCCGCGCCCTGCCGCGTGCCCATTTCGCACTGATTGACCGGCTGACGGCGATCAACGTCGCCAATGCCGAGGCGGTGGCCCGGCAAGATTCGGTGGCCTACATCCGTACCAACCTCGAATTTCACCGCACGCTCTATCTGCGGGCACAGGCGCCAGCGATGCTGGCCATGCTGGAAACCGTGTGGCTGCAACTGGGGCCGACGATGCGAGCGCTATATTCTCGCCTGCGCCGGAACGAACCCCCGCAACATCACCGCATGATCCTTGCCGCCCTGCGCGCGGGCGACGAACCGGCGCTGCGGCTGGCGGTGCGTACCGATGTGACGCAAGGTCTGCGGCATCTGGCCAGCTGACGTATCGCAACACTCGCGGGTGGATTTGACCCTGATCAAGTCACTTGCGGGGACTTGGACCTATGACGGATCAAACCCGGAATGGAGGCCCCCATGCGTGACCGTCTGCTTGCCCTTTTCGCCCGCTGGCGTGCCTTGCAGGAAATCGAGGCGATGTCAGAACGTGATCTGGCGGATCTGGGCATGACCCGTGACCAGATCCTCGATTTCGCCAGCGCGCCCGCCGATACCGAACAGCGCATGGCGGCCATGGCCCGCATCTTCGGCCTGAGCATGGACGAGCTTCGCCGGGAATATGCCACCTATCTTGATATGGTGCAGACCTGCGGCCATTGCAGTGCCCGGCGCCAGTGTTCTGACACGCTGGCCCATGCAGCGCAGGCCCATCCCGAGGATTGCGGATTCTGCCCGAATGCCCGCGATTATGCGGATCGTGCCGCGATGAAGTCCGTCCGCGCCGCCTGACCCTGCGGCGGGTGTTCGGGGGCCTTCCCCTCGTGGCGTCCTCGGCTATAGTCCGGGGACGACAGGAGAAACGTGCATGACCATCCATATCGGAGCCAAACCCGGTGACATCGCCGAAACCGTCTTGTTGCCGGGCGATCCCTATCGCGCCCGCTGGGCGGCACAGACCTTTCTCAAGGATGCCGTTCTGGTGAACGAGGTGCGCGGAATGCTGGCCTATACCGGCACCTGGAACGGGCACCGGGTCACCATCCACGGCAGCGGCATGGGCATGCCCTCACTGTCGATCTATGTGAACGAGCTCATCCGGGATTATGGCGCCCAGACGCTGATCCGCATTGGCTCAGCCGGGGGCATGCAGCCGCATGTGAAGGTGCGCGATGTGGTGCTGGGGATGTCGGCCTGCACCACGGGCACGCCCTCCAGCACGATGTTCCGCGAACTCAACTATGCGCCGACAGCGGATTTCGGGCTGTTGAAGGCCGCGTGGGAGGCCGGGCAGGGCAAGGGGATCGGTCTGCATGCCGGGCAGATCTATTCCTCCGACACCTTCTATGACGAACGGCCAGACCTGAACGAACAGATGCAGCGCCATGGTGTGCTGGCGGTGGAGATGGAGGCGGCGGAGCTTTACACCCTTGCCGCCCGCTATGGCCGCCGCGCGCTGGCAGTGCTGACCATCTCGGACCACCTGCTGACGCATGAGGCGCTGCCGTCGGATCAGCGTGAGCAGAGCTTCGGCGATATGGTTGACATCGCCCTGACCGCCGCCTTCGCCTGAGCGCCACGCAAGAGTTTTCCTTAAAACTCTTGCAAATTCCTTGAGAAAGGAATTTGCGCGGGGCTGGTGCCTCAGGGTGCCCGAAGGGCCCGCGCGACCCGCTCTGCCGGGTGGCCGGGCTTCAGCGACCGCGCCGACCACAGGCGCAGCGCCGTGGGCAGGCGCACCCGCTGCGGCAGCGGAGCCACCAGTTGACCGCGCGCCAGATGCCCGGCGACCAGCGATCCATGCGCCATCAGCACGCCCGCGCCATTTGCCGCCTCTTCCACCGCCAGCGCATAGAGCGAAAACACCGGGCCACGCGGGCGAAAGGCGGTGTCAGGCATCGCGACGGCAGCCCAGATCCGCCAGTCCTCTGCCCAGGCGCTGTCGATCAGACAGGGTAGGACCGCCAGATCCTCGGGTCGTGTCAGCCGTGCCGCCAGTTGCGGTGCGCAGACCGGGAAGATGACTTCCTCTGCCACCAACCGGCCTTCCCGTCCCGGAAACAGGCTCAGGTCATAGGGCGCGCGTTTCAGGTTGGGCGGCGCCTCCATCGCGGTGATCGAGATTTCGACACCCGGCATCTGCGCCCGAAGTCCCGGCAGCCGGGGCGACAGCCACAGTTGGGCCAGAGCGGGCAGGGTGGCGATATGCACGATCTTCGGCGCGGCTTCGGCCCGAAGGTGGTGCACAGCAAGCCCCAGCGCATCGAAAGCGGCGGTGAATTCAGGCAGCACCCGCGCGCCAGGGGCTGTGAGCTCCACCCCCTTCGGCCCGCGCGTGAACAGCCGCGCGCCCAGCCGCGCCTCCAGCGCCTTCACATGGGCGGTGACCGCACCTGGCGTCACACCCAGTTCCAGCGCCGCAGCGGTAAATCCGCCCAGCCGGGCGGCGGCCTCGAAGGCGCGCAGGGCGGTTAATGGCAGATCCGCAGGGCGGGGTGGGGAGACGGGCATGGCAAGGCTCAGATTTCCTCACCCTAGATTTTCGCAAAACTGGTTTGCCCGCAAGGAACTCCTGCGTTTTGCTGCGTCAAAAGGAGATCGCCATGCCCCACCTTGCCCGCCGCCCCTGGGTTCCCGCCGCCTGCGAGGATCATATCCAACGCCTCGCCGCTGCCGTCCGAGCGCCTTCTGACGCGGTGGCAGACCGGATCGAGGCATTGATTGCCCGCAACAGTGTCATCCACGATACGGAATGCTTCAACCTGAACCCCGCCACCAATGTGATGAACCCGAAGGCAGAGGCGGCACTGGCGCGGGGCCTCGGCTCCCGCCCCTCGCTGGGCTATCCGGGCGACAAATACGAAATGGGGCTGGAGGCGATTGAGGAAATCGAGGTCATCGCGGCTGAACTCGCGGCAGAGGTCTTTGGCGCGACCCATGCCGAGATCCGGGTGGCTTCGGGCGCGCTGGCCAATCTTTACGGTTTCATGGCGCTGGCGCAGCCAGGCGATGCGATCATCGCGCCGCCGCCGGCAGTGGGGGGCCATGTTACCCATCACAAGGCGGGCTGCGCCGGGCTTTATGGCCTTCACACCCATGCCGCGCCGGTGAATGCCGATGGCTATACCGTTGATCTTGACGCGCTGGAGACGCTGGCGCTGCGCGTGAAGCCGAAGATCATCACCATCGGTGGCAGCCTGAACCTGTTCCCGCATCCGGTGCGCGAGATCCGGGCGATTGCCGACAAGGTGGGCGCCAGGGTGCTGTTCGATGCGGCGCATCAATGCGGCATCATCGCGGGCGGTGTCTGGGCCAATCCGCTGGCTGAGGGCGCGCATCTGATGACGATGAGCACTTACAAAAGCCTCGGCGGTCCGGCGGGCGGGCTGATCGTAACCAATGACGCCGAAATCGCCGGGCGACTGGACCAGATCGCCTTTCCCGGCCTGACCGCGAATTTCGATGCCGCCAAATCGGCGGCGCTGGCGATCAGCCTGCTCGATTGGCGCGATTTTGGCGCGGCCTATGGGCAGGCGATGGTTGACCTCAGCCGCGCGCTGGCGGGCGAACTGGCGGCGCAGCGCCTGCCGGTTTTCGGTGCGGCGCAGGGCATGACCCAGAGCCACCAGTTTGCTGTCGAGGCGGCGGCTTTCGGCGGCGGTCAGGCGGCGTCGAAAGTGCTGCGCAAGGCGGGCTTCCTCGCCTGCGGCATCGGCCTGCCATTGCCAGAGGTGCCGGGCGATCTGAACGGGTTGCGCATTGGCACGCCGGAACTGGTGCGCCGCGGCGTCACACCCGCTGATGCCCCCGCGCTGGCGGCGCTGATCGCCGAGGCGCTGCGCGGCAATGATCCGGCGGCGCTGGCCCCCCGCACTGCCGAGATGCGCAAGAAATTCACCGGGGTGCATTACATCCACCCTTGAACGTTCCGATTCGCGCGTGTTGACTGCGGTCCCCTTTGAGAAAGGACCTCCTCATGCAGATGCGCAAACTCGGATCGCGGGGGCCGATGGTTTCGGCCATCGGCCTCGGCGCCATGTCATTCGGTGGCATTTTCGGCCCGACGACCGAGACAGAAAGCCTCGCCTGCCTCGACGCAATGGTTGAGGCCGGTATCAATTTTATCGACACCGCCAATATCTACGGCATGGGCGTCAGCGAGACGGTCATCGGCAAATGGCTCGCCTCGCGCCGCCCCGATGTGGTGATCGCCACCAAGGCCAGTATCGTGAATGGCCCGCCGCGCCGGATCGACAATTCGGCGGGCCATCTGCGGACGGAACTCGAGGCCTCGCTGAAACGGCTCGGGGTCGAACGGGTGGATCTCTTTTACATCCACCGTCGCGAACATACGCGCCCGCTGGCCGAGGTGATCGGCACGCTGCGGGATCTGGAGACCGAGGGCAAAATCGGTGGCTACGGCCTGTCGGAAGTGGCGCCCGAGACCCTGCGCGCGGCGCACGCGATCCATCCCTGCACCGCCGTCCAGAACGAATATTCGCTGTGGAGCCGCCAGCCGGAGCTTGGTCTGATCCAGGAATGCGCGCGGCTGGGAACGGCGTTCGTCGCCTTCTCGCCGCTGGCGCGCGGCATGCTGGGTGCGACCCCGCTGCGCCATGATCAGGTACAGGACGGGTTCCGGGCGCAGAACCCGCGCTTCATGGATCCGAACTTCAGGCGTAACCTCGCCCGGATCGCGCCTTTCCGTGACTGGTGCAAGGCGCGCGGCTGGTCAGTGCCAGCCACGGCGCTGGCCTGGGCGATGGGTGCGGGCGATCATGTGTTGCCGATCCCCGGCACGCGCCGGGCGGACCGCCTGCGCGAATGGCTGCCGCTGCCCGATCTGACCGCCGCTGACCGCGCTGAAATCGAAGCTCTGCTGCCCGCAGGCTTCGCCGCCGGGGACCGTTATGGCGATCATCAGCTTCTCGCCATCGAGCGCTACTGCTGACGCGCAGGTCATTTTCTGTCCCGAAATCTTCTCGGTGGGGGCAGACCGCTCCCGCGCTCTCACCGCCCGTGACTGCGGTTGTAGCCGTTGACGGGCGGGCTGACCCAGCCCGCGGGAGGGGCTTTGGGACGGAAGACCTCGACCAGCAGCGGATGGCAGGTGGCGGTATCTGACGAATGCTCGGCCGAACAATCGCCCCCGGGACAGGCCGACAGCCCGCCCAGCAGGTCGATTTCTGCGAAGAATTCAAGATAATCGCCTGGCCGCACCGGCGAGGCTTTCATGAAATATTGTCCGGTGTCACGGGTGAAGCCCGTGCACATGAAGACGTTCAGCACATCATGCACATGGCTCTCGGCCTCGGCCAGCGAGAGCCCGCGCGCATCGGCCAGTGCGCGGGTCAGGTTGGAATGGCAGCAATGGTGATACTGTCCGCCATGACTCAACAGGTTGTGGGTATAGGGATCGCAGCGCGTGCCGATCACGTCATGGACCGAGCCACCGAAAGCGTCGAACCCATACCAGTCCAGCGTGTCATCGGTGAGGGTGGCCATCGGGCGCAGGTAGGGATGGCTGGTCCATATCCGGTCGCCGGTGGAAAGATGCGTGCCATGCAGCGCGCGGGTCTTGCCGGAATAGAACCGCTCGGCCAGATTGACGGCGTTCCAAAGGTTCAGGTCACCGACCTGAGGCCCCTCGACGCTGCGGATGCGGAAGAAATGCCCGGCGGGCACCTCGAAACAGCGGGCGTCGCGGGCGGGCACCAGAACCTCGGCCACGCGGGTCCACCCGTCGCGGGCATCGCGACAGGCGGCCAGATCGGGGATGGGCAGGGTTTCCGTTGGATAGCAGATCACCGGCGCGATAGCGCGGCGGGTATCGGCATCAGCGGGGGCGCTATGGTCTGGGTAGGCGGGCTTCATCCGGGGTCTCCTGCGCGGTGGTGGCAGGTTGCTTTGCCCGGCGCGACGGGTCAAGGGCCGCTGCCTTCTCGACGGTCCCGGGATCACGGACAGGCTCAGCCCCTCGGGCGCAGGCAATCGCGGGGCGTGCCCTTCGCAGGCTGGCAGGTGGCGCCGCAGGCGGCGCAGCGCCACAATCCCTCGGCCCGGTGTTCGCGCCAGCGGCATTGCCGGGTCAGCGTGCTGTTCCGGCGCGAGAGCCACATGTAGCCGAAGACGGCGATAGCGAGGAGAAGCAGGAGAAGCGGCATGATCTATTCCACGGCACTACCGAAAATGGCGATGGCAAGGCCCAGAGCCGCCAGCGCGGCAGCGCCCGTGGCGGTCGGTCGCCGGGTCGGCCAGAGGCTTATGGCGGCCAGCGCGGCCTCGATCGCATAATAAAGCGCGAAGGCCCGCGAGGCCCAGGCGATGATCTGGAACACATCCGCCGCCCATGTCAGCGCGACCCCGGCGAGCACGAGCACCGCATAGGCGGCGCGGGTCGGGATGCGCCCGCCCGATTGCTCCACCGCCAACCCGCCTGCACCGGCGGTATCTGCCACCGCCGCGCTGAACTGGGCCGCCAGCGCCGCTGCGACCAACAGAGCGGGCAGGACGGGCGAGACCTGCGCCATCAGGCCGATGATGGCGGTTTCGGTCAGCTTGCCTGCGGGCGGCGCCAGCGAGAACACCAGCAGCAGCACATAGACCATGTAGATTGCCGTTGCGGCCAGCTGCGCGAGTTTCATCGAGCGGATGCGGGTTCCGGCGTCATATTCATCGCCCAGGTAGCGGGAGGTTTCAAAGCCCTGCACCGTGACGATCAATCCGAAGCCAAGCGTCAGCACCTGCCAGCCGGAGAGGCTGGGTGGTGTCAGGATCAGGTCGCCCGCCTGCGCCCTGGCGCCGAAGAACAGCGCCAGCCCCACCAGAAGGCCAAGGATGATGGCAAGCTTCAGGCTGACCGAATATTGCTCCATCCGTTCCAGCGCGGTGAAGCCGCGGGTCCAGCCGATCACAAGGATCAGCGCGAAGACGGTGGTGGTCACGCCGCGGGCGAAGACCGGGTCCGACCATGGGGTCAGCCCCAGTGCGAAGGCACCGAAGAGGTTGAGGTAATAGGCAACCGAAACGATGTAGGAAAAGGCCAGCGCCCAGCCGCCCGCGCGCTCTAGCGTCGCAGCGGGGCCGGTGAACGGGCCATGGCTGTCCAGCCGGGCGATATTGTTGCGGATCGTGGCGCCGAAGCCCCAGGCCCCGGCGCAAAGCGCCAGCATGACCAGCGGCGCCCACATGCCGTAGCTGTCATTCAGGATCGGTCCGAGCACCAGAAAACCCGAACCGATGATCGAGGCGAGCGGCGTGACGGTGGCGCGCCACAGGTGCGCGCGGCGCAGGGCGGGCGACAGCAGCAATCCAAGACCGGCCACGGTGGCGGTGAGGATCAGCAAGTCGTCGCGCATGGCGGGGATACGGGCGTCATGCCGGCTTCTGCGGGTAGATCAGCGCGAACAGCGCCGCAGCCCGTTCTTCGCGGGGCAAGGAGCCTGTGGCCCAGCCATTGCCAAAGGCAGCCCTGATCGCCGGATCGTCGTAATGGGTTTCGAAGCAGCGGCCAAGGCGACGCAGCGCATCGGCCACCTGCCAGACGAATTGCGATTCACCCATCGCAATCCGGTTCTTTGCATGCAGGGCATCGGCCAGCCCCGCGCAAAGATCGCCGAATTCTTCCGGCGATGCAAAGCGCGGCAACGGCTGGCCGCCGCCCGGCGCCGTCATACGGCGCGTTCCACCATCATCTTCTTGATCTCGGCAATCGCCTTCGCCGGATTCAGGCCTTTGGGGCAGGTCTTGGCGCAGTTCATGATGGTGTGGCAGCGATAGAGCTTGAAGGGGTCTTCAAGCTGGTCCAGCCGTTCGCCGGTGGCTTCATCGCGCGAGTCGATGATCCAGCGATAGGCATGCAGCAGCGCGGCCGGGCCAAGGTATTTGTCGCCGTTCCACCAGTAGCTCGGGCACGAGGTCGAGCAGGAGGCGCACATCACGCATTCATAAAGACCGTCGAGTTTCTTGCGATCCTCGATCGACTGCCGCCATTCCTTTTGCGGCGTGTTGGTCTTGGTTTCCAGCCAAGGCATGATCGAGGCATGCTGGGCATAGAAATGCGTCAGGTCGGGGATCAGGTCTTTCACCACCGGCATATGCGGCAGGGGATAGATCTTCACGTCGCCCTTGATCTCGTCCAGGCCATAGATGCAGGCCAGCGTGTTGATCCCGTCGATGTTCATCGCGCAGGAGCCGCAGATCCCTTCGCGGCAGGAGCGGCGGAAGGTCAGGGTCGGGTCGACCTCGTTCTTGATCTTGATCAGCGCGTCCAGAACCATCGGGCCGCACTTGTCCATATCAAGGAAATAGGTGTCGACACGCGGGTTTTCGCCGTCATCGGGGTTCCAGCGGTAAATCTGGAACTTGCGGATGTTTTTGCCTTCCGGCTTCGGCCAGGTCTTGCCGGTGCGGACCTTGGAGTTCTTTGGCAGGGTGAACTGAACCATTGGCTAGTTTCTCCAATCGGGACGGGAGTAGAGCGGTTGCGACGGCAACTGCCCGGATTGTCTGTAGACGCAGCTTTCATAAAGCTGCGCGGGGTCACGCCCGGCCAGATAGTCGGACGAGACCTCGATCTCCATGCGCGCCACGGGGCCATCGCTGGTGGCCCCCATCGCGATTTCGCCGCGCGGCTTGGCCGCCAGTTGCGCCTGCCGGAAGCAGGACCGCTCTGCCGCCTCGCGCGAGACCGGGCCGCAGGCGGCCAGCAACGCAAGAAGGATCAGCGCGGCCCGCATCGGCATCACCCCGCAACCGGGCCGACGCCGCGCGCACGCAGACAGGCGGCAGTGGCCGGGCGGCGCAGGATCGTCGCCACGTTCTGCACGGTCAGCGTGCCGGCGCGGGTGCCGACATCGCGCGCCAATGCCCGGATTTCGCCGGGGCTGGCATTGGCCATCACGCAATCGGCGGCGGTTTCGGCCTGCGGGGCTGCCATGTAGTTCTGCATCACTGGCACCACGACAGACCGTGCCGCGCGGGCGGTCACATTGTCGGCCATGGCCTGCGGCGAGCAGGCGGCGGCAAGCAGAAGGCAGGCGAGGGCAAGGCGGGGCATGGTGTTTCTCCGTTCCGTCGGTGCGTCGAGCCTAAGCCCGCTGCCCGCCGGTTGGGAGACACATGCCCGCAAGGCGCGCGGGAATCCGCCGCTCTGCCCGTCCGGGCAGGGAAGGATATCGCGCGCCCGTGCCATCAGAACTTGCGCTCCGCCGGGGCGATCTTCTTCAGGCTGATGCCACCTTCCGCCTCGGTCGTCAGCGGATCGACATGCACCGCACGGTAGCTGAGCGTCACCTGGTTGCCATCGACGTGGGCCAGCGTGTGCTTGCGCCAGTTCGCGTCGTCGCGGTTCGGATAATCCTCGTGGGCATGCGCCCCGCGGCTTTCCTTGCGGGCATTCGCGCCGTAGATCGTGGCCAGCGCGTTGGGCATCAGGTTGGTCAGTTCCAGCGTTTCCATCAGATCGCTGTTCCACACCAGGCTGCGGTCGGTGACTTTCAGGTCGTTCAGCTTTGCGGCGATCGAGGTCATCTTGGCCTCGCCCTCGGCCAGCGTCTTTTCGGTGCGGAACACGGCGGCATCGGCCTGCATCGTCTTCTGCATCTCAAGCCGCAACTCGGCCGTCGGCGTGCCGCCATTGGCGTTGCGCAGGCTGTCAAAGCGGGTCAGGGCCTTGTCGACCTCGACCTTGTTCACCGGGGCGATGCGTTCCTTCGGGTCGACGATCTGTCCGGCGCGGATCGCGGCGGCGCGGCCGAAGACCACGAGGTCGATCAGCGAGTTTGACCCAAGACGGTTCGCGCCATGCACCGAAGCACAGCCCGCCTCGCCCACCGCCATCAGACCAGGGAAGATGGCATCCGGGTTGTCGGCGGTCGGGTTGAGGACTTCGCCCCAGTAGTTCGTCGGGATACCGCCCATGTTGTAGTGAACGGTCGGCAGAACAGGGATCGGTTCCTTGTTCACGTTCACACCGGCGAAGATTTTTGCCGATTCCGAGATGCCGGGCAGACGTTCCGCCAGGGTCGCGGGCGGCAGGTGGTTGAGGTGCAGGTGGATATGGTCGCCCTCGGCACCCACACCGCGGCCTTCACGGATTTCCAGCGTCATGCAGCGCGAGACGTAATCGCGCGGCGCCAGATCCTTGTAGTGCGGCGCATAACGCTCCATGAAGCGTTCGCCCTTGGAGTTGGTCAGATAACCACCCTCGCCGCGTGCGCCTTCGGTAATCAGGCAGCCCGAACCGTAGATGCCGGTCGGGTGGAACTGCACGAATTCCATGTCTTGCAGCGGCAGACCGGCGCGGGCCACCATGCCGCCACCGTCGCCGGTGCAGGTATGGGCGGAGGTCGCGCTGAAATAGGCGCGGCCATAGCCGCCGGTCGCCAGCACGGTCATCTTGGCGTTGAAGACGTGGATCGTGCCGTCATCCAGCTTCCAGCACACCACGCCGGTGCAGCGGCCATCGGTGATGATCAGGTCCAGTGCGAAATATTCGATGTAGAATTCCGCGTTGTTCTTCAGGGACTGACCATAAAGCGTATGCAGGATGGCGTGGCCGGTGCGGTCGGCGGCGGCGCAGGTGCGCTGCACGGGCGGGCCTTCGCCAAACTCGGTCGTATGCCCGCCGAAGGGGCGCTGGTAGATCTTGCCTTCTTCGGTGCGGCTGAACGGAACGCCGTAATGTTCCAGCTCGTAAACCGCCGCCGGGGCTTCGCGCGCGAGGTATTCCATCGCGTCGGTGTCGCCCAGCCAGTCCGACCCCTTCACGGTGTCATACATGTGCCACTGCCAGTTATCGGGGCCCATGTTGGCAAGGCTGGCGGCGATGCCGCCCTGTGCCGCAACGGTGTGGCTGCGGGTCGGGAACACCTTGGTCACGCAGGCGGTGCGCAGGCCCTGTTCGGCCATCCCCAGCGTGGCGCGCAGACCGGCGCCACCGGCACCGACCACCACGACATCATAGTCGTGAACTTCGTAAGGATAAGCAGTCATCTTCAGCCTCTCAGAGCGCGATCTTGGCCAGGGCGTAGAAGCCCACCGCGATCACCGCGTAGGAAATCGAAATCGCCAGCATGATCAGGCCCTTCTTCATGCTGCCGCGCGCATAGTCCTCGATCATCATCTGCGCGCCCTTGGCGAAGTGGCGCATACCGACGAACAGCACGAGGCCGGTCAGGATGGCCGGGAAGGGATGCGAGAAGGTTTCAAGCACCTCTTCATAGGGTTTGCCCAGCGTCGAGCCGAAAATATACATCCAGACCGGAATCATGAAGGCCAGGCCCACGGCCGAGACCTGCATGTACCAGTGATGCTCGGTGCCGGTATGGGCGGCGCCCTTGCCCTCGGCGCGCTTGCGGGCGGTCAGGTAACGCATGGCTGCCTCCTCAGACCAGAATGACGGTGATGACGGTCAGGACGACCGAGCCAATGATGCAGGCCCAGCCCAGCTTTTCGGCGGTCGGGATGTCGAGCCCCTTGCCCGCATCGTAGTAAAGGTGCCGCAGCCCGGCGAGGTAGTGATACCAGAGCGCCCAGGCCGACAGGAAGAACACCAGATCGCCGAACCACGAGGTCACCACCGCATCGGCGAAGGCGAAATATTCGGGGCTGACGGCGGCGGCGAGCAGCCACCAGACCGCCAGCAGCGCGCCGACGATCAGCCCGTTGCCGGTGATCCGCGTCAGGATCGAGGTGATCGAGGTCAGCTGCGGACGGTAGATTTGCAGATGGGGGGAAAGGGGGCGCTCGACCCGCTTTGCTTCGGCCATGGTATTGTCCCTCTGTCGCTTGGCGCGGCCCGAGCGTCGCGCACTGGCAGGATTTCCTGTTGTTCAATAGCGCGTTTTTCGCGCAAGTCACGCGGGCAATCGGCTGTTTAGGGGGCCGTTTCCGCTATCAACCCCGAATATTTGCAATTTGTGATCACGTTTTTTTCAGCTGTGATCACGCAATCGCGCGGGGTGTGGCGACTCGACCGCACCTCTGATCCCGATGGAGGAGGGGGCGCTGCCCCCGCGCCCTGCGGCGCCTCCCGGGATATTTTGGCCAGTATGAACGCGCGGCTTATTTGGGCATCACGGCCCAGTAATCGAGGTCCAGAAGAACCTCCGGTGCGTATTTGCCGTCCGCGCCCTTCAGCGCGAAGGGTGCGGCGCCCTGTTTCACTGCGACCAGCCGCAGCCGGATGGCGCCGACACCCGGCGCATCGGTATCGGCTTTGTCCAGGACCTCGGACCAGGCCTTGACGGTATCGCCCGAGAAGCAGGGGTTGGCGTGCGCCCCGCCGTTCAGCGCGACGATCATCTGGGCATTGGCGAGGCCGTTGAACGACAGGGCGCGGGCCATGCTGATGATATGGCCACCGTAGATCAGCCGCTTGCCATCATCACGGAATGTCGCGTCAAAATGCACCTTGGCGGTGTTTTGCCACAGGCGTGTGGCGATCATGTGTTCGGCTTCCTCGATTGTCACGCCATCCACATGGTCGATCTGTTCGCCAACCTGATAGTCGCCCCAGCGATGCGGCTCGCCCGCCAGCGCGAAATCGTAACGGGTGAAATCAAGGCCCGCCGGGATCACCAGATCGGACGGCGCGAGCGCCTTCTTCAGCTCCGGCACCACGGCTTCGGGCGCGGGGGCGTCGAGATGGTTCTTCCGCACCATCACCCAGCGCACATATTCCAGCACGCAATCGCCATTCTGGTTCAGTCCGCGGGTGCGGACATAGACCACGCCCGACTTGCCATTGGAGTTTTCCTTCAGCCCGATGACGGTGGATTCCGACCGCAGCGTATCGCCGGGGTAAACCGGGGCGAGCCAGCGGCCTTCTGCATAGCCGAGGTTCGCCACCGCGTTCAGGCTGATATCGGGCACGGTCTTGCCGAAGACCACATGGAAGGCGGCCAGATCGTCAATCGGACTGGCGCTGAGGCCGCTGGCGCGGGCAAATTCATCCGAGGAATACAGCGCATGCCGGGCAGGGTAGAGCGCATGATACAGCGCGCGTTCCCCGCCCGAAACCGTGCGGGGCACGGCATGGGTGATGGTTTCGCCGATGCGGTAATCCTCGAAGAACCGGCCGGGATTGGTTTTCATGCGCTGTGCTCTCCTGCTGCGGCGGGGTGTCCCGCCGGGTCAATGCTCGCCGAGCTTGGTTTCGGGCGTGTAGATGCCGGGGGCCTCTTTCACCACGGCCTGACCGCAGCGCATCACGCCGCGCGCGGCGTCGAAGGCATAGGTGGGGGCGCCGTGCAGTTCCCACCCCTTATTCAGGGCGGCGGTCACCTTGTGGCAGAAGGCCGATGTGTCGTCATCGCTAAGAAAGCGGTAAAGTTTCATGGGGTCACCCGAATGCTGGATAGCCGAGCGCATAGTGCAGGCCCGCGATGGCACCATAGACGATCAGCGTGCCGACGACAGCCATGGCCTCGAACTTCGCGGGTTTGGCGGCGGGTGGAACCCATGGGCCGGCGCGGTTGATCACCACCATCTCCGCCAGCGCCCAGAGGCCGAGGCCACCGAACAGCAGGAAGGAAGGGGTGTCGCCGTTGACCAGCATATGCGCGGCGGACCACAGCAGCACGCCTGTCAGCATCGGGTGCCGGAGGCGGCGGGCGATGGCCGTTTTCATGCCTGCGGCGGCGAACAGATAGACCGAAATCAGCATCAGCAGGTTGTTGATGCCGACCAGCGCCGGGCTGCGACCCCAGTAGAAGGCGCCTTCGGTGCTGCGATAGCCGATCACCATCAGCACCACACCCGCCAGCAGAGCCAGCGTGACAAGGCCGCGCCCGCGGTCCCCCAGCGCCGCACGGGCATCAGGGGCAAGGCGCTTGAACAAATGGGCGGCGATCCAGAGGATCAGGCCGAGGGCGAGCAGGGTCATGGCTGGCTCCGTTGAATGTGAACTGGGTTCACACTCGCATCACTCTGCCATGGCCGCAATCGCATCGGCCTTGGCGAGGGTGGCCCGCGCCGTCACGATATGGAGATTTTCAACGATCTTCCCATCGACCACGGCGACGCCGCCGCCCTGGGCCATCACCTCGTCAAAGGCGGCGATCTGACGGCGGGCGAGGGTCAGCTCGGCCTCGGACGGTGCAAAGGCGACGTTGGCGATGTCAAGCTGCGCCGGATGGATCAGCGTTTTGCCGTCAAAGCCCATATCGCGACTCTGTTCGCATTCAAAGCGCAGCCCGTCCTCATCCTTGAAGGCGTTGTAAACGCCGTCGATCAGCGTCACGCCATGGGCGCGGCCTGCCAGCAGGCAGAGGCCCAGCCCGGTCTGCATCGGCAGGCGGTCGGGGCGGAAGCGGCTGTTCAGCTCTTTGGCAAGGTCATTGGTGCCCATGACCATGCCTTTGAGACGCGGATGGGCCGCAATCTCGGCGGCGTTCAGCATCCCGGCGCAGGTTTCCATCATCGCCCAGAGATCGGCGCCCGGCACGGCATCGGCCACGGCATCCAGATCAGCGGCCCGGTTTACCTTCGGCACCAGAATGGCGTCGATCCTGGCCCCGCGTGCGATGGCCTCGTCCATCGCATCGGCATCGGCGCGGCCCCATTCGGTATCAAAGCCGTTGATCCGCACGATCCGCATACGGCGACCGAAATCCCAGTCGGTCAGCACCTGCGCCAGCAGTTTGCGGGCGGCGGGCTTTTCCTCGGGCGCGACGGCATCTTCCAGATCGAAGATGATCGCATCGGTGGCAAGGCCGCGCGCCTTTTCCAGCGCACGTTCTTTCGAGCCGGGGATGTAAAGGACAGAGCGGCAGGGGCGGGCGGTCATGGGCGAGTCTCCCGTGAAAGATTCTTTCGCCAAAGACCACATCTGCGGCACATTCGGCAAGCCCCGATTTGCCGCATTGCAGAAATTCTTGCTGCGGGGCCGCGCATGACGGTCAGCTCAGCGGAAAGGCACCCCAGACCAGTTTCAGCGACAGCAGCAGCAAGGCCCAGGTCACCAGTTTGAAAAACAGTGCTTCCGGCAGCCTGCGCACCAGCCAGACCCCGCCGAACACCGCGGCGGAGGCCGGGATCGCCATCAACAGCGTAACCTTCAGGTTGCCGAGGCTGATCTGACCCAGCGCCCAATAGGGGATCAGCTTGATCGCATTCACATAGGCAAAAAGGATGGTCGATGTGCCCGCGAACACCGCTTTCGACAGGCCCAGCGGCATGACATAGACCTGATAGGGCGGGGCACCTGCATGGCTGACGAAGCTGGTAAAGCCGGTAGCGGCGCCCCAGAACAGGCCGGGCGCCACTTTCGCGGGTTGCGGCTCGGTCACGCGCGGGCGGCGCAACAGCAGGTTGGCGGCAAAGACCGCGCCGACCAGACCAACGATGCCGCCGACAATCCGTTCGGGCACCAGATGCGCGGTGGCCCATCCCAGCGCGACACCCAAAGTGGTGGCAGGCACCATGATGGCCAGCACCCGTTTGTCAAAGGCATGGCGATAGGCATAGAGCCCGAACATATCCGAGACGATATAAATGGGCAGCAGCAGCCCCGCCGCCATGACCGGCGACATCACCAGACTCATCAGCGGCACTGACAGCATGGCCACCACCGGCACACCGCCCTTGCCCATGCCCACCAGAACCGCGGCCGGAATTGCGGCTGCCCAGAACGCCAGATCTTCCACTTGCCCTGCCTCCGTCGCCATTTGGGCGACCCTGTTCCGGCCGACTCGCGCCGGTTGCCACGCAACTTTCCGCAGCCTTTAGCGCAAACAACTTGCGCAGGGCAACTTGGCCTGTCATGCCGCATCGCGGCAGTCTTGCGTGAATCCCGCGAGACGCCTAAAGCATACCGTTGCATACAATCCCAGCCGGAGACGGAATCATGGCACGACCCAAGATCGCACTGATTGGCGCTGGCCAGATCGGCGGAACGCTCGCCCATCTCGCAGCCATCAAGGAACTCGGCGATATCGTCCTGTTCGACATCGCGGAAGGCACCCCCCAGGGCAAGGCGCTGGATCTGGCACAGTGCGGCCCGGTCGAGGGCTTCGACGCCGTTCTGAAGGGCGCCAACAGCTATGAGGACATCGCGGGCGCCGATGTCTGCATCGTGACCGCCGGTGTGCCGCGCAAGCCGGGCATGAGCCGCGACGACCTGCTGGGCATCAACCTGAAGGTCATGAAATCCGTGGGCGAGGGCATCAAGGCCCATGCGCCGAACGCCTTCGTCATCTGCATCACCAACCCGCTGGACGCGATGGTCTGGGCGCTGCGCGAATTCTCGGGCCTGCCGCATGAGAAAGTCGTGGGCATGGCCGGCGTGCTCGATTCGGCGCGCTTCCGTCACTTCCTGTCGGTCGAGTTCAATGTCTCGATGCGCGACGTGACCGCCTTCGTTCTGGGCGGCCATGGCGACACCATGGTGCCGCTGATCCGCTACTCCACCGTCGCGGGCATCCCGCTGCCGGATCTGGTCGCGATGGGCTGGACCACGCAGGAGAAGCTGGACGCCATCGTGCAGCGCACCCGTGACGGCGGCGCGGAAATCGTCGGCCTGCTGAAAACCGGCTCGGCCTTCTACGCGCCCGCCACCTCGGCCATCGAAATGGCCGAAGCCTATCTGAAAGACCAGAAGCGCCTGCTGCCCTGCGCGGCCTACGTCAAGGGCGCCTTCGGTCTGGACGGGATGTATGTCGGCGTGCCGACGATCATCGGTGCCAAGGGCATCGAGCGGATCGTCGACATCAAGATGAATGCCGACGAACAGGCGATGTTCAACAAGTCGGTTGACGCGGTTAAGGGCCTTGTCGAGGCTTGCAAGGGCATCGACCCGTCGCTGGCCTGATCCGGCCCCGCTTACGAATTGCAAAAGCCCGGCCATGTGCCGGGCTTTTGTCATGGTGCTTCGGCCTCGTCTCAGAACTCCATGTGATAGCCGATGGCGACATTGTCGCCGGAAAGATCCATGGTGACGCCATGGGCAAGGTAACCCACCAGCGCCCCGGCCAGAACCTGACCCACGGTGTGCTGGTCGGCTTTGACGCGCGAAACCCCGACAAGCGTTGCCGCGCCGAAAGCCAGCGCGCCTGCCACCGGGCTGTCGCGCCAGCAATCCCGCGCAAGGCTGGTCGCGCCGTAGAATGCCATGGAGGTGTGCCCCGACGGAAAGCCCCGGTCATGCCCGTTGGGGCGGCGACCGATCCGGCTGTCGCGGGTGGCTGTCTTCAGGCCCTGCGTCACCAGCTCGGTCGTGGCAAGGCCGGCCACGAAATTCGCTGTCCGCTGCTGCCGGATCGCGCAGACCCCGGCCATCGCGGGCAGAATGACCTGAAGCGCATCGCCCGTGCGTTCCAGCCCGGTCTTGTCCTGGGCCATGACAGGGGCGGAAAGGCCAAGACAGGCGGCAAGGGTCAGGGCGCACGCGGGCAGGCGGTGCCAAAGGTGGATCGGGGGCATGGCAGTGTCCTTGGGGGCTGCGGAGATCGCGCCAGCCTTCGGCCGCTGGCCTCGCCGCCGCCATGCAACCGGAGTTGCAGACCATCATCAGGACTAGGCGCCATGCCCTCTTCCGCGCGTCGCGACACCGTGCTAGCGCCGGGGATATGAGCAAGGGCCACATCTCTCCCTATCACGCGCCTGCCTTCATTCCCGACGCGCTGGCGAAGGGGCAGCATCGTGCCATCATCGGGGGGCGATGGGAGGAAACCGGCATCATCCAGATGGAGATGCTGCTGGCCGAAGGGCTGCGCCCGCGCCACCGCATGCTGGACATCGGCTGCGGCCCCCTGCGCACCGGCTGTCGCGTCGTGCCCTATCTGAACCCCGGCCATTACTGGGGCAGCGACCTGTCGCGCGACCTGATCCTCAAGGGCTACCGCGCGGAACTGACCGAGGGCGACCGCGCCCGTCTGCCCGCCCTGCAGTTGGTGGAGGACGCGGATTTCAGCTTTCCCGGCATTCCGCGCGATCTGGATTATCTGCTGTGTTTCGCAGTGTTCACCCACCTGCCGGTGAATCACCTGCGCCGGGGTCTCCTGCGGGTGGCCGACCACTTCACCCGGTTCGAGAAATTCCTGTTCACGGTGTTCCTTGCCCCCGATGCGCAATCGAGCCTCGGCCCGGTGCGGCAGCCCGATGGTGTGGTCACCCACGACATCCGCCCACCCTATCACCTGCTGGAATCCGACATCCACCATTTCTGCGCGCAGGCCGGATTGCAGGTGAGTATCCGCGCAAACCGGCTGCCGAGGGGGCAGGTGCTCTGCGTGGCGAGTCGCAGCACCGCGAATCGTTGACAGGTTGTGCTGGTCGACCCGAAATTTGCTCTCATATTTTCAATGGGAGTTATGCGGAATGGCCGATATTGCGGGGAATACAGGGACGAAGGCGAGGCTTTTGCCTGAAAAAGCGTAACCGGCATCTTGGAGCGATCGGATGATTCGGATTGGTTTCGGGTCAGCCTGAAAGCTGGGATGTCCTACCAGATCAATGCGACGGCAACCGGCGGGGCAAACAGCGTCGAGGAACTTCAGCTTCTGGTTCTGGACAAGACCGGTGGTATCATCGACAGCGACGGTGGCGGTTGGTATGATCGCCGGACTGTCGTGGTGGCGGCGGCACGGGCGCCGAGGTCTTTGCCGAGGTCACGTCACGCGGGGCGACTGGCGAGTATATCCTCAGCTGGGTTTCCAGCGACAATGTCCGAAATGATGTTGAAACAACGAAAACTGCAAGGATCGGTGGTGTCACGGCAGGCGTCATCGACTGCTATCTCGACTCTGACTGGTACAAGGTCAACGCCAGGGCTGGCGTAACCTATACTTTCCGCGTCGAGGGGGATGGAACAGCAAAGGGCCTCCCCCAACTGGAACTGACGATCCGAAGTGAACGGGGTATCGTGCTGGATGAGGCATGGGGCGGCAGAGATTAAAGGGAAATCAGCTGGACGGCTGAGAAAGACGGCAAGGTGTTTCTGGATATTACCGGGCACAATCCTTATGGCATTACGTCCGATACCGGAAAGTTCGTGCTTCTGGTGACCTCTGACCAGCGACTGCTTTCCGGCACTCGCAAGAGTGACGATCTGACGGGCGGCGAGACGGCAACCTTCATGACCGGAAAGCAGGGCAACGATACGCTGCATGGCGGCGGCGGGAACGACACGCTGTTCGGGGGGCAAGGCAACGATCTGCTGGAAGGCGGGGTGGATTCTGATCGGCTTTCCGGGGATGCCGGTCAGGATACTCTTCTTGGCGGTTCCGGTGCTGACCGGCTGAGTGGTGGCAAGGGGAATGACAGGCTGACCGGCGGCGCGGATAAGGATGTCTTCCTGTTCTTCAAGGGAGGTGGCACCGACAGGATCACCGATTTCGAGGACGGGATTGATCGGATCACCTTCGGGGGCTCCATAACCTTTTCCGATCTGGTGATCCGCCAGCGTGGGGCCAATGTCTCGATCAGCGCCGATAAGGTGGAGGTTCTGGTCGAAAACATGCTTGCTTCAGACCTGACGCGGGCAGATTTTGCCTTCATCTGACGGGAAGACTGGCCCGGCAGGGCGCGTTTTCCCGGCCGGGAGACGCGCTCCGAGTCGGGTTTTCTCTCGCTGCGCTGCGGCGTTTGCGGCAACGGCATCGCCTTTGTGATCACACTTTTTCGACGTGTGATCACAAAGGCGATTTTTATGCGTCAAATCCCGCCGATCACGCAAATGCCGTTTTGAAAGCGCCTTCCATTATGGCATCACGCCCCCAAATCAGCAGCGATGGGACATGATCCATGAACATCCATGAATATCAGGCCAAGGCGCTTCTCCGCAGCTATGGCGCCCCGGTTTCGGACGGCCGTGTCGTCCTGAAAGCCGAGGAAGCCAAGACCGCGGCGGGCGAACTGGACGGGCCGCTCTGGGTCGTCAAGGCGCAGATCCACGCCGGTGGCCGCGGCAAGGGCAAGTTCAAGGAACCGGAAGCCGGTGAAAAGGGCGGTGTCCGTCTGGCGAAATCGGTGGAAGAAGCCGAAACGCTGGCCAAGCAGATGCTGGGCCGCACGCTGGTCACCCATCAGACCGGCCCGGCCGGTAAACAGGTGAACCGCATCTACATCGAGGCCGGTTCCGACATCTCGCGCGAACTCTACCTCGCGCTGCTGGTGGATCGCCAGACCAGCCGCATCTCCTTCGTCTGCTCGACCGAAGGCGGCATGGATATCGAAGAGGTCGCCGCCTCGACCCCTGAAAAGATCCTGTCCTTCTCGGTTGACCCGGCTTCGGGTCTGTCGGATTTCCACGGCCGCCGTCTGGCCTTCTCGCTGGGCCTCGAAGGGGCGCAGGTGAAGCAGATGGTCGCGCTGGCCAAGACGCTCTACAAGGCCTTCGTCGAGAAGGACATGGAGATGCTGGAGATCAACCCGCTGATCGTGACCCCGGAAGGCCAGATCAAGGTGCTGGACGCCAAGGTGTCGTTCGACGGCAACGCGCTTTATCGCCACGCCGACATCCAGGCGCTGAAGGACGAGACCGAGGAAGACCCCAAGGAACTCGCCGCTTCGAAATTCGACCTGAACTACATCGCGCTGGACGGTGAGATCGGCTGCATGGTGAACGGCGCGGGCCTTGCCATGGCGACCATGGACATCATCAAGCTCTATGGCGCGGAACCCGCCAACTTCCTCGACGTGGGCGGCGGTGCGACCAAAGAGAAGGTGACCGAGGCCTTCAAGATCATCACCTCGGACCCGAACGTCAAAGGCATTCTGGTCAACATCTTCGGCGGCATCATGCGCTGCGACGTCATCGCCGAGGGCGTCATTGCTGCGGTGAAGGAAGTGGGCCTGAAGGTTCCGCTGGTCGTGCGTCTGGAAGGCACCAACGTCGAGCTGGGCAAGAAGATCATCAACGAAAGCGGGCTGAACGTGATCGCGGGTGACAACCTCAGCGACGCGGCGCAGAAGATCGTGAAAGCGGTGAAGGGCTGAGGCTTCGATGATCCGCTGGCGTCACAGCCTGATCGCGCTGACCGTTGCCATGGCTGGGGGCATCACCCCCGGTCATGCTTCTGACAATCATATGGACGTTGAACTTAGGTTCTTCGAGTCCATCTGTGTGGCGACCGCGCCAGGACTGTCTGATCGTGACGTGCGCGCTGCCGCGAAAAAGCTTGTGGCTTCCAAGATCAAACTTGGTCCCGGCAGCAACTTTATTTCCTCGGCGGGAAAGTCTTGCGGCGCCAGCTTTAGATGGAACGGCGAGAAGCTTTCAGCAGTCCCTGAGGCGAAGGCCAAGCGGATGGTACAGGATCTTGCAAAGCGTATTGGCGCATCAGATGTATCGCTCGAAGCGGGTCAGGGCGGCAAAGCCCTGAAGTACACAGTCAAAGCTGACAAATACCAATTCACCTTGATCTTCGAAGTCAAAGGGTCTGAACGACTCTATTCGATTTCGAAACACAGATAGGAGGCGCCAAAGATGGCCGTACTCGTCAACGAAAATACCAAGGTTATCTGCCAGGGCATCACCGGCTCGCAGGGCACCTTCCACACCGAACAGGCGATTGCCTATGGGACCAAGATGGTCGGTGGCGTGACGCCCGGCAAGGGCGGCACCAGCCACCTTGACCTGCCGGTCTTCAACTCGGTTCACGAAGCGAAAGCCGTGACCGAGGCCAATGCCACTGTGATCTACGTTCCGCCGCCCTTCGCGGCGGACTCGATCCTTGAAGCGATCGATGCTCAGATGGAGCTGATCGTCTGCATCACCGAGGGCATTCCGGTGCTTGACATGATGCGCGTGAAGCGGGCGCTGGAAGGCTCCAAATCGCGGCTGATCGGGCCGAACTGCCCGGGCGTCATCACCCCCGGCGCCTGCAAGATCGGCATCATGCCGGGCCACATCCATCAGCGCGGCAGCGTCGGCGTGGTGTCGCGTTCGGGCACGCTGACCTATGAGGCGGTGAAGCAGACCTCCGACCTTGGTCTGGGTCAGTCCTCGGCCGTGGGCATCGGCGGCGATCCGATCAAGGGCACCGAGCACATCGACGTGCTGGAAATGTTCCTCGCGGACCCGGAAACCCATTCGATCATCATGATCGGTGAAATCGGTGGCTCGGCCGAAGAAGAAGCCGCGCAATTCCTCGCCGATGAAAAGAAGCGTGGCCGCTGGAAGCCGACCGCCGGTTTCATCGCGGGCCGCACCGCGCCGAAAGGCCGTCGCATGGGTCATGCCGGTGCCATCGTGGCCGGTGGCAAGGGCGATGCGGAATCCAAGATCGAGGCGATGAAATCCGCCGGGATCGTGGTTGCCGACAGCCCCGCCCATCTGGGCGAAGCCGTGATGAAGGCGCTGGGCAAGTAAATCTCGTTCCCCGGGGGTATGCCTCCGGGGAACCTCTCGAAGGGAGGCGAGCATGCGATTTCTGACCATGGCCACGCTGGCGAGTGTTGCACTTGCAGGGTGTGTCACCTCCGGGCCCACAACGGGTGCCCGCAATGGCATGGCGGCCGCCGAGGCCGCCACCGGCGTTTCTGCCGCGAATATCGTCGCCTATTCCGCGAACGGGGCGGGTATAGGCGGGCTGGTTATTCAGGGCGTGCCGAACGTCCTGTTCTACAAGGCGGCCAGCACCGACAAGGCCCAGCTCAAGGCCGCCCCGGCGCGCATTTGCGGCACCCGTGGCGTCGCATCGGCCGAGGATCGCGCGCTGGAACATCCCGAACAGATGCCGGGTGTGCGCAAGCTTGTCGTAAGCTGCAAGTGACGCCCCCCCTTCGTCCATACGTCTCAATGAGGCACTGACATGACCGATCAATCCCCCAACGCCACGCTGAACGCGCAATCCTTCATGGACGGCGCCAATGCCGATTACATCGACCAGCTTCAGGCCCGCTATGCCGCCGACCCGAATTCGGTCGATGCCGGCTGGGCCGCTTTCTTCAAGGCGCTGGGTGACAGCGAGCTGGAAGCCAAGCGCGCCGCTGCGGGCCCGTCCTGGGCGCGCAATGACTGGCCGCAGCAACCGGCGGACGAACTGACTGCCGCGCTGACCGGCGAATGGCCGCTGGTGCCGAAAGAGGCCAAGGGCGCGGGCAAGAAAATCGCCGAAAAGGCGGCCGAGGCCAATGTGGCCCTGACGCAGGAGCAGATTCAGCGCGCCGTGCTGGATTCGATCCGCGCCATCATGATCATCCGCGCCTACCGGATTCGCGGCCACCTGGCTGCCGATATCGACCCGCTGGGCATGCGCGACAGTTCCAACCACCCGGAACTGGACCCGAAATCCTATGGCTTCACCGAAGCCGACATGGATCGCCCGATCTTCATCGACAATGTGCTGGGCCTGACCCATGCCTCGATGCGGCAGATCATGGAGATCGTGAAGCGCACCTATTGCGGCACGTTCGCGCTGCAATACATGCACATTTCCGACCCTGAACAGGCCGCCTGGCTCAAGGAACGGATCGAAGGCTACGGCAAGGAAATCGCCTTCACCCGCGAAGGCCGCCGCGCCATCCTGAACAAGCTGGTCGAAGCCGAGGGCTTTGAGAAGTTCCTGCATGTCAAATACATGGGGACCAAGCGTTTCGGTCTGGATGGCGGCGAGGCGCTGATCCCCGCGATGGAACAGATCATCAAGCGGGGCGGTAATCTGGGGCTGAAGGAAATCGTCATCGGCATGCCGCACCGCGGTCGCCTGTCGGTTCTGGCCAATGTTCTGGGCAAACCCTACCGCGCGATCTTCAACGAATTCCAGGGCGGCAGCTTCAAGCCCGAGGATGTGGATGGCTCGGGCGACGTGAAATATCACCTCGGCGCCTCGTCGGACCGCACGTTCGACGGCAATACCGTCCACCTGTCGCTGACCGCGAACCCCTCGCACCTAGAGGCGGTGAACCCGGTCGTTCTGGGCAAGGTCCGTGCCAAGCAGGACCAGCTTGGCGATACGGAACGCCGTCAGGTTCTGCCGATCCTGCTGCATGGCGATGCGGCTTTCGCGGGTCAGGGCGTCGTGGCCGAATGCTTCCAGCTTTCGGGCATCAAGGGCCATCGCACCGGCGGCTGCATCCATATCGTCGTGAACAACCAGATCGGCTTCACCACCGCACCGCATTTCTCGCGCACCTCGCCTTATCCGACGGATATCGCGCTGATGGTCGAGGCGCCGATCTTCCATGTGAACGGCGACGATCCCGAAGCCGTGGTGCACGCCGCCCGCGTGGCGACCGAGTTCCGGCAGAAGTTCGGCAAGGATGTCGTTCTGGACATCTTCTGCTACCGCCGCTTTGGTCACAACGAGGGCGACGAGCCCATGTTCACCAACCCGATCATGTATAACCGCATCAAGCGTCACAAGACGACGCTTCAGCTTTATACCGACCGGCTGGTGAAGGATGGCCTGATCCCGGAAGGCGAGATCGAGGACATGAAAGCCGCTTTCCAGGCCCGCCTTAACGAAGAGTTCGAGGCTGGCAAGGAATTCAAGCCGAACAAGGCCGACTGGCTGGATGGCCGCTGGAAGAACATGTCGCGCGAAGGCGAGGAATATATCGCCGGCAATACCGCGATCAAACCCGAGACTCTGGCCGAGGTCGGCACCGCGCTGACCCGTGTGCCGGACGGGTTCGAGATCCACAAGACCGTCGCGCGCCAGCTGGAAGCCAAGAAGAAGATGTTCGAGACCGGCGCCGGTTTCGACTGGGCCACGGCGGAGGCACTGGCCTTCGGCTCGCTGCAAACCGAGGGCTATCCCGTGCGTCTGTCCGGTCAGGACTGCACGCGCGGCACCTTCTCGCAGCGGCATTCGGCCTTCATCGAGCAAGGCACCGAAGAGCGCTACTATCCGCTGAACCACATCCGGGCCGGTCAGGCGCGGTATGAGGTCATCGACTCGATGCTGTCGGAATATGCGGTGCTGGGCTTCGAATACGGTTATTCGCTGTCCGAGCCGAATGCGCTTGTGCTGTGGGAAGCCCAGTTCGGCGATTTCGCCAACGGCGCGCAGATCATGTTCGACCAGTTCATCAACTCGGGCGAAAGCAAGTGGCTGCGGATGTCCGGTCTGGTCATGCTGCTGCCGCACGGGTTCGAAGGGCAGGGGCCTGAACATTCGTCGGCACGTCCCGAGCGCTTCCTGCAACTTTCGGCGCAGGAAAACTGGATCGTGGCGAACTGCTCGACCCCGGCGAACTACTTCCACATCCTGCGGCGTCAGATCCACCGCGATTTCCGCAAGCCGCTGGTGCTGATGACGCCGAAGTCGCTGCTGCGGCATCCGATGTGTGTCTCGACCGCCGAGGATTTCACCACCGGCTCGTATTTCCATCGCGTGCTGTGGGATGACGCCCAGAAGGGCAATTCGTCACTGCAACTGAAGCCCGATGCCGAGATCCGGCGCGTGGTGATGTGCTCGGGCAAGGTCTACTATGACCTGCTGGCCGAACGGGATGCCCGAGGCGCCGATGATGTCTACCTGCTGCGCGTGGAACAGCTTTACCCCTTCCCGGCGCAATCGCTGCGCGCCGAACTGGGGCGCTTCCCGCAGGCCGAGGTGGTCTGGTGTCAGGAAGAACCGAAGAACCAGGGTTACTGGAGCTTCATCGAGCCGAATATCGAATGGGTGCTGGATCAGGTCGGTGGCGCTGCGAAACGCGCGCGCTATGCCGGCCGCACGGCCTCGGCTTCGCCCGCCACGGGCCTCGCCTCCAAACACAAAGTTGAACAGGAAGCGCTCGTGAATGATGCGCTGTCTTTCGAAGGGAAATAAGCCAATGACCGTTGAAGTTCGCGTTCCCGCCCTTGGCGAAAGCGTCACCGAAGCGACCATCGCGACCTGGTTCAAGAAGCCGGGCGATGCCGTTGCCGTCGATGAAATCCTCTGCGAGCTGGAAACCGACAAGGTGAGCCTCGACGTGCCCTCGCCCGCCGCGGGCGTGCTGGGCGAGATCGTCGCACAAGAAGGTGAAACCGTCGCTGCGGCCGCGTTGCTGGCGACGATCAACGAAGGCGCCACCGCTGCCGCAGCCCCCAAGGCCGAGGCGAAAGCCGAAGCCGCCGCTGCGGTGAACTCGCCCGGTGCAGGGCCGGAAACTCCGGCTGCCCGCAAGGACGTGGAAGATGCGCCTTCGGCCAAGAAAGCCATGGCCGAGGCGGGGATTTCCGCCGCGCAGGTGCAGGGCTCGGGCCGTGACGGCCGTGTGATGAAGGAAGACGTGGCCAAAGCCGTCGCTTCTGCCTCTGCCGCCGCACCGGCGCCCGCCCCGGTTTCGGTGCCGCGCGCGCCCGTCCCGGCCGATGATGCCGCCCGCGAAGAGCGCGTCAAGATGACCAAGCTGCGCCAGACCATCGCGCGTCGCCTGAAGGATAGCCAGAACACCGCCGCCATGCTGACGACCTATAACGAGGTCGACATGTCCGGCATCATGGGCCTGCGCAACGAATACAAGGACGTGTTCGAGAAGAAGCACGGCGTGAAGCTCGGCTTCATGTCCTTCTTCGTGAAAGCCTGCTGCCACGCCCTTAAGGAAGTGCCCGAAGTCAATGCCGAGATCGACGGCACCGACATCGTCTACAAGAACTACGTCCACATGGGTGTGGCTGTGGGCACGCCCTCGGGTCTTGTGGTGCCGGTGGTGCGCGACGCCGACCAGATGGGCTTTGCCGCGATCGAGAAAAAGATCGCCGAACTGGGCGTCCGCGCCCGTGACGGCAAGCTGTCGATGGCCGAAATGGCGGGCGGCAGCTTCACCATCTCGAATGGCGGCGTCTATGGCTCGCTGATGTCCTCGCCGATCCTGAACCCGCCGCAATCGGGGATCCTTGGCATGCACAAGATCCAGGACCGCCCGGTGGTGGTGAACGGCCAGATCGTCATCCGCCCGATGATGTATCTCGCGCTGAGCTACGATCACCGCATCGTCGACGGCAAGGGCGCCGTGACCTTCCTCGTCCGCGTGAAGGAAGCGCTGGAAGACCCGCGCCGGTTGTTGATGGATCTGTGATGCCCAATTGCCGCCTCCATATTTGAGGGGCGGCATCCTACTTTTGTGAGGCATCTGAGGAGCCCAGCTATGCCGGACTATCAGTATAAGAAGCCGTTCAAGGTTTATAACGTTGTTCCTGTCAAAGAAGTCTATGCACTGCTAAAGTCCATTGACCGCTCGGACCATAATACTCAAACAGCCGAAGATTATCTGATAGCTAAAGGGCTGACGGTTTATGGCCTAGTCGCACCTGTGGATGAACTATGCGATAAAGTTGGGGAGAAGGTCGTTCGGGACAACGTTGATCAACTGAAGCCGAAATGACCCCCGAACTCACCGCCCTCGCCCTCGCGGGCCTGCTGCAATCAGCCCAATACCTGCTCTTTGCCATCCCGGCGAACCGGGAGCTGGGCACGGGGTATACCTCCTCGGCACGGGACCGGCCGCCGTCGCGGCAACTCTCGCAGACCACCGCCCGCCTGCAACGCGCGCTGAACAACCATTTCGAGGGGCTGATCCTGTTCACCCTCGCAGTTGTGGTGGTCACGCTGGGCGGCAAGGCCTCGGGCCTGACCGCGGCCTGTGGCTGGGTCTACCTCGGTGCCCGCATCCTCTACGTTCCGGCCTATGCCTTCGGCTGGCGCCCCTGGCGCTCGGCCATCTGGGGCCTGGGCTTCCTCGCAACCCTCACCATGATTGTGGCCAGCCTGACCTGACCTTCATCTTGGTATAAATATCCTCGGGGGTCCGGGGGCAGACAGCCCCCGGCGCTCGACACCAAAGGAGACCGAAATGGCAGAATTCGATGTGATCGTGATCGGCGGCGGCCCCGGCGGCTATGTCTGCGCCATCCGTTGCGCGCAACTGGGCCTCAAGACCGCCGTGGTCGAAGGGCGCGAGACGCTGGGCGGCACCTGCCTGAACGTCGGCTGCATCCCCTCGAAGGCGCTGCTGCACGCGACGCATAACCTGCACGAAGTCCATGAAAACTTTGAAAAGATGGGCCTGATGGGCGCCAAGGTCAAAGTCGACTGGGACAAGATGCAGGCCTACAAGCAGGATGTCGTGAACGGCAATACCAAGGGCATCGAATTCCTGTTCAAGAAGAACAAGGTGACCTGGCTAAAGGGCTGGGGCTCGATACCTGCCGCCGGTCAGGTCAAGGTCGGCGACGAGGTTCACAGCGCGAAGAACATCGTCATCGCCACCGGCTCGGAACCCGCGAGTCTGCCGGGCGTGACCGTGGATGAAGAGGTGGTCGTCACCTCCACCGGCGCGCTGTCGCTGAAATCGGTGCCGAAATCGCTGGTGGTGATCGGTGCGGGCGTGATCGGGCTGGAGATGGGCTCGGTCTATGCCCGTCTGGGCGCCGAGGTGACGGTGGTCGAATATCTTGACGCCATCACCCCCGGCATGGATGCCGAAGTGGCCAAGAGCTTCCAGAAGCTGCTGGCCAAGCAGGGCATCAAATTCGTGCTGGGCGCGGCGGTGCAGGGCACTGAGCGGACCAAGAAGGGCGCGAAAGTGTCCTACAAGCTGCGCAAGGATGAAAGCGCGCATGAGATCGAGGCGGATGCCGTGTTGGTGGCCACCGGCCGCAAACCCTATACCGCCGGTCTGGGGCTGGAAGCCCTGGGCGTGGCGATGGAGCCGCGCGGGCAGGTCACGATCGACAGCCATTTCCAGACCAGCGTGAAGGGCATCTATGCCATCGGCGACGCGGTGGTCGGCCCGATGCTGGCCCACAAGGCCGAGGACGAGGGCATGGCGGTGGCCGAGGTTCTGGCCGGCAAGCATGGCCATGTGAACTACGATGTCATCCCCGGCGTGATCTACACCGCGCCCGAGGTGGCTTCGGTCGGCAAGACGGAAGAGCAGCTGAAGGCCGAAGGCCGCGCCTACAAGGTTGGCAAGTTCCCCTTCATGGGCAATGCGCGCGCCAAGGCGATCTTCCAGGCTGATGGCTTCGTCAAGATGTTGGCCGACAAGGAAACCGACCGGGTTCTGGGTTGCCACATCATCGGCCCCGGTGCGGGCGATCTGATCCACGAGGTCTGCGTGGCGATGGAATTCGGCGCCTCGGCGCAGGATATCGCGCTGACCTGCCATGCCCACCCGACCTATTCGGAAGCGGTGCGCGAGGCGGCGCTGGCCTGTGGTGACGGTGCGATCCACGCCTGAGGGACGCTTATCAAGCGGAAACGCCCCGGACTGATGTCCGGGGCGTTGCTGTTTTCAGTATTATGGCCCGCGATGCGGGCCATGGAAGATGAGTATTTGGGCAAGAAGCAAGGGCGCTTCGGGTTATTCGGCCGCCACCGGCGTCGGATCGACCAGCGCCACGATGTCGAGCATGATGCGGTTCAGCTCGAAATCCTTCGGCGTATAGACGGCGGCGACGCCCATGGCGCGGAGTTTCGCGGCGTCGTCCTCGGGGATGATGCCGCCGACGACAACGGGGATGTTGCCGAGGCCTGCGGCCTTCATGCGCTCCATCGTTTCGGCAATCAGTGGCAGGTGGCTGCCCGAGAGGATCGAGAGGCCGACGACATGCGCCTCCTGCTCTGCTGCAGCGGTGACGATTTCGACAGGGGTCAGGCGGATACCATCGTAGTGGATGTCCATGCCGCAATCGCGGGCGCGGGCGGCGATCTGTTCGGCGCCATTGGAATGGCCGTCGAGCCCCGGTTTGCCGACCAGGAACTTGAGCTGCCGGCCGAGGCGTGACGAGACGGCCGACACCGCCTCGCGGATCGGGTCCAGCCCCTCGGTGCGGTTGGAGCGGTTCTTGGACACGCCGGTCGGGCCGCGATACTGGCCGAAGGCGGTGCGCACGGTGGCGCCCCATTCGCCGGTGGTGGCACCGGCCTTTGCGGCGGCGATGGAGGCGGGCATGACGTTGCGGCCATCGGCGCAGGCTTCGCGCAGGGTGGCGAGTGCGGTCTTGACCGCCGCCTCGTCCCGGGTTGCGCGCCATTGGGTCAGGCGTTCGATCTGGTCGCGCTCGGCGGCTTCATCCACCACCATGATGGCGCCATCGCCGGCGGTCAGCGGCGAGGGGGCGGCCTCGGTCCAGCGGTTCACCCCGACCACCACGGTTTCATTGCCTTCGATCCGGGCGATGCGTTCTGCATTGGCCTCGACCAGACGGCCCTTCATGTATTCGATGGAGGCGACGGCACCGCCCATGGCGTCGATCTGCGCCAGTTCTTCGCGCGCGCCCTGTTTCAGGGCCGCGACCTTCGCGTCCACCGCCGGGTTGCCGTCGAACAGATCGCCATATTCCAGCAGGTCGGTTTCATAGGCGAGGATCTGCTGCATGCGCAGCGACCATTGCTGATCCCAGGGACGGGGCAGGCCGAGCGCCTCGTTCCAGGCGGGCAATTGCACGGCGCGGGCGCGGGCTTTTTTCGACAGCGTCACCGCCAGCATTTCGATCAGGATGCGGTAGACGTTGTTTTCCGGCTGCTGTTCGGTCAGGCCGAGCGAATTGACCTGCACGCCATAGCGGAAGCGGCGATACTTCGCATCGGTGATGCCATAGCGGTCGAGCAGGATTTCATCCCACAGGTCCACGAAGGCGCGCATCTTGCACATTTCGGTGATAAAGCGGATGCCCGCGTTCACGAAGAACGAGATGCGGCCCACCATGTTCGGGAAATCCTCGGGCGTGACCTTGCCCTTGAGGTCGTCCAGCACCGCGCAGGCGGTGGCGAGGGCAAAGGCAAGCTCCTGCTCGGGCGTCGCGCCCGCCTCTTGCAGGTGATAGGAACACACGTTCATCGGGTTCCATTTCGGCAAGTGCTTTTGCGTATAGGCCGCGACATCGGTGATCATGCGCAGGCTGGGCTTGGGCGGGCAGATATAGGTGCCGCGCGACAGATATTCCTTGATGATGTCGTTCTGCACGGTGCCTTGCAGTTTCGATACATCGGCGCCCTGTTCCTCGGCCACCGCGATGTACAGCGCCAGCAGCCAGGGCGCCGTGGCATTGATCGTCATCGAGGTGTTCATCTGTTCCAGCGGGATCTCGTCGAACAGTGCCCGCATGTCGCCCAGATGGTTCACCGGCACGCCGACCTTGCCCACTTCGCCGCGCGACAATTCGTGATCGCTGTCATAGCCGGTCTGGGTGGGCAGGTCGAAGGCGACGGAAAGCCCGGTCTGCCCCTTGGCGAGGTTGGTGCGGTAAAGCGCATTCGACGCCTTCGCCGTGGAGTGGCCCGCATAGGTGCGGAACAGCCAGGGGGCATCTTTCTTGGCTTCGGTCATGGCGGCCTCGTGAATCGGGTTGGCAATTTTATTGCTTGAACGAAGATATGCGGGAAAGATTATGGCATTGTCAATTCGCCGCGTCGCAGCATGGCCGGATTTACGCAGATGCGGCGATGGCCTAGGTTCAGGCTATGACCGAAACGGTAGAGCTTCCTCTCTGGCTGGTGGTGCTGGCCCTGATCCTTGCCGCCGTGGCTGCATTGGAGCGGGTTCTGATGCCTTCGGCACGCTGGTTCCTGCGGCGGCGGGCCGAGCGGCTGGTGGCGCGGCTGAATATCCATCTGGCGCGGCCGATCCGCCCGTTCCGCCTTATGGCGCGGGCGGATCGCATCGTGCAGCTGACCTATGATCCCAAGGTGGTGCAGGCCGCGATGGACCATGCGCAGGAAACCGGCACGCCCGAGCCGGTCGCCTTCGAGGCTGCCCGCAAGGCCGCGCGAGAAATCGTGCCGGGCTTTTCGGCGCTGGTCTATTTTGGTGTGGCGACGCGATTGGCGCGCTGGCTCAGCCGGGCGCTTTACACGGTGCGCGTGCGGCCGGTGGATGCGGCGCTGGCCGGGATCGACCGTGAGGCGACGGTGGTTTTCGTGATGAATCATCGCAGCAATATGGATTATGTGCTGGTCACCTGGCTCGTCGCCAACCGTTCGGCGCTGAGCTATGCGGTGGGGGAATGGGCCCGCGTCTGGCCGCTGTCGGCGATGATCCGGGCGATGGGCGCCTATTTCATTCGCCGTGGCTCGCGCGATCCGCTTTATCGCCGGGTGCTGGCGCGCTATGTGCAGATCATCACCGCCGAAGGCGTGACGCAGGCGATTTTCCCCGAGGGCGGCCTGAGCCTTGATGGCCGGGTTGGCGCGGCGCGAATGGGGTTGCTTTCCTACATCTTGCAGGACTTTGGGCCGGACCATCGCGATGTGGTGTTCGTGCCGGTTGGCATCGGATATGACCGGGTGCTGGAAGATCGGCTGCTGGTCGAGGCGGCGGCCAAAGGGGAACGCAGGTTCCGGGCAGGCCCGCTGGGGGTGCTGGGGTTCCTCTGGCGTATGGCGCGGCGCAAGTGGAAAGGCACCTATTCCGGTTTTGGCCATGCCGGGGTGGCTTTCGGGGCGCCGATATCCCTGCGGGACTGGCTGGCCACGCATCCCGCCGATGCCGAGGCGTTGGGGGCGGCCCTGATGCAGCGGGTGGGCGAGGCTGTGCCGGTGCTGCCGGTGCCTCTGGCCGCCGCCGCCCTGCGCAGAGGGGCGGCAGCCGTGCCGGAACTAGTGTCGCGGGCCATGGCGCTGGCGCAAGATCTGCGCGCGCAAGGCGCGGTGATGGAACTGGGTGAGGCCCCGGAGACAGCACTGGTCGGGGCGTTCGAGGTTTTGCGGATGCGGGGGATGATGGATGCTGCGGGGCAGGTGCCTGCGGACCAGATGGCGCTGCTGGCCTTTCAGGCGGGCACCGTGGAGCAGCGGATTTCAAATTCAATAAGTTGAATTTGTTTATGTGACATGCTATCTGAGTCGCAAGGGCGCATTTCGCGCCCATGGAGATGGAGCTTCACATGACCCTCGATCGCACGATCTTCCTTTTCGCCGGCGTGATGGTGCTGCTCAGCGTCGCGCTGACCGTCTGGGTGTCGCCCTACTTCGTCTGGTTCACCGTCTTTATCGGCGCGAACCTGATCCAGTCGTCGTTTACCGGCTTCTGCCCTGCGGCCATGATCTTCCGTGCTTTCGGCATCAAGGCCGGTTGCGCCTTCCAGTAAGGAAATCCGCGCCCGCTTGACGCAGATCATGGCGGGCGCAAAATCCTCATGTGAAAATTTGTTGCATTGTAGTATAATGCGCGAGCAACATGAGGAGGATTGAATGACCCACAAGATCCTGTGCCCGACCGACGGCACCGACCATTCGAATATCGCCGTTGCCTATGCCGCCGAACTGGCGGCCAAATCAGGGGCCGCGCTGTCGATCTGCCTCGTCAATGTGGCCCATGGCGGCGCGAAGGGCCCGCTGATCCATCACTGGACCGATGCCGAAGTCGTGGCGCTGCTTGATGCGGCGGTGGCACTGGCCGGTCAGCACGGCGCGCCGGACGTCAAGCGCGTCGATATCGTCAGCCGCGAGGCGGCGGCGGGCATCGTCCATTATGCAGAACAGAATGGCTACGACCACATCGTCGTCGGCACCGGCGACAAGCGCGGAATTTCGCGGCTGATGCTGGGGTCAGTTGCTGCCGATGTCATGGCGCGTGCGCATTGCACGGTGACTGTGGCACGCTGACGCTGTTTGCCCCGGCCGGTTTCCGTTATGCTGCATCGCAGAATAAGGGGGAATCGGATGGGCAAGGTCATCACGGTCGCACAGCAGAAGGGCGGGGCGGGCAAGACCACGCTTGCCGCGAATCTTGCTGTCTGTCTGGTGCGGCAGGGGCTGGATGTCGCGCTGGTGGACAGCGATCCACAAGGCAGCCTTGGCCGCTGGTTCATGACCCGGCTCGACCGACTGGGTGAGCCGGACATGGATTTCTCCACCGCCTCGGCCTGGGGGGTCGGCTATGAATGCAAGAAATTGCGCGCGCACCATGACGTTGTGATCGTCGATACCCCGCCCAAGGTCGACAGCGATCTTCGCCCAGCACTGCGCGAGGCCGATCTCGTGCTGGTGCCGGTTGCGGCCAGCCATGTGGATCTCTGGGCTACGGATGGCGTGCTGGATCTGGTGGCGCGGGAAAGCGGGCGGGCGCTCATCGTGCTCAATCGCATGAACACAGGCACCCGGCTGGCCGAGGATGTCGCCAGGGCGGCCGAGGGCGTAGCGCGGGTTGCGAAGTCGCGACTTGCGGCGCGGGTGGCCTTTGCCGAAACGCTGGGGCAGGGGCTGGGGGTTGCGGAAGGGCGCGGCGCCGCGGCGGCCGAGGCGCGCGCGCTTATGGCCGAGGTTCTTGACGAACTCGACCTCGGGGCCGAAACCTAGAACACGTCGAACAGGTAAAGCAGGATGATCAGCGGGATCGGAATGCCGATCAGCCAGGCCAGAATACCTTTCATCTTATCCTCCGTCGGTTGCTGAACAGGCAACGTTCGCGGGGCCGTGATGGTTCCGTGTATGTCGCTGCATCACGCTTTCGCGCAGGGGGATGTTCGCCCGCGCAGAGCCGACTATATTGCGGCCATGATGCTTCGTTCCGCCCTTCTGGCCCCGCTCGCCGCGCTTGTCTTCGCCCTGCCCGCGCAGGCCGAGAAGATTTCGCTTTCCGCCCTGTCGAAATACCTCAACGGGTTGACCACCGTTGAATCGCAGTTCACGCAGGTGAACAGCGATGGCAGCATCGGCACCGGCACTATCTATATCTCGCGCCCCGGCCGGGTGCGGTTTGAATACGCGCCCCCCGACAAATCGCTGGTGCTGGCCAGTTCCGGCAATGTGGCGATCTTCGACCGCAAGTCGAACCAGCCGCCAGAGCAATATCCGCTGGCCAAGACACCGCTGAACCTGATCCTGGCGAAGAATGTCGATCTGGCGCAGGCGAAAATGGTGATCGGCCACCGCGAGGATGGCAATACCACGCGCGTCGTGGCGCAAGACCCGAAGCACCCGGAATACGGCAGCATCGAAATGGTGTTTACCGCCAATCCGGTGGAACTGCGCCAGTGGATCATCACCGATGACGCCGGCAGCACGACAACTGTGATCCTGGGCGAGATGGCCAAGGGCCGCAGTTTCAAGCCCGGCTTCTTCGATATCCCGCTGGAGATGGAGCGGCGCAACTAGGCGCCGCCCTCTTATCTTCCGCAGCCGGAAAGCTGCGAGGCGTAATTGTCGGCGCGCTGTTGCACCCGGTTCGCCACGTCAACCAGCCAGGTTTTCGCATTGTAGCTGCCATTGGCAAAGCCTGTGCGACCTTCGTGATAGGCAAGATACTGGCTGCGGGCATCCCATTTGGAAACGCCCAGACGTTTCTCGGTGCCATCCATGTACCAGCCCATGAAATCGGTCGCATCGTCGATCCGGTCCCGCTTGGCCCGACCGTTGCGCGTTTCCTTCTGGTACTCTTCCCAGGTGCCGTCCAGCGCCTGGCTATAGCCATAGGCCGTGCTTTGCCGCCCCATCGGAATGATCCCCAGCGCAAAACGATGCGGGGTGCGGGCATTGCCGATGAATTTGCTTTCCTGATGGATGGTCGCCATCTGCACATGCACCGGCACGCCCCAGCGGCGTTCCGTCGCCTTCATGGCGCGGTAGTATTCCGGGCGCTCCCGCAGGATCGCACAGGCATCGTCGAGATTGCGTGGCGCCGCAAACCTGCTGCCCCCGCCGCAGGAGGCGAGGAGAAGAAGAAGGATCGACGCACGGAGAAGTCTGCTCATCTGCCCCTCGCGTGTCTTTGTTTTTTGCAAGGATATGCGATTTCCTGCGGGGGGGAAATGGGGCGCCGCAGGATTTCACATCAGTATTCCGCGAGCGGTACAGGCAAACTGTGGGTCGATGCCTGACAGACTGTTTCCCCCCGAATCACCCGCGCCCAGTGGACCTGAGGCGATCAAAGGATTAGGAGTCGCCAAAGGGGGTCCGTCACGAATGCTCAAGGCGCAGGCGAAATATCATCTCGGCCAGGTGCTGCGGCATCGGAAACACCCGTTTCGCGGGGTGGTTTTCGACGTGGACGCCATGTTCTCGAATACCGAGGAATGGTATGCCGCCATGCCCGAGGACAGCCGCCCGGAGCGGGACCAGCCCTTCTATCACCTTCTGGCTGAAAACGACCAAAGCTATTACGTCGCTTATGTGTCAGAGCAGAACCTGATCCCGGACGAAACGGGCGAGCCGGTGGATCACCCCGACCTGCACGATCTGTTCGGCGATTTCGAGGACGGGCGTTACCCTCTGCAATTCAACCTGAATTGAGACGCAGCGGGCGGTCCCGCTGGTTCCGGTCAGGTTCATACCCCAGAGCTTTCAATACCCCAGGGCGCAGCCGTCCTTGCGCGGGTCTGACGCGCCTTCCAGAACGCCCGAGGGGTGGATGAGAATGGCCTGCGCGCCGCCGATCGGCTCTTCGGCCGTCTGAACCGCATGCCCCATCCCGGCCAGTTCGGCAGCAACCGCCGGATCATAGCCGCGCTCCAGCGTGAATCCTTCCGGCGTAGTGAAGCAGCGCGGGGCGTCGATAGCCTCCTGCAGCTCCATCCCGTAGTCGCGCAGGTTGGTGACCAGCCGGGCATGGCCGCAAGGCTGATAGGCGCCGCCCATGACGCCAAAGGGCATGGTCACGCGGCCGCTTTCGGCCAGCATGCCGGGGATGATCGTGTGCATCGGGCGCTTGCCACCCGCCGCCTCGTTCGGGTGGCCCGGTGTCAGGCTGAAGCCCGCGCCGCGGTTCTGGAAATTGATGCCGAATTTGGTGGAGGCAAGCCCCGCCCCGAAGCCCCAGAAGATCGAATAGATCAGCGAAACCGCCATGCGGTCGCGGTCCACCACGGTGATATAAACCGTGTCCTTGTGAACCGCCTCGGCCAGGGCCGCAGGGTTGGCACTGGCGCGGCGCGGGTCGATCAGCGCCGCCAGCCGGGCCGCGGTTTCGGGCGCCAGCATATGTGCCAGCCGTGTCGTATGGTCGGGGTCGGCCAGGAAACGGTTGCGTGCGTCATAGGCGAGCTTCGCGGCCTCTGCCTCGATATGGGCGCGGGCGGCCCCGAAGGAGGCCATGGCGGGCAGATCGAAATGCGACAGGATGTTCAACAGCAGCAGCGCTGTCGCGCCCTGGCCATTTGGCGGATGTTCGATCACCTCGGCGCCTTTGTAGGGGGCGGCGACCGGATCGGTATAGAAGCTTCGCACCTCGGCCAGATCGTCCATCGTATGCGGCCCGCCCAGCGCATTCAGCGAGGCGATCATGTCTTCGGCAACTTCGCCCTCGTAGAACCCGGCCCTCCCCTCGCGGGCAACGCGGCGCAGAACCTCGGCCTGACCGGGCGCGCGGAAGATCTGACCGATTTTCGGGGCACCGCCGTCCAGCAGGAAGTGCCGCCGCGCCTCGCCCTGCAAAACCGCCGCATCTGTGGCCCAGTCAAAAGCGACGCGCGGGGCGACCGGCACACCTTCCTCGGCATAGCGGATGGCGGGGGCAAGCGCCTCGGCCAGCCCGATCCGGCCCCAATCGGCGCTGAGCCGGCAGAAGGCATCCATCGCGCCGGGCAACGTCACGGCGTCAATGCCGTGAATTGGCATGACCGTCAGCCCTCTGGCGCGCAGGGCATCGGCAGACAGGCCTGCCGGCGCGGCGCCCGAGCCATTCAGCGCGATCACCCGCTCTTCCCCGGCGGGCTTCATCAGGATGAAGCAATCGCCGCCGATCCCGGTCATCTGCGGTTCGCAAATACCCAGCAGCACCGCCCCGGCGATGGCCGCATCGGCGGCATTGCCCCCGGATTGCAATACATCCAGGGCGACCTTCGCCGCCAGCGGATGCGAGGTGGCACAGACGCCATTGCTGGCCAGTACTGCCGATCGTCCGGGTTTCTGAAAATCACGCATCTGACCCTCCGCTTTGCAGCGAGGTTAGGGCGCGCGAACAGGAAGGGGAAGAGCCTCGGCGCCGCGATCTGGGTGGGGGCTTTCTCACAGCGCCGAGGGAAGCCTTGTGCAGCTACACCGCGTTGTTGGCAGAATGCTGCGGCGCTTTTGGGCGAAGATTGTGGCGGCATTCCGGCATTTTTTCCGCCGGACAGGCAATGCGCCCCCTGTGCGCTCATTGATGCCACGGCACGATCAGTGTCAGATCGTTCTGACCGTTGCGGTGACGATAGGTCAACCCGGCGCAAAGGCTGCGAATCAGGAACCAGCCAAAGCCGCCCTCCGGCAGGTTTGCCTCCGTCATGGGGGGCGGGTGGCCCGCAGGGGCGGCAAGCCCCGGCATCGGCAGGCCGTAATCGATCACCTGACAGATCATGCCCGTTGCACCGGGAGACAGACATAGCCCGATCCGCCCTGGTGCGGCGGGATAGGCATGTTCGGCGATGTTGTTCAGTATTTCGGCCAGAACGATTTCCAGGCGCTGCCGGAAATCGCTGTCGCCGGTCAGGTCGGGCCGGGCCATCAGGCCGGTCAGGGCCGCACGCACTTCGACCGGGGTTGCGGTGATGCGCAGGCAGATCGGGGCAGGATCAGACATGCGATTGCGGCATCCCGTATCAGCCCGCCTCCCTCAATCCGGCGGGCAGATCGGGGTGGATCAGGAAAACGCTGTCCATCCGGGTCAGACGAAACACCTTGTCCACGGCGGGGGTCAGTCCCGCAAGTTCCAGCCGTCGGTCTGGACCAAGCAGTTTCATCACGGCGACCACGGCACCGAGGCCGGAACTGTCGAGGAACCGCACGCGCGACATGTCGATCAGCACGCGCGTCCCCGCCCGGCCCGCCAGTTCGCGCATCGCATCCTTGAACTGGATCGCGCAGGCAGCGTCGATCCGGTCTGCGCCCACCTCGACCACCAGGGTGTCCGCCAGTTCCCTTGCATACAGGTTCATGTTCCGCTTCCTTCTGTCGATGGCTTGCAGGTTACGGCGCGTTCGTTAGCATCCGGTAAGCGCCAGCCGGCAATTTCAGGAGGCCCGATGACACCCGACTATTCAGAACTCGCGCGCAGCATCGCGGCATTATGCGCGGGTGAAACCGATACCGTGGCGCTGATGGCGACGGTGGTCTGCGAGTTGCATCACGGGCATCCTCTGTCGGACTGGACCGGGTTCTACCGCGTGACCGGGCCCGAGCTTCTGAAGATCGGTCCCTATCAGGGCGGGCATGGCTGTCTGGTGATACCGTTCAGCCGCGGGGTCTGTGGCGCGGCGGCACGGACGGGTGAGGTGCAGCTTGTGCCGGATGTCGAGGCCTTCCCCGATCATATCGCCTGCTCGTCCACCACCCGGTCGGAGCTGGTGATGCCGGTGCGCAACGGGGCGGGGCGCCTGCTGGGGGTGCTGGATCTGGACAGCAATACCGAGGCGGCCTTCACCGAAACCGATGTCCGTCATCTGACGACGATTCTGGAGGATGTGTTCCGCCATGCCGAATGAGGTTCACCGTGGCGCCTGCCTGTGCGGGGCGGTGGTTTTTGAGGTGGAAACGCCGCTGCGCGATGTGGTCGCCTGTCATTGTACCCAGTGCCGCAAGACCTCGGGGCATTACTGGGCAGCATCCTCGGTGCCACACGAGAGGTTCCGGCTGATCCGGGCGGATGGGCTTGTCTGGTACCGCTCCTCCCCGACGGCGCGTCGCGGGCATTGCGGCGGTTGCGGGGCTGCGCTGTTCTGGCAGCCCGAGGGCGAAGCGCGGATATCCTTTTCACCTGGCGCATTGGAAACTGCGACCGGCTTGCAGACCGAGGCGCATATCTTCACCGAAGATGGCGGCGACTATTATGCCGAAAGCACCGCCGCACCTGCGACGCCGGGCGCCCGCCTGAAAGCCTCGTGCCTGTGCGGTGACTGCGTCCTTGACCTGCCCGCACCCTCCGGGCCGATCACCGCCTGTCATTGCGTGCAATGCCGCAAGGCTTCGGGTCACTTCAGCGCCAGTTTCGATGTGTCCGAGCAGAGTGTCCACTGGCAGCGCCGTGACGGGCTGGCGGAATACCGCAGCGCGGCGGGTGGCACACGCGGCTTCTGCCGCTCCTGCGGGTCAAGCCTGTGGTTCCGGGCCGCCGATGGCGCGTTTTCGGTCGAGGCCGGTGCGGTGGACGGGCCGACCGGCGGGAAACTGGCCGCGCATATCTTCGTGGCCGAGCGGGGCGACTACTACAGCCTCGACGATGCCGTGCCGCAGTTCGCAGGGGCCGAGCCTTGACGCGCCGCCCCGCGCCGCAGACAGTGCGGAACGACAGCAAACCAAGAGGGTGCCCGTGGCGCTGAGTTTCCGGCAGACCGAAATTCTGGCCATCGCGCGCAGCGAAGGCCGCGTGGTGGTCGAAACCCTGGCCGAACGCTTTGGCGTGACGCTGCAAACCATCCGCCGCGACCTGACGGAACTCGCCGAGGCCGGGCATCTGGACCGGGTTCATGGCGGGGCGGTCATCCGGGCCGGGGTCAGCAATATCGGTTATGAAGAGCGGCGCGGGATGCATGGGGGCGCCAAATCCGCGATTGGCCGGGCCTGCGCGCAGGCGATCCCCGACAATTGCTCGATGATCCTCAACCTGGGCACCACGACCGAGGCGGTGGCCCGCGAATTGTTGCACCACCGCGAAATCACCGTTGTCACCAACAACATGAACGTGGCCAATATCCTTGTGGCCAACCCCTCGTGCGAGATCATGGTGGCGGGCGGCGCGCTGCGACGGTCCGATGGCGGGCTGGTGGGGGAGCTGACCTCGCAGTTCATGGAGCAGTTCAAGGTCGATTACGGTGTCATCGGCATCTCGGCGCTCGACCCTGATGGCGACCTGCTGGACTATGACCTGAACGAGGTCCGGGTTTCGAAGGCGATCATTCGGCAATCGCGCCGGGTCTATCTGGTTACCGATGCGTCGAAGCTGGAACGTTCGGCCCCGGCCCGGCTGGCGAGCCTTGCCGATATCGACGCGATCTTCATCGACCGCCCGCTGCCAGAGGCGCTGATGCAGCGCTGCCGCGACTGGGGCACCGAGGTGCATGTGGCTGTGCAATCTGCCGGGTGAGGCGCGCGCGGCAGGCCGCCGGGCGCGCGGGCGAGCCCGCAAAGCAGGCCATGTGGCATTGATCCCCTGCGCGGAGGGCGATATCACCGGGGGGACCAGACCCCGGACCGCATCATGAACCGACTGTATCACGTTCCTCTTTCCCCCTTTTGCCGCAAGGTCCGCCTGACCCTTGCGGAGAAACGGATTGAGGTGGAGCTGGTCGAGGAGCGTTACTGGGAGCAGCAACCCGATTTCCTGCGCCGCAACCCGGCAGGCAAGGTGCCGGTGCTGCGGATGGAAAGCCGGTTGATGAGCGAAAGCCAGGCGATCTGCGAATGGCTGGAAGAGGCCTATCCGACGCCCGCGCTGATGCCCCGCGATGTGGACGCGCGCTATGAGGTGCGCCGCCTGTGCAACTGGTTTGACGACAAGTTCCACAACGAGGTGACTTCGAAGCTGCTGTATGAACGGGTGAACCGCAAGGTGCAGGGCACGGGTTACCCCGACAGCAAGGCGGTGAAGTTCGGAGCGAGCCGGATCAAGTATCACCTCGATTACATGGCGTGGCTCCTTGATCAGCGCCGCTGGCTGGCGGGCGACAGCATGACGCTGGCCGATTTCGCGGCTGCCGCGCATCTGAGCTGTCTGGACTATATCTCGGATGTCGACTGGAACCGGCATGCGGTGGTGAAGGACTGGTATGTAAAGCTGAAATCCCGGCCGAGTTTCCGCACCCTGCTGGCGGATCAGGTGCCCGGCTTCACTCAGCCCGGTCATTACGCCGATCTGGATTTCTGAACCCGGCCGCCGGGGGCCAGCCCCCGGACCCCCGGAGTATTTGGGCAATGAGCAAGGGCATGGAGCCTTCGGTGCTGAAGGACCGTCTGGTCGCGCGGGCGGTGGAGGAGGGTTTCTCCAAGACCGGGATCTGCGCGCCGGATGCCGTGCCCGAAGCGGCCGGGCGGTTGCGGACGTTTCTGGCCGCCGGACGGCACGGGCAGATGGGCTGGATGGCCGAGCGCGAGGGCTGGCGCGGGTCGGCGGCGGCGCTTTGGCCTGAGGCGCGATCGGTGATCATGCTGGCCGAGGTTTATACGCCCGAGGTTGATCCGCTGGCGGTGCTGGCGCAGCGCGAAAGGGCGGCGATCAGCGTCTATGCGCAGGGCAAGGATTATCATGATCTGGTGAAACGGCGGCTGAAGCGGCTGGGGCGCTGGCTGCTGGACCAGGCGGGGGGCGAGATCAAGGTTTTCGTCGATACCGCGCCGGTGATGGAAAAGCCGCTGGCGCAGGCTGCGGGTCTGGGATGGCAGGGCAAGCATACCAACCTGCTGGCGCGTGATCTGGGCAGCTGGTTCTTTCTGGGCGCAATCTTCACCACGCTGGATCTGCCGAAGGACGTGGCCGAGGTCAGCCATTGCGGATCGTGCCGTGCCTGTCTGGACATCTGCCCGACCGGCGCTTTCCCCGCGCCCTATCAGCTGGATGCGCGGCGCTGCATTTCCTATCTGACGATCGAGCACAAAGGGCCGGTGGAGCCGGATTTGCGCGCCCTGATGGGCAACCGGATTTACGGCTGCGATGATTGTCTGGCGGTTTGCCCGTGGAACAAGTTCGCGCAGGCGGCGCGGGACGCGGGCTATCAGCCACGCGTTGGCGCCCCCGAGCTTGCGGAACTGGCGGCGCTGGATCACACTGCGTTTCGTGCGCGTTTCGCGGGCAGCCCGATCAAGCGGATCGGGCGGGACCGTTTCGTGCGCAATGTCCTCTATGCTATCGGGAATTCGGGTGAGGTCGCGCTGCGCGGGGCCGCCAGTGCCCTGCTTGCAGACCCGGATCCCGTTGTGGCCGAGGCCGCCGCCTGGGCGGTTGATCGCCTTTCGCGGTGCTGAGGGGTTGGGAAGGGACCGATTCGGTCCTATATTGCCTTAAGGCAACCGGAGGAGATGGCCATGAGCAAGCACCTTGCAGACAAGCGCAAGCCCTCGGACGGCGGGCGGACCCGGCAGTTCCTGCGTATCGACCATGATGGCAGCGAGAAGCTGTGGGACGGGCTGCGCCGGCGCCCCACCGAGAAGCCCGTGGCGAACCGCCGCGCCGCCGAATACCTGCGGATTGACCGCGGCGATCAGGTCTGAGCCGCGCGCAACCTGTCCCGCAGTGTCGCGATCTCGTCGGTCAGAGACCGGATCGTCGTGGGGTCAAGGCCGCTTTGCGCCAGAAAACAGGCCGGGATTTCTGTCGCCTCTGCCCGCAGGCCCAGGCCCTTTTCGGTCAGCCGCAGCCGCACCTGACGCTCATCCTGCGCGTCGCGGCTGCGGGTCAGAAAGCCCGCTGACTCCATGCGTTTGAGCATCGGGGTCAGCGTATTGCTTTCCAGTTGCAGCGCTTGCGCAAGCCGGGACATCGGCTGATCATCGGTTTCCCATAGAAGCGTCAGTACGAGGAACTGCGGGTAGGTCAGCCCCATGCGATCCAACAGGGGTTTGTAGCTCGCCTGAACGGCGTGGCTGGCGGAATACAGAGCGAAGCACAGAAGCTGCGAGAGCGGGAGGGGCTGGGTCATTCCGTAAATGTAAATCGTGCGCGATTAAATCGCAAGGGATTGACGCATCGTCCGAAGCATGTATCTTGCGCGATATTATCGTGTAAGATAGAAATGGAGAGAGAAGATGGTCAAAGAGATCGTTTACCGCACCGCCGCCGAAGCCAAGGGCGGTGGTCGCAACGGGCAGTCCGCCACGCTGGACGGTGCGCTGGGTGTCACGCTGAGCGTGCCGAAGGAAATGGGGGGCGAGGGTAAGGGCAATAACCCGGAACAGCTTTTCGCAGTGGGTTATGCGGCCTGCTATCTGGGCGCCCTGCGGTTCGCTGCCAGCAACGAGAAGATTGGCGAGGTTCCGGCGGAAGCGACGGTTCAGGCCGAGGTCGGTATCGGACCGCGCGCCGAAGGTGGCTTTGGGATCGCGGTGACCCTGACGGTTCATCTGCCGGGGGTGGAGCGCCAGGTCGCGCAGCGCATGGTCGAGCGCGGGCATTTCATCTGCCCCTATTCGAATGCAATCAAGGGCAATGTTCATGTGGTGACCATTCTGGCCTGATGTGAAAAGGCCCGGCTCCTGATAGGGCCGGGCCTTTCGCCTTGTTGCAGATATCCTTGGGGGGAGGCGCGTGCATCGCAGCGCGGCAGAACGCCCTTCCTCCCTCAGGCCCGGACCAGCGCCTCGTATTCGGTGGCGATATCGCGGGTCAGGGCGCCCACCTCGAACATATAATCGCCGATCTGGCCGACGGGGGTAACCTCGGCGGCGGTGCCGGTCAGCCAGCATTGCTGGAAGCCTTCCAGTTCCGAAGGCTGAATATGGCGTTCGTGCACGGTGATGCCTTTCGCGCGCAGCATCCCGATGACGGTCTGGCGGGTGATGCCGTTCAGGATCGCATCGGGCAGCGGCGTATGCACTTCGCCATCCTTGACAAAGAAGATATTGGCCCCCGTCGCCTCGGCCACATAGCCGCGATAGTCAAAGAACAGCGCGTCAGAGCAGCCTTTGGCCTGTGCCGCATGCTTTGACATGGTGCAGATCATGTAGAGCCCGGCGGCCTTGGCGGCAGTGGGGATCGTTTCGGGCGAGGGGCGTTTCCACTTGGCGATGTCGAGCTTGGCGCCCTTCATCTTGGCGTCGCCGTAATAGGCGCCCCAGCTCCAGCAGGCGATGGCAACGCGCACCGGATTGCCCAGGCTCGCCACTCCCATTTCCTCGCCAGCGCCCCGGAAGGCCAGCGCGCGCACATAGGCATCCGTCAGGCCATTGGCGGCCAGCACCTCGTCCTTGGCGGCATTCAGCTGTTCGACCGTATAGGGCACCGGCATATCCAGCAGCTCGCCCGATTTCAGCAGGCGCTGCGAATGTTCGGTCGATTTGAAGATCTTGCCGTTATAGCACCGCTCGCCCTCGAATACCGACGAGGCATAGTGCAGTGCATGGGTCAGGATGTGGACATTGGCGTCGCGCCATTCCACCAGCTTGCCATCCATCCAGATCTTGCCATCGCGGTCATCATAGCCAGCCATCGAAGCCTCCTCAGGGCCATTTTCCAAAAGTTGCGCCACTTTGGCCCGCTGTGGACATAAAGTTGCGTAAAAACTGCGTTTCGCTAACAGTTGCATCTTGGAAAGTCAACAAGGCTGACGTAACTTCGCACCGAAGTGAGGGGGAGCCGTGATGAGTGAGCCGGCATCGGGTGGCGAAAGCCTGCTGTTTCTGACCGACGAGCAGCTGCGCAAGGGGATTGAGGCGATGTTCTTCGCCTATCGCGGCTTCACGGCTGATCCCGACCGCATTCTGGACGGGATGGATTACGGGCGGGCGCACCACCGGGCGATCCATTTCATCCATCGCAGCCCGGGCACGACGGTGAACAACCTGCTGTCGATCCTCGGTGTGACCAAGCAAAGCCTGAACCGGGTGTTGCGCACGCTGATCGACGACGGGCTGGTGGAAAGCCGCGTCGGGCGCGAGGACAAGCGCGAGCGGCATCTGTTCCTGACCGTCAAGGGCGCGGAACTGGAGCGCGAATTGTCCGATGCGCAGCGGGCACGGATGCGGGCGGCTTACCGCGCGGCGGGGCCGGTGGCGGTGCAGGGCTTCCGTCAGGTGCTGGAGGCGATGATGGACCCCGACCAGCGGCGGCAGTATCAGACCTTGAAGGAGGGCGGGGCATGACCGAACCGCAAGCGCATCTTCTGGTCGTTGATGATGACGAACGCATCCGGGGGCTTTTGCAGAAATTCCTCATCCGCAACGGCTTTCTGGTCAGCGTGGCGCGGGATGCGGCACAGGCGCGGCGGCTGCTGGGCGGGCTGGAGTTCGACCTGATCGTGCTGGATGTGATGATGCCGGGCGAGAATGGCATTGCGCTGACCCGCGATCTTCGGGCGAAAAGCGGGGTGCCGATCCTGCTGCTGACGGCCAAGGGCGAAAGCGCCAACCGGATCGAGGGGCTGGAGGCCGGGGCGGATGACTATCTGGTGAAGCCGTTCGAGCCGAAGGAACTGCTGCTGCGGATCAACGCCATTCTGCGCCGGGTGCCGGCGGCACGGCCCGAAGTGGCGGTGCCCAAGGTGCTGCATCTGGGCGCGGTGCGCTATGACCCGGAGCGCGGTGAATTGTGGCGCGGGGACGAGCCGGTGCGGCTGACCGCGACCGAAGCGCAGCTTATGCGGATATTCGCTGCCCGCCCCGGCGAGCCGGTCAGCCGCGAGGCGTTGGTGGGCGATCTGGGCACGACCGAGGCGGACAGTGCCGAAAAGGCGCAGGAACGCGCGGTGGATGTGCAGATCACCCGGCTGCGCCGCAAGATCGAGGTCGACCCGAAGCAGCCGCGCTATCTGCAAACCGTGCGCGGCGCGGGCTATATGCTTCAGCCGGATTGATCCGCGCCCGGTCTCGGGGGCTGTGTCCCCTGACCTCCGGGATACTTGAGGACAGAAAATGACCGACATCGGGCGTATGCTGTTGTTCAGCCATGAGGACTGCCTGGGCCATGCCGAACCGCCGGGTCACCCGGAGCAGGCGGCGCGGCTGATGGCGGTTGAACGGGCCCTGGCCGGGTTCGATCTCGACCGCCGCGCGGCCCCGCTGGCCGGGCGGAGCGAGGTGTTGCGCTGTCACCCGGCGGGATATGTCGCTCAAGTCGAGGCGGCGGTGCCTGCGGACGGCTGGTCAATGCTGGATGGTGACACTTGGCTGGCGCCGGGGTCGCTGACGGCGGCGCTGCGCGCGGTGGGCGGGGTTTGTGCGGCGGTCGATGCGGTGCTGGTGGGCGAGGCGAAGCGCGCCTTCATCGCCTGCCGTCCGCCCGGCCATCATGCCGAAACCGCGCGGGCCATGGGGTTTTGCCTGTTCGGCAGCGTTGCCATCGCGGCGAAACGGGCGCTGGATCATCACCGTCTCTCTCGTGTCGCAGTGCTGGATTTCGACGTGCATCACGGCAATGGCACGCAGGATCTGCTGTGGGACGAGTCGCGCGCGATGTTTGTCTCCAGCCACGAGATGCCGCTTTATCCCGGCACGGGGGCCGCGCGGGAAACCGGCGCACATGGACAGGTGGTGAACCTGCCGCTGCGCGCGGGTTCGGGCGGGGCGGCGATGCGGGCGGTCTGGGCCCCTGCGCTGGCGCGGGTACGCGATTTCGCCCCCGACCTCATCCTTGTCAGCGCCGGGTTCGATGCCCATGCGGATGATCCTCTCGCCAGTCTGGAATGGGAGGTGGAGGATTTCCGCTGGCTCACCGCTGCGATCTGCGATCTGGCGGATCAGGTCTGTGGCGGGCGGGTGGTATCCGCCTTGGAGGGCGGCTATGATCTGCCCGCGCTGGGCGCCTCTGTTGCCGCCCATGTCGATGAGATGATGCGGAGAGCCTGATGACCGACAAACCGATTGCCGAGATGAGCTTTGAAGAGGCGATGGCCGCGCTGGAAGGTGTGGTGACGCAGCTTGAGCGCGGCGATGTGGCGCTGGAACAGTCGATCGCGCTTTACGAACGCGGCGCGAAGCTGAAGGCGCATTGCGCCGACAAGCTGCGCGTGGCGGAAGAAAAGGTCGAGATGATCCGCGCGCAGGAAGGCCGCGCCACCGGAACCGCACCGGCGGAGGGGCTGTGACCTTTCCCGACCTGCTGAAACAGGATGCCGCGCTGGTGCAGGCGCGGCTGGATGCGGCGCTGGCCACGCAGGACGATGTGCCGGTGGTGCAGGCCATGCGCTATGCGGTGCAGGGCGGCAAGCGGCTGCGCGCCTTTCTGGTGCTGGAATCGGCCCGGCTGCATGGCATTGCGCCAGAGGCTGCGGTTACGGCGGCGGCGGCGGTCGAGGCGCTGCATGCCTATAGCCTGATCCATGACGATCTGCCCTGCATGGATGATGACGACCTGCGCCGCGGCCTGCCGACCGTCCATGTGAAATGGGACGAGGCGACGGCGGTGCTGGCGGGCGATGCGCTTCAGACGCTGGCGTTTGAACTGCTGTGTGACCCGGCGCTCGGGGCGCCTGACCGGCGGCTGGCGCTGGTGGCGGGGCTGGCGCGCGCCAGCGGCGCCGAGGGCATGGTGCTGGGACAGGCGCTGGATATCGCCGCTGAAACCGCTGCCACGCCGCTGACCCTGCCCGAGATCACCCGACTGCAAGCCGGCAAGACCGGCGCGCTGATCTGCTTTTCTGCCGAGGCGGGCGCGGTGCTTGCCGGGGCCGACCCCGCGCGGCTGCGCGCCTATGCGACGGCTCTGGGCCTCGCCTTCCAGATCGCCGACGATATTCTGGATGTCGAGGGCGACGAAGCGGCGACGGGCAAGCGCGTCGGCAAGGATGCGGGCGCTGGCAAGGCCACTTTCGTTTCGCTTCTGGGGCTGGAAGGCGCGAAAAATCGCGCAAGTGACTTGATTGCCGAGGCGGAAGCCGCAGTTTCCCCCTATGGTGAGCGGGCCGCTGCCTTGATCGCGGCGGCGCGCTTCGTTATCTCGCGGCAAAGCTGACGCCCCCCTACGCCTGAGCCAAAGGGCTGCCATGACCGACCGACCGAAGACCCCCGTTCTGGACCGCGTGCGCCTGCCTGCCGACATGAAGGCGCTGAGCGACCGTGAATTGCGCCAGCTTGCCGATGAACTGCGGGCCGAGACGATCAGCGCGGTGTCGGAAACCGGCGGCCATCTGGGCGCAGGGCTGGGGGTGGTGGAACTGACCGTGGCGCTGCATGCCGTGTTCGACACGCCGCGCGACAAGCTGATCTGGGACGTGGGGCATCAGTGCTATCCGCACAAGATCCTGACCGGGCGGCGTGACCGCATCCGCACCCTGCGGACCGAAGGCGGCCTGTCGGGCTTCACCAAGCGCAGCGAAAGCCCCTATGATCCGTTCGGGGCGGCGCATAGCTCGACCTCCATCAGCGCGGCGCTGGGTTTCAAGGCGGCGGCCGATCTGGGCGGCGATCCGGGCGATGCCATCGCGGTGATCGGCGACGGCTCGATGAGCGCAGGCATGGCCTTCGAAGCGATGAACAACGCTGGCCATCTGAAGAAGCGGCTGTTCGTCATCCTGAATGACAATGAAATGTCCATCGCCCCCCCGGTGGGGGCGCTGTCGTCTTATCTGTCGCGGCTTTATGCCGAGGCTCCGTTTCAGGAACTGAAACAGGCCGCCAAGGGCATGGTCAGCCTGCTGCCCGAACCGTTTCAGGAAGGCGCGCGGCGGGCGAAGGAAATGCTCAAGGGCATGACGGTCGGCGGGACGTTGTTCGAGGAACTGGGGTTCAGCTATGTCGGGCCGGTCGACGGGCATGACCTCGACCAGCTTCTGCCGCTGCTGCGCACGGTGAAAGCGCGGGCGACCGGGCCGATGCTTCTTCATGTGATCACCAGGAAGGGCAAGGGCTATGCCCCGGCCGAGGCGGCGGCGGACAGGGGCCATGCCACGGCGAAATTCGATGTGTTGACCGGGGTGCAGGTCAAGGCGAAGTCCAATGCGCCCAGCTATACTAAGGTTTTCGCGCAGGCACTGGTGGACGAAGCAGCGCGGGATGACAAGATCGTCGCGGTGACGGCGGCGATGCCGGATGGCACCGGGCTGAACCTGTTCGCCGAACGCTTTCCGAAGCGCTGTTTCGACGTGGGCATCGCCGAACAGCATGCTGTGACCTTTGCCGCCGGTCTGGCGGCGGGCGGGCTGAAGCCGTTCTGCGCGCTTTATTCCACCTTCCTGCAACGCGGTTACGATCAGGTCGTGCATGACGTGGCGATCCAGCGCCTTCCCGTGCGCTTTGCCATCGATCGCGCCGGTCTGGTAGGGGCCGATGGCGCCACGCATGCCGGGTCGTTCGACGTGGCTTTTCTTGCCAATCTGCCCGGCATCGTGGTGATGGCGGCGGCGGATGAGGCGGAGCTTGTGCACATGGTTGCCACAGCGGCAGCCTATGACGAAGGCCCCAGCGCCTTCCGCTATCCGCGCGGCGAGGGTGTCGGGCTGGAAATGCCCGAGCGGGGTCAGCCCTTGCAGATCGGCAAGGGGCGGCTGATCCGCGAGGGTGGACGCGTGGCGCTCTTGTCCTTCGGCACCCGTCTGGCGGAAGTGATGCGCGCGGCCGAGGCGCTGGCGGCGCGCGGCATCGCCTGCACCGTGGCCGATGCGCGGTTTGCCAAGCCACTGGATCGTGAGTTGATCCTGCAACTCGCCAAGCATCACGAGGCGCTGATCACGGTGGAAGAGGGAGCCATCGGCGGTTTCGGCAGCCATGTGGCACAATTGCTGGCCGAGGAGGGCGTGTTTGACCGGGGGCTGAAATACCGCTCCATGGTGCTGCCCGATACGTTCATCGACCAGGCCAGCCCCGAGGCGATGTATGCGGTTGCAGGCATGAACGCCCCGCAGATCGAGGCGAAGGTGCTGGAAACGCTGGGCATTGCTGTTGTGGCGAAGCGGGCCTGAGCGGCCCGCCCGTCTTTACAGCGCGATGGCGATACGACCGTGCAGGCGGCCGTCCAGCAGGTCTGCGCCCAGCGTCGGCAATTCGTCAAACTGCCGGGTCGAGGACAGGCGCGCCAGCAGTCCACGATCCAGTTCGGCTTCCAGCCGTGCCCAGGCGGCCTCACGCCGTGCCATGGGCACCATGACAGAATCGACGCCGCGCAGCGTGACGCCACGCAGGATGAACGGGTAAACCGTGGTTGCCAGTGACCCGCCGCCCGCCATGCCGCAGGCCGCGACGATGCCGTCATACCGGGTCTGCGCAATGGCATCGGCCAGCATCGGCCCGCCTGCCACATCCACCACGCCCGCCCAACGCTCTTTTGCCATCGGGCGGCCGCCAGAGGAAATTGCGTCGCGGCTCAGCACCTCGGCGGCGCCAAGCTCTTGCAGGAAACCCGCCTGCTCGGGGCGCCCCGAAACCGCGATGACGTGATAGCCGCGCCGCGCCAGCAGGCTGACCGCGACCGAGCCAACCCCGCCCGAAGCGCCGGTGACCAGCACCGCATCGCGGCCCGGTTGCAGCCCGTGATCATCCAGTGCCATGACACAGAGCATGGCCGTATAACCAGCGGTGCCGATCTGCATGGCCTGTTCGGTGCTGAACCCGGCGGGCAGGGGCTGCACGATTTCGTCCGGCATGCGCACCAGTTGCGAATAGGCGCCCCAGCGGGTTTCCGACAGGCCCCATCCGTTGACCAGCACTCTTTCACCGGCCTTGAAACGCCCGCTGTCTTCCAGCACCTCGCCCGCAAGGTCGATACCCAGAACCATGGGGAAGTTGCGGATGATCGGGGCGCGGCCGGTGATGGCCAGCGCATCCTTGTAGTTCAGTGCCGAATGGGCAACGCGGATCGGCACACCTTCGGGCCAGTCAGCCAGCGTCAGGGTTTCCACCCCCACGGTATAGCTTTTGCCTTCGCCCGCCCGCGCGATCAGCGCCTTGCCTTGGTCGATGCTCATGCCTCTGCCTCCCTTACGGCCGCTGCCAGATCCGGTGGCAGTTTAAATTTCTCCAGCGCACGCGCCCGTGCGGGGGGCGACATCTTGCGCGCGGTCTTGGCCACGATATCGCGCACGGCCTCCGGCGCGTGTTTTGCGGCGAAGGGCGCGAAATAGTGGCGCAGGAAGACGAAACAGATGACATCCTCCAAAGCCTGCACTTCGGCGTCGCGCTTGATGCCTTCCTTGCGCAGCAGAACACCCACGCGGTCCTGCGCATCACGGTCATAGCCCGCCTCCGCCATGATTCCGGCGACGCGTTCCGCGTGGCGGCGGCCCTGTTCGCGGCGCCAGTTCAGATAGCCTGTTTTGCCCTCGGGGTAGTCGGAGCGGGGCAGCAGCCAGCGTTCCACATGTTGCCCGCGTGCCGCGATTTGCAGGATGTCCGGGGCATCGGGATACTGGCGGGCCAGTTCCGCGCTCATCCTTTCGCCGTAAAGCAGCGCGGCCGGCTGGCCGTCTTCCTGCGTCGGATCGGCAGCATTCGCCGCGTCGATTGCGGCCAGCGCGGCTGTCAGATTGCCCATCGCATCCCTCCCCTTTGCCGCGATCCTGCGACGGCGGGGCAGGGGATGCAAGGGCGGGCAAAAGCAAACGCCGCCCCGAAGGGCGGCGCTTCCGGTGTCATTCGGCCACGATCAGCTTGGGCTTGCTGTCAGGCGGCGGGCGCTTCGCCTCCAGATGCGAGAGCCGGGATTCGAGATCGGTCAGCTCTTTCGTCATCGCCTCGGGGCTCAGCACTTCGGGCTCGGCCTCCTTCGGACCGATCAGCAGACGGGCCAGCCGGGCCAGCAGGCGCGACAAGTCGTCCATGATCAGGAAGAAAGCGGGCACCACGACAAGGCTCAGCACCGTGGACATGATGATGCCGCCGATCACCGCGATGGCCATGGGCGCGCGGAAGGCGCCACCTTCGCCCACCCCCAGCGCCGAGGGCATCATGCCCGCCGACATGGCGATGGAGGTCATCACGATGGGCTGCGCCCGCTTGTGTCCGGCCTCGATGACCGACTGGAACCGATCCATCCCGCGATTGCGCATCTCGATGGCGAAATCCACCAGCAGGATGGCGTTCTTGGTCACGATGCCCATCAGCATCAGCATCCCGATCATCACCGGCATCGACAGCGCATTGCCTGTGAGGATCAGCGCCGCCGCCACGCCGCCGATGGCAAGCGGCAGCGACAGCAGGATGGTGAAGGGCTGGATGACCGAGCCGAACAGCAGGATCAGCACGGTCAGAACCAGCATCAGGCCCATGATCATCGCATTGCCGAAGCTTTGCATCAGTTCAGCCTGAATCTCGGCATCGCCCGATTCCGCCACGCGGACGCTGGGCGGCAGATCGACGCTGTCGGTGATTGCCTTGAAGCGTTCCGATGCAGTGCCAAGCGCCACACCGACCGGCAGGTTGGCGCCGATGGTGGCGCGGCGTTCGCGATTCAGGCGGTCCACCATGGACGGGCCTTCCGCGATACGGATGTCGGCCACCGCCCCCAGCGGCACCGTCGCGCCTGATGCCGTGGGCACGCCAAGCGCCGCAAGCTGCGCCAGATCGCCCCGGCTGGCATCATCCAGCCGCACCCGCACCGGGATCAGCCGGTTGTCGATGGAAAGCTTCGCCAGCGCCGCATCCACATCGCCAATGGTCGCCACCCGCACCACACCCGCGATGGCCGAGGTGGTCACGCCCAGACGCGCGGCCTCTTCCAGCTTCGGCTCGATCTGCAATTCGGGCCGGGGAAGGGCACCTTCCGAGGCGACGTTGGCCAGCAGCGGTTCGGCCGACAGGGCGGCCTCCAGCCGGGCGACTGCAAGGTTCAGGTCATCCTCGTTGTCCGACAGGATCGAGAACGACAGATCGCGCTCCCCCCGGTCATTCAGCTTGAAGGCACGGATATCGGGCACGTCATGCAGCCGGGCAAAGATTTCGGCCTCGATCTCGTTCTGTGGCACGGTGCGGCCGTGGCTTTCCACATCCGGCACGATGGCCGCCAGACCGGGAATGCTGTTCCCGATCTGCGACAGCTTGTAAAGCAGCGAATGATCCAGCTTTTCCAGAAGCACGGTGACCGAGGCACGGCGGATGTCCAGATCGCCGGTCGGCGACGACCCGCCAAGGACAAAGACATTCGCCACCCCTTCGATATCGCGGATGCGGGCCACCATCTCGTCGGTCTTCTGCTCGGTATCCTCCAGCGTCGAGCCGGGCGGCAGTTCGACACTGATGGCAACGCGGCTGACATCCTCGGGCGGCATGAAGCTGCCGGGGACTTGCAGCATGAAGTGGACAGATATGACCAGAACCAGAATGCCTGTTACCAGCGTGATATAGCGGGCCGGCACAAGGTGGTGGCCTGACCGCAGGGTGAACAGCCCGCCACTGGTGGAAAGCCGCACCAGCCGCAGATATTGCCGCATGAACCAGCCATCACCATGCGCATCGTCATGGCCTGCGGCATCTTTGGACCGCATCAGATAGGCGGTCATCATCGGCGTGATCAGCCGCGCGACCAGCAGCGAGAACAGCACCGAAATCGCCACCGTCAGGCCGAATTGCCGGAAATACTGCCCCGGAATGCCGGGCATGAAGCTGACCGGGACAAAGACCGCGATGATGGTGAAAGTGGTGGCGATGACGGCGAGGCCGATTTCATCCGCCGCGTCGATTGAGGCGCGATAGGGCGATTTGCCCATCCTCATGTGTCGCGCGATATTCTCGATCTCCACGATGGCGTCATCGACCAGAATGCCCGTGGCAAGCGTGATGGCAAGGAAGCTCACGAGGTTCAGCGAGAAGCCCAGCAGGTCCATCACATAGAAGGTGGGCACCGCCGACAACGGCAGCGCCACCGCCGCGATCATCGTGGCACGCCAGTTGCGCAGGAAGGCAAAGACCACCAGCACCGCCAGCAGCGCGCCTTCGATCAGCGTATGCAGCGCGCTTTCGTAGTTGCCGTAGGTGTAATAGACCGTGTCATCCACCAGCGAGATGCCAACATCCGGGTGCTTCGCCCGCACTTCGTCCAGCGTGCTGTTCACCACCTCGGCCACCGAAACCTCGGAGGCGCCCTTGGCGCGGAACACCGCGAAGGTCACCACCTGATCGCCGTTGAACTTGGAGAACGACCGCAGCTCCTCGTAGGTGTCATTGATCGTGCCAAGGTCCGACAGCCGCACATGGCGCCCGCCGCCGACGGCGATGGTGGTATTGGACAGTCGTGCCACGGTATCGGCATTGCCCAGCGTGCGGATCGCCTGTTCGCTGGTGCCGAGTTCTGACCGGCCGCCGCCCAGATTGGCATTGGTCAGCCGCAGTTGCTGGCTCACCTGCTGCGCGGTGATGCCGTAGCTGCCCAGCCGCACGGGGTCCAGCTCGATGCGGATTTCGCGGTCGGCTCCGCCGAAACGATCAACCTTACCGACGCCGGGACGGCCCTGAAGCGAGCGGGTGATGGTGTCATCGACGAACCATGACAGTTCCTCCATCGTCATGTTCGGCGCGGAAACGGCGAAGGTCAAGATGGCCTGGCCTTCCACGTCGATGCGGCTGACGATGGGAGCCTCAACATCGCCGGGCAGATCACCGCGGATCTTGTCGATGGCGTCCTTCACATCCTGCACGGCCTTGTCGGTCGGCACTTCCATGCGGAACTCGACCAGCGTTTGCGAATTGCCGTCGGTGATGGTGGAGGTGACGTTCTTCACCCCCGAGATGCCCGAGACGGCATCCTCCACCTCTTTGGTGACCTGCGTTTCCATCTCGGCGGGGGCGGCTCCGGGCTGAGCCACCACCACCGCAACCAGCGGCACGTCGATATTGGGGAAGCGGGTGATGGGCAGGCTGTTGAAGCTTTGCCAGCCCAGCACCATGAGCATGAAGAAGGCCAGAAGCGGCGCGACCGGATTTCGGATCGCCCATGCGGAGAAGTTCATCGCGGCCCTCCTTACTGCGTCACGGCGGCGATGGGATTGACGCGGTCGCCGTCGCGCACGAAGGCGGCGGCCTTGATCACCACCTGATCGCCCTCCGTCAGGCCCGAGACGATCTCGACCCAGCCATTGTCGCGGATGCCGGTTTCCACCGGCGTGCGGGTGACAGTGCCATCCTTCACCACCATGACCGTCGCGCCCTCAGGGCCGGAGCCCACGGCGCTGACCGGGACGGCCAGCGCCTCGTGCTCGGCCAGCAGGATTTCGGCATCGGCATACATGCCGGACCGCACGGTGCGGGCATTGTCCAGCGTGATGCGCGCGGTCCCGAGGCGGGTCGCCGTATTCACGCCGGGCTCCACCAGCCGGACGGTGCCACGCAGGGCGCCGGTCGCGCCGACAGTGCGGATTTCGGCGCTCATCTCCGGTTGCAGACGCACCAGATCGGCCTCTGCGATGTCGGCGCGCAGTTCCAGCGCCCCATCCTTCATAAGCACGAACATCGGCTGCCCGGCGGCGCTGGCCACCGCACCGACCTGCGCATTGCGGGCCAGCACCTCGCCCGCGACCGGCGCGACGACCTTGGTGCGCGTCAGGTTCAGGTCGATATTGGCAAGCTGCGCCTCGGCCAGTTCGACCTGGGCGCGCGCGGCCTCCAGCGATTGCCGGGCGACCGTGACACGGGCGGTGGCGGAAACGGCGGCGGCCTGCGCCTGATCGTTGGCGGCGGTGCTGGCCTGACCGCGATCCTTCAGCGCGGCGGTGCGGGCGGCGACACGCCCCGCCTCATCCGCCGAGGATTGGGCCTCCAGCACCTGTGCCTCCGCCTGCGCCACAGTCGCGCGTGCCGAGGCCAGCCCGGCCTTCAACTGGCTGCGCTGCAATTCCAGCGCGGTCAGCGACAGCGTGGCCAGTACCTGACCGGCCTCGACGTAATCGCCGACCTCAGCCTCCAGCGTCTCGATGGGCTGGCCCTCGATCAGCGGCTGTACGATTACCTCTTCCACGGCGCCAACCAGCCCTCCGGCAATCACCCGGTCGCGCAGATCGCGGCGGGCGACGGCGGAGACGGTGATTGCGGGCAGGGCAGGTTTTGCCGTTTCCGTGGCGGCCACGGGTTCTTCGGCCCGCGAAGCACCGGGCGTGGCCAGAGTTGCGGCCATTATCAGGCTGACAGCGAAATGACGCATTTTCATCAATCCTTCGACTTCGCGGCAGCCACTTCGGCCAGAACCGCGTCGATCATACGTTTTACCAATTCATTCAGTTCAGTCCGTCCGGCGCTGACCTGGTCCCCGGCCTGTGCCTGGATCGCCGCAGCCTTCACCAGCATCACCACCATGGCGGAATGGGCAGCAAAGTGGCGTTCGGCCTCGTCACGCGGCATTCCGGCAATCATGGCGAAGGCCGACAGCAGATAGCCGCGAATTTCGCTTTCCATCTTCTGCACAACCGCGCCGATTTCCGGTTTGCGCAGCGCGGCGGCGGTGATTTCGGCCCAGAGCGGGCCGTCGTCGCAGCCCGAGCATTCTTCCTCGATATGCTGGTGCAGCCCGCAGCGCAGCGCGGCCAGCGGATCGGCTGCGGCGGCGATGCTGGTGAACTTTTCCTCAACCTCGGCCAGATCGCGGGTCACGATAGCCTCGACCATCGCGGCCTTGGACGGGAAGTAGCGATAGAAATTGCCGACGCTCATCCCCGCCGCGCGGGCCAGATCCTGCATCGAGGCGCCGTCGAACCCCTTTTCGGCAAAGGTCTGGCGGATACTGTCAAGAATTTCGGCCTCGCGCGGACGCGCGGCCGTGGCAAGGGCCATACGGGGGCTTGTCATCAGGGAATCTCCGGCGGGGGCCGCCTGTCGCGAGTGAATGTTCATTCATCAGATGAGGCAAGTTCTGTCTTGCGTCAACTGGCGTTGAATTTTTCATGCTGAAAAGAACGCCGCAGATACGGGTTTGCCCGTTTCTGCGGCGTTCCTGTCACGTTTTGCAGGGGGATCAGGTCAGGCGGGCGCGTTTTTCGGCGCGGCGCCAGGCCTCTTTCGACCAGGCGAGCAGCAGCATAAGCCCAATTCCGCCACCGATGATCGCGGTATCCAGTGCAAAGCTCTGCGGCAGGACCAGCTTCACCCCGTTCGCGGCATAGCACAGCACGACGCCCAGCCCGAACACCGCCAGCCCGTTGCGCCCCAGAAGCGCGAAAGGCGCGGCTGCCCGATGCGCCGCCAGTTGCCGCACCAGCGGCCAGCAGGCCAGCAGATAGGCCAGTGCAAGCGCATGGCTCAGCCGGGGCAGGGCGAGGAAGGTCTTGTCGAAGGAAATGAAGATCCAGTGGAAATGCAGATACTCGGCGGCAAGATACAGCATGTGCCCGAAAGCATCCGACACCGGCTTGACCAGCGAGGCGACCAGCGCGAAACCGACCCATGCCAGCGCCAGCCAGATCAGCCAGCGCCGCTTCGGAACGAAGCTGCCGCCCCGGCGAATGGCCATCCCGCTCAGCAAGCCGACGGTGAAGATCACCTGCCAACTGAACGGATTGAAGAACCAGCCGCCATCCATCGGATAGTTGGGCATGTTGAAGTAGATCATTGCCGCCGCCAGCCACAGCACAACCGACAGTGCCATGGTCACACGCGGCCAGCGCAACCCTGCCCAGAGTGTCAGCGGCGCGAAGGCCAGCAGAACGGCATACAGCGGCAGGATGTTGGCATAGCCGATCTGATGGGTCAGCAGCGGGATGCCGATCAGAAACTCCAGCGGTTTCTGCCACTGGAAACGGATCGCATGCAGGCGCATCGCCTCGGGCGCGTCGAACCACAGCATCGTCGCGGCCGAGATGCCAAGCGCAATCACCGTGGTCACGATATGCACCTGATACAGCGTCCAGACCCGTCGCCAGATATGGCCGACGCCTTCCCAGAACGGGGCGGGGCGGTCGAAATACTTGCCATAGGCCAGCCCGGCAGCGATGCCCGACATCAGCACGAACGCCTCTGCCGCATCGGAGAAGCCGAAGTTCCGGGTGGTGAAATTCTCGTAAATCGTGCCGGGCGTGTGGTTGATGAAGATCATCATCAGACACAGGCCGCGAAACACGTCGAGCCGGGGATCGCGCGCGGCGCGGGGTTCAGGCGCTGACATGGGAAGGTTCGGTTCCGGCAAGTGCGGCGTTGGGAAGGGCGGTTTCACCCTCCCATATTGCAAGGATTTCGCGCTGGCGCTGCATCACCGCGGGCTCGGCCAGATCGGTGGGCGTGACGAACAGACCGCTGCGCGAGGGGCGCGAAGACCAGGACAGCAGTAGCGGGGCGGCCAGCATCGGCAGGATCACCGGCAGCATCCAGACCACCAGACCGGGCGCCATGGCCCAGGTGCCCGCCAGCGCCACGGCGCCGGTCATCACGATCCAGTGGCTTGCCGCCCAGGCCTCTCCGAGGCTCAGCGTGGCATCGCCCCGGTTGTTGGTGGGCCAGCCGCCATCGCGGCCCAGAAACACCTGAAACACACTGCGCGTCTGCCAGGCGAGCAGCACCGGCGCGGTGAGCGAGGAAAACAACAGTTCCGCAAAGACCGAAGCGAAGACCCGTGCGGCGCCACCGAAACTGCGGGCGCGACCGCTCATCGAGGCATGCAGGGCGATGGCGAATTTCGGCAGGATCAACAGGCCGAATACACCGATGGCAAGGCCGATGGCCTTGGAGGTTTCAGCCTGCGGGAAGATCGGGAAGGGCCAGTAGGGTTCGGGGAAGTAATCGGGCGGCGGTGCGAAATAGGGCGCCAGAACCGATGCGACCATGAAGCCGATCCAGAACAGCGGCGAGATATAGGCCATGATGCCCTGAAAGAACACGAACCGGCTCCAGGGTTTCAGGCCGGGCGCCAGCAGCAGGCGGCTGTGTTGCAGATTGCCCTGACACCAGCGCCGATCGCGTTTCGCATGATCGACGATGTTTTCGGGGCCTTCCTCATACGACCCGCCCAGATCGTCGTCCAGCCGCACGCGCCAGCCCGCACGGGCCAGCAGCGCGGCCTCGACATAATCGTGGCTCATCACATGGCCACCGAATGGCGGCTTGCCGCGCAGTTCCGGCAGACCGCAGCTTTCGGCGAAGGCGCGGACCCGGACCATGGCGTTATGGCCCCAGAACGGCCCGGTGCGACCCTGCATCATTGCCAGCCCGCGCGCGAAGACCGGCGAGTGGAAGGCTGCGGAAAACTGCATGGCGCGGCCGAAGCGGGTTTCGGCGCGGGTCACCACCGGCAGGGTTTGCAGCAGACCCAGATCGGGGGCAGCCTGCATCCGGCGGGCCATTTCCACAATTGTCGCGCCTTCCATCAGGCTGTCGGCGTCGAGGATCAGGGCAAAATCATAGGCCCCACCGGATTTCTGGATGAAATCCTCGATATTCCCGGCCTTCTTGCCCCGGTTATCGGCACGGCGGCGATAGAAGATGCGTCCTTCTGCCGCCCGATCCCCGACCAGACGCAGGAACCAGAGGCGTTCGCGCGCGGCAATCGCCTCGTTCCGGCTGTCCGACAGGATGGCGATGTGGAACAGATGACCAAGTCCTGTAGCCTGAAGGCTTTCGTCCATCGCCGCCACGCGCGAGAAGGTGGCCACCGGATCTTCGTTATAGACCGGCACCAGAACTGCGACTTTCGCGGTCAGCGGTGCATCGGGCAGGGCAGGGGCGGCGGCCTGTGTTGTCAGGCCCATGAGGCCCTGAACTGCACCCCAAGCCAGCCACCAGGTCGAAATGAAGATGAGGACCGACCGCGCGATATCGATGGAATCCAGCCCGTCCGACATGCCGAACTGAAGAAACAGCATGAAGGCCCCGGCCCCGGCGATGAGGCTGAGCACAACGGCAACGGCGCGCGGCAGCGCGGCGCCGGGTTGCCCCGCAGGGCCGGACATGGGTTACAGCCCCTGACGCGGCGACGCCAGCAGGTGCAGGCGCAGCATCAGTCCGCGCAGGAGGCCGCCATGCGGCGCTTCGAGAATCTGTTTGGGCATGACCATGGGCGCCGAAACAGGTGTGCCGATGGCCTGCACCATACGCTCGACCTCGGCAGAGGAGAGGGGGGCGGTGTTTTGCATCACGCGTTGATCCATTGATAGAGCCAGGTTTCCGAAAGCTTCCTTCCGAAACCCGCAACATGGGCAACCAGTTCCACGGTCGCCCCTTCTTCTGCCTTCACATCCATCGCCAGCCGCCAGATGTCAGAACCCCAGACACGCTGGAAGCTCTGCGAGACGATCTCGCCGCCATGGACCGATACGACCGGCTCGACCGGCGCGTCAGCGGGCAGCGGGTTCAGCGGATCGCCGGTGAAATCCACCACGAACTTGCGGGTATTCTGGGCGCTTTCCACCCCCGAAACCCCGCCGACACCCGACCGCGTTTCCAGCACATGCGCCAGATCGGTCCGATCCTCGACCGGCAGATTGCCCCAGCGCAGGCGGTAGTTAAATTCGCGCGTGTCCCCGGCCTTGACCGAGCCTTCGGGCACCCAGAAGGCGACGATATTGTCGTTCACCTCAAGGTCCGACGGGATCTCAACCAGACGGACAACGCCCTTGCCCCAGTCCCCCAGCGGCTCCACCTCCAGAGAGGGGCGGCGCTCGTACCGGGCTTCGGCATCCTGATAATGCGCGAACTCTCGGTCGCGCTGATGAAGACCGAAGGCATGCGGGGTCGTTTCGGCGAAATGCGAACCTGCCAGACGGGGCGGGTTGCTGAGCGGACGCCAAAGCACATCGCCATCGGCGCGGGTAATGCGCAGGCCGTCGCTGTCGTGAACCTGCGGGCGGTAATCGTCAAAGGCGTGACGGTTGCGTTCCGAGAACAGATACATCGAGGTCAGTGGCGCCACGCCAAGCTGCACCACATCGGCCCGGAAGAACAGCCGCGCGGTCACATCCATCACCGTTTCCTCGCCGGGGGTGATGACGAAGCGGTATGCCCCGGTCACGCTGGGCGAATCCAGCGCGGCGCAGACCGTGACGCTGCGCGCGCCCGGCGCCGGACGGTCGATCCAGAAGGCAGAGAAGCGCGGAAATTCCTCGGCCGTGTCGGTCGCGGTGTTCAGCGCCAGACCCCGGGCCGACAGGCCATAGGCCGATCCCTGACCGAGGGCACGGAAGTAGCTGGCGCCAAGGAAGGCGACCACTTCGTCCATCACATCCAGCCGGTTCAGCGGATAATGCAGGCGGAAGCCCGCGACACCCGGCATCACCTCGCCCGGCGGCACTTTGGCGGCCAGTTCGTTCAGGAAGCGGAAATCGTCGGTGGTAAACACCATCTCGCTGGCGTGGCCGTCGCGCACTTCGTAAAGGCGCACGGGTTCGGCAAACAGCCAGCCCATCGGGAAGGCATGAAGCTGGAACTGGCTGTCCTTGTCATCGTTCCAGCGTGCCTTTTCCGGATCGAAGCTGACCAGACGATAGTCATCATACTTCAGTCCGGCAAAGAAGCCGCTGATCTTTTCCGGCGCAGCATAGGGCAGGGCCGCCCGGTCCTGCATCTGGCGCGTCAGCATGTCGAAGCTGAATTGCTGCGGCGCAGCATCTGGGGCGGGGGTCGCAGCCTCCTGTGCGAAACCACGACCGGCAGCCGCCATGATGGCGCCCGAGGCAGCAGAGAGAATCAGAGCGCGGCGCGAGAGGGTGAGCTCGGCCGAAGAGCCAGGCAGCATAGCAAGAATTCCAAGAGATTCCGGGCACTCGGGACAGTGCCGCATTCGGGGTGCTATATCTGTGCCCGCGCGGGATTTGCAAGGTGTGCCGGTGACTTGGCCAGCCTATCAGCGCGAAATTGCCCGCCTGTTGCGCGGCCGCCTGCGGAGCCTTGCCGAAGCTGTGCAATTTGCAGGCGCAGAATGAAGATTTCCGGGGGGCGAGTGCGATGGCGCACTCTTGCCGGTTGGCGCCGGCACGCCCTTTCTGCGGGGGCGATTCTCTCCGCGGGCTTACCAGTGCGGCGGCTTCTGGTCGGCCAGCGGGATAGTGCCGCCCTCGGCCTCGCGTTCGGCCTCACGCTCCATCAGCAGACCGATGCGGCGGGCCATGATGTCCATTTCGCGGCTCTGGCGGACCACGATATCCGACAGATCCTCGACCATGCGCGCCAGATGGGCGAGTTGTTCTTCCAGCGTGGTGATCCTGTCCATGTCCGGCCTTTCCCTTCCCGCACTTGTCGCGCTGCCCCCCATCCGCTAAGGCAAACGCGATTGCAAGCGAGGCCATCCCCATGTCGAAGGACAAACCCGCCCGCCGCCCGAAGGCTGAACCTCCCAAGGGCTTCCGCGACTATTTCGGTGCCGAAGTCACCGAGCGCAAGGCGATGCTGGACCAGATCGCCGGGGTTTACCATGCCTATGGTTTCGATCCGCTGGAAACCAGCGCGGTCGAGACGGTCGAGGCGCTGGGCAAGTTCCTGCCCGATGTGGACCGCCCGAATGAAGGCGTGTTCGGCTGGCAGGATGAGGACGACCAATGGCTTGCCCTGCGCTATGACCTGACGGCGCCGCTGGCGCGGGTGGCGGCGCAGTTCAGGAATGATCTGCCATCGCCCTACCGGCGCTATGCCATGGGCCCGGTCTGGCGCAATGAAAAGCCGGGTCCGGGGCGGTTCCGTCAGTTCTATCAATGCGATGCCGATACGGTGGGCAGCCCCACCGTCGCGGCGGATGCGGAAATCTGCGCCATGCTGTCGGACGCTTTGGAAGTGGTCGGCATTCCGCGCGGCGACTACATCGTGCGGGTCAATAACCGCAAGGTTCTGAACGGTATTTTGAATGTTGTCGGTCTGCTGGACAACCACGACCCCACGGTGCGTGAGGCAGAGCGCGGCATTGCACTTCGTGCGATAGATAAGTTCGACAAATTTGGCAGAGATGGGGTTATGCAACTTCTCACTGGGGGTCGCCTAGATCCGTCCGGTGACTTCACCAAAGGCGCAGGACTGTGCTACGAGCATGCTGAAATGGTGATGGCGTTCTTGCTGGCAAAGCGTAATACCAACGCAGCAACTGTCAGCGTTCTGCGGGACATGATCTATAATACTGTGGCGGGCTCCGAGGGCGTCCAGGAACTCGAAACCATGGCCGAGCTGCTGGACGCACAGGGCTATGGCGCTGACCGCATCGTGATCGACCCCGGCGTGGTGCGGGGCCTTGGCTATTACACCGGCCCGGTTTTCGAGGCCGAACTGACCTTTGAGATCCTCGACGAAAAGGGCCGCAAGCGGCAGTTCGGTTCGGTCTCGGGCGGCGGGCGCTATGACGATCTGGTCAAGCGCTTCACCGGGCAGGCGGTGCCGGCGACCGGGGTTTCCATCGGGGTGGACCGTCTGCTGGCTGCGCTGCGCGCCAAGGGGCGGATGGGGCAGGCGGCGCAGGGGCCGGTTGTCGTGACCGTGATGGACCGCGACCGCATGGCCGATTACATGGCCATGGTGGGCGAACTGCGCCGCGCGGGTATCCGGGCCGAGATGTATCTGGGCAACCCCAAGAACTTTGGCAACCAGTTGAAATATGCCGATAAACGCGAAAGCCCGGTGGCCGTGATCCAGGGTGGCGACGAGGCGGCCAAGGGCACTGTGGTGCTGAAAGACCTGATCCTCGGGGCGAAGATCGCGCAAAGCGCCTCGCTGGAGGAATGGAAGGATCGCCCCGCGCAGGTCGAAGTTGCGCGTGGCGATCTGGTCAGCGCCGTGCGCCGGATGCTGGACCAATGACCATCAGTCCCGCCGCCCGCGCCGAGGCCGAGGCGCTGTTTGCGGCCTTCCGCGCCACCGGCGCCGCGCCGGTGGAGGCGGATGTGCTGCAACCCGCCGGCACCCTGCTGGACCTGTATGGCGAGGACATCCGCGCCCGCGCCTATGTCACGCAAGACCCGCTGCGCGGCGAAATGGTGCTGCGCCCCGATTTCACCGTGCCGGTGGTGCAGGCGCATATGTCGGGCGGGGCGGAACCGGCGCGCTATTGCTATATGGGCGAGGTGTTCCGCAAACAGGATCATCTTGGCCCGCGCGCCAGTGAATATCTGCAAGTCGGGTTCGAGGTGTTCGATCGCGATGCACCCAAGGCCGATGCCGAGGTCTTTGCCCTGTTCGCGCGCCTTCTGGCACCGCTGGCGCCCAAGGCGCTGACCGGCGACATCGGCATTCTGCTGGCGGCCATCGAGGGGCTGACCACCACGCCGCGCCGCAAGGCCGCGCTGCGTCGTCATGTCTGGCGGCCCCGGCGGTTCCGCGCGCTGCTGGATCGATTTGCAGGCCGCGCGCCGGTGTCCGAGGCGCGGGCGCGTCTGCTCGGTCACCTGAAAACCGACAGTGCCGAGGCGCTGATGCAGGCCGCCGGGCCGTTGACCGGATTGCGCGGTGCCGATGAAATCGCCGACCGTGCCCGCGCGCTGATCGAGGATGCCGAGGCACCGCCGATTGCCGCGCCCGAAGCCGCGTTGCTGTATGATCTGCTGGGTCTTGCCGCCCCTGCGGATTCGGCGCTGGCGCATCTGCGCGGCATTCAGCCCCTGATGCCCGCCATCGCCCCGGCGGTGGACCGGTTCGAGGCGCGGCTGGCCGCGCTGCGCGCCCATGGTATCGACACCGCCAGCCTGCCGTTCGAGGCCAGCCACGGCCGCACCACGCTGGAATATTACGACGGCTTCGTCTTTACCTTCCATGCGGGCGATGCGGGGGCGGAGACGCCGCCGCTGGCCTCGGGCGGGCGCTATGACGCGCTGACCGCGATTCTGGGTCAGGGCCGGTCCATCCCCGCCGTCGGCGGGATCATCCGGCCCGCGCTGGTGGCCGAACGGAAAGGGGCCTGAACCATGAGCCTCAAGATCGGGGTGCCGTCCAAGGGGCGGCTGATGGAAAAGACCTTCGACTGGTTCGGCGCGCGCGGCGTGACCATGGTGCGCACCGGGTCGGAGCGCGAATATGCCGGCGCGGTGGAAGGCATCGGGGGCGTGGAACTGGTGCTGCTGTCTGCGGGGGAGATCCCGCGCGAACTGGCAGCCGGGCGCATCCATCTGGGCGTTACCGGATCGGACCTTGTGCGCGACAAGCTGGCGGACTGGAACAAGCAGGTGGCCGAACTGGCGCAGCTGGGCTTTGGTCATGCGGACCTCATCATCGCGGTTCCGGCCTGCTGGATTGACGTTGATACGCTGGACGATCTGGATGCTGCGGCCAGCGCCTTTCGCGCGCGGCACGGCTTCCGCCTGCGCATCGCCACCAAATATCACCGTCTGGTGCGGGATTTCCTGACGGCGAATGGTGTGGCGGATTACCAGCTTGTCGATAGCCAGGGCGCGACCGAGGGCACGGTGAAGAACCTGACGGCCGAGGCGATTGCGGACATCACCTCGACCGGCGAGACGCTGCGCGCCAACCATCTGAAGATCCTGACCGATGCGGTGATCCACCGCAGTCAGGCGACGCTGTTCCTGTCGCATCGCGCCGACTGGGGCGCGGAACGCGCGGTGCTGGAGGCGCTGGTGGCGAAGCTCGGGCTCAGCGCGCCCGCGCTTTCCGGCTGACCAACGCGACCCCGAAGGCGGCCAGCGCCATGCCGGCCCAGGAAAGCGGCGGCATGGCCTCGCCCAGCAGGGGCCATGCGAACAGGGCCGACAGCGCGGGGACAAGGTAGAACAGCGCCGAGACCCGCGCGACCTCGCCCACGCGGATCATCGCCAGCAGAAGCGTCATGGCCAGCAGCGAATTGCCGATCACCAGATAGGCCATGGCCCAGAGGAATTCGGCATCCCAGTTGATCGCCATGCTTTCGGTCGCCAGTGCCACGGGCAGGGTGCAGGCTGCGCCGACGGCATATTGGATCAGGTTCGATGTCACCGGATGGTGGCTGACCCCGAAGCGTTTCTCGTAAAGTGTGCCGCCGGTGATGCCCAGCAGGGCCACGAAGGTCAGCACCAGACCGAGCGTGTTTTCCGCAGCCACTGCCGAACGGCCAAGGATCACCATGACCGATCCCGCCAGCCCCAGCGCAAGGCCGGTCCATGCCTTGCGGCCCAGCCGCTCGCCCACTGTCCACGGTGCGGCCAGCGCCACGAGGATCGGTTGCAGGCAGACGATGATCGCCACCCCGCCTGCCGAAACGCCCAGCTTGAAGGCCACATAGCACAGGCCGAAATAGACCACCTGAATGAGGAACCCGACCAGCGCCACATCCCCCGCCGCGCGCCAGCTTTTCGGCAGGGGCGGGCGCATCACCAGTGCCACGGGGATCAGCAGCGCCAGTACCAGCGAATAACGCAGCGCAAGGATGGTCAGTGGCGCGGCATGGGCGACGGCGATCTTGGCCACGGCGAAGCCCGCCGACCACAGGATCAGGAAGATGACGGGGGCGAGGATCAGCCAGAGGGGACGGGTGCTTTGCATGGCCGCACCATCCTGTGCCACCCCGGTTTGCGCAAGCCGCAGCCGCGACATGCGGTGTCGGAAATGCCTTAACGCAACCCGATCTCGGCCAGCGCGCGCGCAAGGTCTTCGGGCAGGGCATCGTCCTGCGCGCGGCTTTTCGGCAGGTCGCGCGGGCTGTCTTCGGCGGTCAGATAGCGCCAGCCCTGAAACGGGCGGCGGGGCGCGGCCTCGGTGCGGATGACCTGCGGGTCCAGCAGCAGCGCGCAGCGCGCGATGCCGTCGCCACCTTCCACACGCTCCAGCCCCAGAATGCGCTGGCGGGCCAGCACCTCGCCCTTGATGACCCAATAGAGCGAACCGCCCGCCAGAACCTCGGCCTCGCGCTTGGGCCACATGCGGGTGACATGCACCGCCCGGCCTTCCGGCCAGCGATGGGCCTGCGATTGCTGCCAGTCCTCCAGATCCTCGACGGAATCGGCGCCGACGCAGAGTTTCAGAAGATTGACGAAATCGGCCACCTTGCCCCCCGTTGCTGATCCGCAGTTAGGACGATGATCCCGTCACGGCAAGCCCTTTGACGCTTCCGTCTGACAAGCGTATCCTGTAGGGCCTCCCCCCGCAGACCACCATATGAAGGAAAATCCGATGTCTCGATTCGCAGCACCCATTGCCGAGCAGATCTGGGACATGAAATACCGGCTGAAACAGGCGGATGGCACGCCGGTGGACGGTTCGGTCGAGGATACCTGGCGCCGCATCGCGCGGTCGCTGGCTGAGGTGGAAAAAGACCCGGCGCTGTGGGAAGAGCGATTCTATTCCGCGCTGGAAGGTTTCAAATATCTGCCCGCCGGGCGGATTACCGCCGGTGCGGGCACCGGCCGCAGCGTCACTTTGTTCAACTGCTTTGTCATGGGCACCGTGCCGGACAGCATGTCGGGCATTTTCGACGCGCTGAAGGAAGCCGCGCTGACCATGCAGCAGGGCGGCGGGATCGGCTATGATTTCTCGACCATCCGCCCGCGCGGCGCCGAGGTGAAGGGCGTCGCTGCCGATGCCTCCGGCCCGCTGTCGTTCATGGATGTGTGGGATGCGATGTGCCGCACCATCATGTCGGCCGGTTCGCGTCGGGGCGCGATGATGGCCACCATGCGCTGTGACCACCCGGATGTGGAGGCCTTCATCGAGGCCAAGAAAGACCCGGCCCGCCTGCGAATGTTCAACCTGTCGGTTCTGGTCACCGATGCCTTCATGGATGCGGTGAAGGCTGATGGCCCGTGGGAGCTGCAATTCGGCGGCAAGGTCTATCACACGGTTCAGGCGCGCGATCTGTGGAACAAGATCATGCGCAACACCTATGATTTCGCAGAACCCGGCGTCATCTTCATCGACCGCATCAACAAGATGAACAATCTTGGCTATGTGGAAACCATCGCCGCGACCAACCCCTGCGGGGAACAGCCGCTGCCGCCCTATGGCGCCTGCCTGCTGGGGTCGGTCAATCTTGCGACGCTGGTGACGGACCCTTTCACGCCGAAAGCAAAGCTTGATCCGGTCGCGCTGGATGAACTGGTCCGCCTTTCGGTGCGGATGATGGACAATGTGGTGGACGCCAGCCGCTTCCCGCTGGAACAGCAGGCGCTTGAGGCGCGCAACAAGCGCCGCATCGGGCTGGGCGTGACCGGCCTCGCGGATGCCCTGCTGATGCTGGGCCTGCGCTATGGCAGCACCGAGGCTGCGGCGCAGACCGAAGCCTGGATGAAGGCCATTGCCCGCGCCTCCTACCTCGCCTCGGTCGATCTGGCGAAAGAGAAAGGGCCCTTCCCGCTGTTCGATGCCGAGGGATATCTGGCCTCCGGCAACATGATGCAGATGGACGAGGACGTGCGCGAGGCGATCCGCACGCATGGCATCCGCAACGCCCTGCTGACGTCCATCGCGCCTACCGGCACCATCTCGCTTTACGCGGGCAACGTCTCGTCCGGGATCGAGCCGGTCTTTGCCTATGCCTACAAGCGCAAGGTCTTGCAGAAAGACGGCTCGCGCACCGAGGAAGAGGTGGTCGATTACGCGGTGAAGCTGTGGCGCGATCTGAAGGGCGATGCGGCCCTGCCGGATTATTTTGTCAACGCCCAGACCCTGCCGCCGCTGGATCATGTGCGCATGCAGGCCGCCGCGCAGAAATGGATCGACTCGTCGATCTCCAAAACCATCAACTGCCCCGAGGACATCAGCTTTGACGATTTCAAGGAGGTCTACATGGCCGCCTGGGATCTGGGCTGCAAGGGCTGCACCACCTACCGTCCGAATGCGGTGACGGGTTCCGTGCTGACCGTTTCGGAAAGCAGCGAAAAGACTCCGGCCGAGGCACATGCCCCGGTGGAGGGCGGCGAGGTGGTCTATCTGTCCGAACCGCTGGATCGCCCCGCCGCGCTGGAGGGGCAGACCTACAAGGTGAAATGGCCGGGCAGCGAACATGCGCTCTACATCACCATCAACGACATCGTCATTGCGAACCATCGCCGCCCGTTCGAGGTTTTCATCAATTCCAAGAACATGGAGCATTTTGCCTGGACCGTGGCGCTGACCCGGATGATTTCGGCGGTGTTCCGGCGTGGTGGCGATGTGTCCTTCGTGGTGGAGGAGTTGAAAGCCGTATTCGACCCGCGCGGCGGTGCCTGGATGGAAGGGCGCTACATTCCCTCGATCCTCGCGGCGATCGGCGGCGTGATCGAACGCCACCTCATCTCCATCGGCTTCATCGAGGGCGAGGGCATGGGCCTGAAATCCGACCCCAAGGCCGAAGTCGTCGCCATTGGCGGCCGCCCCGGCAAGTCCTGCGACAGCTGTGGCAGCTATGACCTGCGCATGGTCGAAGGCTGCATGACCTGCGGCAGCTGTGGTCAGAGCAAGTGTGGCTGAGACAAGGTTTTGTGGTTGTTGTCTGACCCACAATAAATTGGTCGGTCCGGTGGGATTTGACCATTCCGGCACAGACCAAATGACCATCGGCTGCCACGCAGCCGGTGGTTTCTTTTTATATCAATATCTTGCGCGTTTGGCGGATTTGCGGCCTTCGGTGCTCCGATGGAGCGCTCCGTCCTGGTGGGTGCCGTTGACGGCCACCGGCGCTTTCGGCATCCCTCAGGGCCAATCCGGCCGGGTTCTTTCCAACTTCCCCCTCGTGCAGAGCGTCTGCCCGAGGGCATGGCGCAACGCGCCTGAAAGGACCTCCATGACGAAGATCAAGTTCATCGATGCCCGCATCGCCGATCCCGACGAGGACGAGTTCGCCCTCAAGCGCCGCTTCGAATGGCACCTGCGCAAGCTCCGTGCGCTCCGAGACGGGGTGTCTCCGAAGGTGCCGGGAGACTTTGAAGATGAGTTGCGCTGGAACGAGGACCTTATCGCGGTGCATCTCTCGGAGAAGGATCGGACCAAGGTCTTGCGCCGCGCGCGTCGGGTGATGCGGGCGCGTGCCAAGGTCTCGGGGCTCAGCCAAGCTTGCTGCGTCTGCCTTACGCAAAACCTCGGCGGCGGTCATTTCCGACTGGCGTTTTACCTCGATGATCAGCTTGCCCGTGTTGGTTTCCACAACGAAATCGGGCTGGTATGGCGCACCGTGATTATCGAAAATTTTGAACTGGTTGGGACCAGGTTTCATCCAAAGGCGGACAGAGCTGTCTTTCTCAAGGATGATCGCCAGCTTGCGTTCTGGATCGGAGTCGAACTTCGCATACTGATAGCAGCCCTTGGTGTTCAAGGTGAAGGAGGTCTGCGCATGACCGTCTCTCATTCCCAAAACGCTGGTCTGGTTGCTCAGCGCCGCAAGCGCTCCAAACAGGTCCCTTCCGCACCTGTCGATCGTGTCGAGCATGACGACGCCAAGGCTGCATGGTGGGGAGCGTCTGTTGTTCCGGCCTGGATGATCCTCGACGGAGGCACGGCCTTCCAGTGTCAGAAGGGCCTGCAAGTCGCCTCTGATCTATCTGTCGCCCGACAAGCCGACGATGCAGCAGATCTATCCGGCTTGATGTGCAAAGCTGCAAGGTGGTTTCACACCGTCGCGCCCTTGACCTGCGGCAAGGGGTTCTTTGGCGCAAAACCGTCTTCGAGGACGATCAGGGGCGGCGCACGCAGATCGAAAGCCTGCGTTTTGCCAGCTTTGCCGATCAGAACCTCTGCGTCCTGCGACTGGCAGTCACGCCACTCAATCACAGCGGGCCGGTGATCTTCGAAAGTGCTCTTGACGGGTGCCGCAGCAATCTGGAACGGCTGCCCGCCTATGTCGGTGCGCCGGTGTTCGCCCCCGAAGTGAAGTGGGAGAAATGGGCAAAATCCCTGCATCTGGAGCCGGTCGCCTTAAACGCCGGCGATGATGATCTTTATCTGGAGATGCGCACAATCCATAGCGGCATACATGTCGGCCTTGCATCGACATTGCTGCCCTCGATCCCGCCGCGTTCCAATTCCACCGAACGGCGTTCCGCCTGGCTGGCAGAGCGGCAGATGTTCGAGCCGGTCATGGGCGAAACCGTGTCTGTCGACAAGTTCGTGACCATCCATACCTCGCGCGAGGCGCCCGCCGACCGCATTTCTGCCCTGTGCAGAGAGAAGCTGGGCGCCCATCTCTCGTTGGGCTTTGATCACGCACTTGCGGCGAATGCAGGCGTCTGGCGGCAGAAGTGGCATGACTGCGATGTTGTCATCGAAAGCGATCCCGAGATGACCCAGGCCGCCCGGTTCAGCATCTATCATCTGCTGATCGCGGCGAATCCCAATGATCCCAAGGTCAATATCGGTGCCAAGTCTCTGTCAGGCGAAGGTTATCGCGGTCACGTCTTCTGGGACACCGAGATCTTTCTGCTGCCGTTTTACATCTACACGCAACCCGACACCGCGCGGGCTCTGCTGATGTATCGCTATCATACACTGCGGGGCGCCCGCACCAATGCCCGTGCGAACGGCTTCCGGGGCGCGCAGTTCGCCTGGGAATCCGCCGATACCGGGCAGGAAACCACACCGAAATGGACGGCGGACGGCCGCCACCGGATCTGGACCGGAGAGGAAGAGATCCACGTCACCGCCGATGTGGCCTATGGCGTGCTGACTTACGTCAACGCCACGGGCGATACCGCCTTTCTGTCCCGTTTCGGCGCCGAGATCCTGTTCGAAACCAGCCGGTTCTGGCTTTCGCGTCTGGAGGAAGATGCAGCGACCGGAAAACTGGTGCTGCGCCGGGTGATCGGCCCCGACGAGTTCCACGAGCATGTCGATAACAATGCCTTTACTAACCGCATGGTGCAGTGGCATCTGGTGCAGGCCGCCCGTATCCACGACGATCTTGCGCAGCATGACCCGCAGGCCCTTGCCGCGGTCGCTGCGCGCATCGGCCTGTCACCGGATGAGGCTGCGGAGTGGCGTCAGGCCGCCGGGCGTGTCCTGATCCCCTTCGATGCAGGGCGTGGGTTGATCGAGCAGTTCGAGGGTTATTTCGCCCTCAGGGAGGTGCCGGTAGCCGAATGGGATGGGAATGACATGCCCTGCTATCCGGTGGGCTATGATCATTTCAATGCGGGCGAGACCACATTGTTGAAACAGCCCGATGTGGTCATGCTGATGTATGTGCTGCCTGACGAATTCAGCGATGCGGCGAAGCGCGTCAACTATGCCCATTACGAGCCGCGTACCCTGCACAAATCATCGCTCAGCCCGGCGATCCATTCAATCATGGGAATCGAGGTGGGTGACAGGGCGCGGGCGCTGCAATACTTCCGCCGTTCTGCCCTGGTCGATCTGATCGACAATCAGGGCAATACACAGGACGGCATGCATATCGCTTCGGCCGGGGGAACCTGGCAGGCACTGGTTTTCGGTTTTGGCGGCTTCCGCGTCCGTGACGGGCGGATGAGTTTCCGTCCATGGCTGCCCCCGGGCTGGACGGCGGTGCGATTTTCTCTGTGGTGGCATGGAAGCCGGATCACGGTGTGTATCAGGCAGGAAGATGCGACCTTCCTTCTGGAACCCGGCTCTGTGTCCCGCCTGACCATCTGCGTCGAAAATCGGGAAATCAATCTGGAAACCGGGCATGTCGTCACGGTTTCCCTCTGCCCGGAGGCAGCGGCGTGACCCTTCTGAAAGGTGTGATTTTCGATCTGGACGGCGTGATCGCCGACACCGTGCCCGCCCATTACGCCGCCTGGAAGCGGATGTTCGAAGAAGAGGGCTATGCCTTTGACGACCAAGTCTATCATGACAAGGTGGACGGGCGCCGCAGGTTTGACGGTGCGCGGGCGGTGATGGTGGATGCGACGCCAGACCGCGTCAGCGCAGCCGCCGCGCGCAAGGATGCCTATTTCCTGGCGCAGATCGAGCAGGGGCAATTCGAGGTCTTTGCCGACACGCTCGATTTCCTGCGGGCCTGCCGCGCAGAGGGGATCGTGCTTGCGACAGCCTACAGCAGCCGCAACGTCCGCCTCGTGCTGGAAAAGGCAGGGATTGCTGATGAATTTGCGGCGATCGTCGGAGGCGACGATGTTGCCAATGGGAAACCCAATCCCGATATTTTTCTGCTGGCGGCTGAGCGGCTTGGAATGGCGCCAGACGCCTGCATTGTCATTGAAGATGCGATCTCGGGCGTTGCCGCCGCCAAGACCGGCGGGTTTTTCTGCATCGGGATCGACCGCAGCGGGCAAAGCCAACGCCTTGCCGGGGCCGATCTGATCGTCGCGAGCCTCTCAGAGCTGCGGCCCTGTGAAATCGAGAAACTCATGAAGAAATGAGCGCACAGGGCAGGCGGTTCCTCCGAAGCGGGCAATCAACGTCAGGTGCGGCGAAACGCGGCTGCGAGTGTCGCTGGTCCCGCACCTCTGATGCCGGCTTCTTTCTGAATGGCCGCCTCGGCGAGGCAGCTATATCGAACTGGCGGCAGGGGGTCAGGGGGCGCCAGGACTGAACAAACAGGAATGGCCCTCCGGGGCGCGTTTTCCGAACGTCACCCGGCAGTCCCGGCACGCCAGTCGGTGACGTCGGGATAATACCGGCGGCGCCATGCCCGGACGCGCGGGTTCATCCGGCGCCGCCAGAGCGGTGGGATCATCGCCAGAACGCCCATCGCGGGATATCCCATCGGCAGCATCGGCGCTTCGTCGGCGGAATAGGTTTGCAGCAGCGGGAAGCGCCGGTCGGGCTTGTAATGGTGGTCGGAATGGCGTTGCAGGTTGATCAGCAGCCAGTTTGACGCCTTATGCGGGGCGTTCCAGCTGTGGTGCGGGCGGACGGGTTCGTATTTGCCGCCGGGAAGCTGGCGACGGGTCAGGCCGTAATGCTCGATGTAGTTGGTCAGCTCCAGCTGCCAGACCGCGAAGAAGGCCTGAAGCAAGAACAGCACCAGCCCTGCCCAGCCGCCGACCAGCCAGGCCAGCGCCAGCGCCGCCAGTTGCAGCCCGCCGTAGCGCCAGAACGGGTTAGACGGATGCCAGATCGGGCGGCCCGCGCGGGCGAGCTTTTCCTTTTCCGCCACCCAGGCCGAAGCCGGGCATTCGCGCAGCACACGCCAGAAGAAGCGGTGGAACCCTTCATTGTACCGCGCCGTCACCGCGTCGCGCGGGGTGCCGACATAGCGGTGATGCACCAGCAGATGTTCGGTGCGGAAATGGCTGTAAAGCACGGTCGCAAGTAGCAAATCGGCCAGCCAGCGCTCGACCCGGTTGCTCTGGTGCATCAGCTCATGCGCATAGACGATGCCGATGGTGCCCGAGGCGACGCCGACGCCGAACATCAGCGCCAGCTGTTCCGGCACCGACAGCCCGCCGGAACGGGTGATCCACCAGATCGAGCCATAGATGATCAGCGCCTGAAGCGGCAGCCAGATCAGCGTGATGACGCGATACCAGAACAGGTCCGCCTCTTCGGTCTGCGGATCGGGGTTTTCCTCGCTCCGGCCCAGCAGCAGGTCCAGAAATGTCGTCAGCGTCCAGGCGTAGGCGGGCATCAGAGCCACGGTCCAGCCTCCTTGCGTGACGCCGATCATCACCAGCGGCACGAGGCCCAGCGACAGCCAGAAGGGCAGAGCGTTGCGAAAATCGGCGATGTTGCGCATGGGGGCCTCCGTCGCGGCGGAGTGTAGGCGGGCGCCGGGGCGGGCTCAACCACCCGTGATGTCGCGGGGCACGAGATCCCAGCCCTTGCGCATGACCGTGGGCAGGGCGGCGGGGCGAAAGGCGGCGCGCGGCAGGAAGGTGCCGCGCTCCGGCTGCGCTTCGGTCACCGCAGTCAATATCTCCAGCACCAGATGGAAATGGGTGAAGGTGTGGCGCACCTCGCCCACGCGCTGCCAGTCGGCCTTCAGAGGGGCAGGGGCAGTGGAACCATCCCAGCCAGAGGTTGGAAAGCCTGCCATGCCGCCCAGCAGCCCGGATTGCGGGCGCTCCTCCAGTAGCACCGCGCCATCGGGGCGCAGGGCGATCCAAAGCACGCCTTCGCGCTGCGGTTTCGCGGGCTTCTGGGTCTTACGCGGCAGTTCGGCCTGTACCCCTGCCGCGCGGGCCGCGCATTCTGCGCTCAGCGGGCAGATCGCACAGGCCGGGTTGCGAGGTGTGCAGATCGTGGCACCAAGGTCCATCACCGCCTGCGCATAGTCGCCGGGACGTTCCGCGGGCGTCAGCCGTGCGGCGTGGGTCACCAGAACAGGTTTCGCACCGGGCAGCGGCTCCTCCACCTGGAACAGCCGTGCCATTACCCGTTCGACATTTCCATCCACCACCGTCTCGGCCCGGTCAAAGGCGATGGAGGCCACCGCCGCTGCCGTATAGGGGCCAACACCGGGCAGCGACAGCAGCCCCTCGCGCGTGTCGGGAAAGCGCCCGCCGTGATCGGTCGCCACGGCGCGGGCGCATTTCAGCAGGTTGCGGGCGCGGGCGTAATAGCCAAGACCGGCCCATTCGGCCATGACCTCGGCATCTTCCGCAGCCGCCAGCGCCGCCACGTCCGGCCAGCGCGCGGTGAAACGGTGGAAATAATCGCGCACCGCCGCCACGGTGGTCTGTTGGAGCATCACCTCGGACAGCCAGACGCGGTAGGGGTCGGCCTGCGCCCCGGCGGCGCGGTCGGCGGGCGAGACGCGCCAGGGCATGATCCGGTGGTGCCGGTCATACCAGGCCAGAAGCGGCGCCTGCACGGTGGCGGGATCGGTCATGCGCTGCGTGGCTCAGGCCAGGTGCCGGCGAAACTGCGCCACGACTTCTTCATAGACCGCGCGCTTGAAGGGAACGATGGCGGCGACCATCGCATCGGCATGTGTCCATTGCCAGCGGTCGAACTCGGGGTGTTCGGTGGCGATATTCACCTGATCGTCGCGGCCCAGATAGCGGAACAGAAACCATTTCTGCTTCTGCCCGCGATATTTGCCCCCCCAGACCTTGCCCAGAAGCTCGGGCGGCAGGTCATAGGTGACCCAGCCGCCGGATTTGGCAACGAATTCCACCAAATCCTCGGTTATGCCGGTTTCTTCCCACAATTCGCGCAGCGCGGCCTTGCGGGGCTTTTCGCCCTCGTCGATGCCCCCCTGCGGCATCTGCCAGGCGGCACTGGTGCTGTCCTTGCGGTTGCCGGTGAAAATCAGCCCGTCGGGATTGATCAGCACGACGCCCACACAGGGGCGATAGGGCAGGGAAGCGGGATCTGTCGCCATGATGTATCGGGGCCGGTCGCCCGGCCCCCCTTTCCTGATCTTACTCGGCTTTCGGGGCGATGGCCTCGGCCCCGCGCAGGATGTCCACCGCATAGGCGAGCTGATAATCCTCGTCCCGCAGCTTCGCGGCCTCGGCGGCACGCTCCTGCTCTTCCTTGTACTGACGCTTCTCGTCGTCGGTCATCGAGTCGTTGGACAGAACGCCGCGCAGATCGGCCTCGGTGCGCGCCTTGGCCGCCGCTTCGGCTGCTGCCGCCTCGGTGCCCGCCTCGCCATCCTTCTTCATCGGCTGGTTCACCACGATGTCGGGCGAGATGCCAAGCGCCTGGATCGACCGGCCCGAGGGCGTGTAATAACGCGCCGTGGTCAGCCGCATCGCGCCTTCGCCGCGCAGCGGGATGACCGACTGCACCGATCCCTTGCCGAAGCTCTTCGTCCCCACCACGATGGCGCGGCGGTGATCCTGCAAGGCCCCCGACACGATTTCCGAGGCCGAAGCTGAACCGCCGTTGATCAGCACGACCATCGGCTTGCCTTCGATCAGATCGCCCGGCGTCGCGTTGAACCGTTCGCCATCCTGCGGGTTGCGGCCACGGGTCGACACGATCTCGCCCTTGTCGAGGAAGGCATCCGACACCTTGATCGCCTGCGTCAGAAGACCGCCGGGATTGTTGCGCAGATCAAGCACGACCCCGTTCAGTTTGTCTTTGCCACCCAGCTGTTCCAGTGCCTTCTTCAGTTCCGTTTCCAGCCCCGGATAGGTCTGGTCGTTGAAGGTGGTCAGGCGCAGCACGGCGGTATGGCCGACCACGCGGCCCTTCACCGCCGTCAGCTTGATCGTGTCGCGGACAATCGACACGTCGAACGGGTCTTGGACACCATCGCGTACCACGGTGATGACAATTTCCGAACCGACCTCGCCGCGCATCTTGTTCACCGCATCGTCGAGGCTCAGGCCCAGCACACTTTCGCCATCGACATGGGTGATGAAATCGCCGGACTGGATGCCGGCCTTGTCGGCGGGAGTGTCATCCATGGGCGACACGACCTTGATGAAACCGTTCTCCTGCGTCACCTCGATGCCGAGCCCGCCAAATTCGCCGCGCGTCTGCACCTGCATGTCGCTGAAATCATCGGCGGGCAGGTAGTTTGAATGCGGGTCGAGCGAGGTCAGCATGCCGTTGATCGCGGCCTCGATCAGCTTCTTGCTGTCAACATCTTCCACATATTCGGCGCGGATACGTTCGAAGATGTCGCCGAACAGATCCAGCTGTTCATAGACCGAGCTGTTCTTCGCGGCTTCCTGCGCGATGAGCGGGCCTGCGACCTGCGTCGACAGAAGCACACCTGCCACGGTGCCGCCCAGAGCGGCCATAACGAATTTCTTCATCGCCTTCGTCGTTCCCTTTCTCAAGGCTTCCGCCTCATCGCACCTTTACCCGTCACGGCACCTGCTGGCGCTCGGCAAGCGGGGCGGTGGCCTCGAACCACGGCATCGGGTCTACCGGCTGCCCCCCCTGCCGCAACTCGACATACAAAGTCGCCGTTTCGCGTGTGGCGCCATCCTGTGCCGGGACGAGAAATTCGTCCACCCCCGGTTCGCCGCCACCCATCAGACCAAGTGGCGCGCCCGCCGCAACGACCTCGCCCACCTCGCCATATACGGTTTCCAGCCCTGCCAGAACCAGAAGATAGCCGGGTCCGGGCTCAAGGATCATCACGTTTCCGAAATTGAGCAAGGGCCCGCGATAGCGGATCGTGCCGGACCAGGGCGCGGTGATCAATGCGCGGGGGCGGGTCGCCAGCACCATGCCGGGGCGGCGCACGCCTGCGCTGTCGGCCTCGTCCGGGCGGCGCAGCAGCGTCCCCAGGGCAGGCAGCGGCAGCTTGCCATGCGAGAAGCCGAAATCGGCCATCCCCTCGGCCTCAACCTCGTTCAGGGACAGGCCGGCGGCAAAGGCATCCAGCGTATCGGCGCTTTGCAGCAGGTTCTTCAGAACCTCGGGATCTTCGGTGAACCGCTTCGGCAGTTGCGTGCGTTCCGAAATCGCCTGGCTCAGCGCGGTGCGGGCCTCCTGCGCGGCGCGCAGCCCGTCGGCCAGCGTGCGCCCGGCGGCGGTTTGCAGGGTCCGCAGGTCGCGCACCTCCTGCAACTGGGCACGCAGGGTTTCCGCCTCGGCCCGGATGGCCGGGGTGACATCGGCGATCATCATGCCCGAACGCACGGTGCCCAGCGGCCCGGAAGGATGCAGCAACAGCAGCGGCGCCGGATCGGATTCCATCCGTCCCAGCACGCCCAGCAATTGCGCCAGCCGGTCGCGCTTGGCCTCGAACTGGTAAAGCAGGGTCGCCTCGCGGATCGAGGCCTGCCGCAGGCTTTCGCGCAGCGCGGTCAGCCCCTGTTCATAGGCGGTAATGGTGCGGGTCAGTGCCTGCACCCGGTCGCGCGCCTGCCGCGCCTCGCCCAGGGCGACGACTGCCTCCTGAAGGTTGCGTGCCGCCGTCTGTGCCTGTTCGGCAACGGAAGCCGCCACCGCAGGCCCGCCGAAGGCCAGCGCGGTCAACAGGACAAGGACGGCAGAGCGGCGCATCATCCGGCGATCAGGCTCTGCCCGGTCATTTCGGCCGGTTGCGGCAGGCCCATCAGGTGCAGCACCGTCGGCGCCAGATCGGCAAGCCGTCCACCCGCGCGCAGATGTGCCCCTTCCGGCCCGCCGACAAGGATCACCGGCACCAGGTTGGTGGTATGGGCGGTATGCGGCCCGCCGGTCACCGGATCCACCATCAGCTCGCAATTGCCATGGTCGGCGGTGACGATCATCGCGCCGCCCGCCTTCTCCAGCGCCGCCAGTGTAAGGCCAAGCCCGGTATCAACTGCCTCGCAGGCCTTCATCGCGGCCTGAAGGCTGCCGGTATGGCCCACCATGTCGGGGTTGGCGAAGTTCACCACGATCAGGTCATAGCCATGCTCGATGGCGCCGATTAGACGCTCGGCCACCTCGGGTTCGCTCATCTCGGGTTGCAGGTCATAGGTGGCGACCTTGGGGGATTTCGGCATGAACCGATCCTCGCCCGCCGAAGGGGTTTCCTTGCCGCCGTTCAGGAAAAAGGTGACATGGGGGTATTTCTCGGTCTCGGCCAGACGGAACTGGCTGCGGCCATGGCTGGCCACCCATTCGCCCAGCGTGTTCACGATGTCCTGCTTGGGGTAGCAGGTGGTCATGAAGGTGTTATGGGTGGTGGAATAATCCACCATACCCAGCAGGGCGGCCCATTGTGGGCGGGCGCTGGCGTCAAAGCCATCAAAGCCCGGCTGGCCCAGCGCCAGCAGGATTTCCCGCGCGCGGTCGGCGCGGAAGTTCAGGCAGAAGAAGCCGTCGCCATCCTTCGCACCCGCATAGCCCGCGACCACGGTGGGGGCGATGAATTCGTCGGTCTCGCCGCGCTGATAGGCGGCATCGACCGCGCGGGCGGCAGTGGTCGCACGTTCGCCCTCGGCTTTCACCATAGCGTCGAAGGCACGGCCCACACGTTCCCACCGATTGTCGCGGTCCATCGCCCAGTAGCGGCCGATCACCGTGCCGATGCGCGCACCTTCTGGCAGATCCTCGGTCAGTTCGCGCATGAAGGTGACGGCGGATGAGGGCGCCACGTCGCGCCCGTCGGTGATGGCGTGAAGCACCACCGGCACCCCGGCACCAGCAATTGCGGTGCAGGCTGCCAGCACATGCCGGATATGGCCATGCACCCCGCCATCCGAAATCATACCCATCAGATGCGCTGTGCCGCCGGTCTTCTTTAGCGTTTCGATGAAATTGAGCAGCGCGGCATTGCGGTAGAAGCTGCCATCCTCAATGGCGAGGTCGATCTGCCCCAGATCCATCGCCACCACCCGGCCCGCGCCGATATTGGTGTGTCCGACCTCGGAATTGCCCATCTGCCCGGTGGGCAGGCCCACATCGGGGCCATGGGTGATCAGCAGCTCATGCGGGCATTCGGCCCAGATCCGGTCGAAATTCGGGGTTGCAGCCAGTGCAGGGGCATTGGCCGTGCGATCCTCGCGGTAGCCCCAGCCATCCAGAATGCACAGAACGACGGGTTTCGGGATGGTCATGCGCGGCCCCTTTGCTTGGCGTTGGCGGGGTTTTACGCCGCCCTGCGCTGTGCTGCAACTGCCCGCCGCGCCTCAGGCGCCTTCGGCCGGACCCAGCACCTTTTCTGCCGTTCCGGCGTGCAGCATGTCCTCCAAAGTCAGCGAGTCGATGATGACCAGATAGGACCAGAACACCTCGGCAAAGACCTTGCGGATGCGACAGGTCGCCTCGTCGGTACAATCCTCGCAGCGCTGGTAGGCACTGCGCGACAGGCAGGTCAGCGGGGCAATCGGCCCGTCGATCTTGCGCAGCAGATCCGAAATCGAAATCTCGCCCGGCGCCTTCACCAGCGAATACCCGCCCGAACGGCCACGGGTCGAGGCGATGACACCCGCATTTCGCACGTCCAGCAGAATATGTTCCAGAAACCGCTTCGGCGTCGCGGCGCGGCGGGCGATTTCCTCGATGGTCAGCGGTTCCGGCCGTTCGGACCGGGCCTCGTCGGCCAGAACCAGCAACGCCTTCAGCGCATATTTCATCTTCTGGGTGATCATGTCGTGCCGGGCCGTCTGCGGGGTTTTCCCTCCATACCGGCCTCGGGACGGCATGACAATCACCGGGGGGCAATCCGGGCAATGTTTCATCCACTGACGCAGCCGTGAATGCAAATGATGTAGCAGTTCGCCCCGCGCTGCGTATTGACCTATAAAGGAAGAACGGAGGCTTGACCGATGAACGGCGGGCAAAAGTCGCGGAGGAACGGCATGAAACGGCCTGTGCTGTTTCTTGGACTGGCGGTTGCGGTGCTCCTGGCCGGGATTTTCCTGCGCGATGTGGTGCCCGATCTCGCGGCGCTGCGGGCGCATCTGGCGGGGGTCGAGGCCTGGCGGGCGGCGCATCCTTCGCTGGCGGCGGGGCTGTTCTTCCTGCTCTACCTCGGTGTCACCGCGCTGTCTCTGCCGCTGGCGGTCTGGCTCACGCTGGCAGGGGGGGCGCTGTTCGGCTTCTGGACCGGGCTGGCGCTGGTGTCCTTTGCCTCCACCGCCGGGGCGACGCTGGCCTTTCTGGCGGCGCGGCACCTGCTGCGCGACTGGGTTCGCGCCCGGCTGGGGACGCGGGCGGGCGCCATCGACGCGGGCCTGCGCCGCGACGGGGCCTTCTATCTGTTCAGCCTGCGGCTGATCCCGGTGGTGCCCTTCTTCGCCGTCAATTTGCTGATGGGGCTGACGCCGATCCGCACCGGGGTGTTCTATGGCGTCAGTCAACTGGCCATGCTGCCCGCGACGGCGGTCTATGTGAATGCGGGCACCCAGATTGCGAAGATCGACAGCCTGTCCGGCCTCGTCTCGCCCGCGCTTCTGGCATCTTTCGCGGCCTTGGGCCTGTTCCCGTGGCTGGCGCGGCTGGTTGTGGGCGCCTTGCGCCGTCGCCGGGTGCAGGCGCGCTGGACCCGGCCGCGCCGGTTCGACCGCAATCTGGTGGTGATCGGGGCAGGCTCCGCCGGGCTGGTGACCGCCTATATCGCCGCCGCCGCGCAGGCGAAGGTCACGCTGGTCGAGGCGGGCGAGATGGGCGGCGATTGCCTGAACACCGGCTGCGTGCCGTCAAAGGCGCTGATCCGCAGCGCGAAGCTGGCGCAAGAGATGCGGCAGGCTTGGGCGCTGGGCATCGGCACCCCGGAACCGCAGATCCGCTTTGTCGAGGTGATGGAGCGTGTGCATCGCACCATCACCCAAATCGCCCCGCATGACAGTGTGGAGCGCTATACTGCACTCGGGGTCGAGGTGTTGCCGGGCCGCGCCCGTATCCTCGACCCCTGGACGGTGGAGGTGGCGCTGAACGGCGGCGGCATACAGCGGCTGACGACCCGCAGCATCGTCATCGCCACCGGCGCGCGCCCTGTGGTGCCACTGCTGCCGGGCATAGATACGGTGGACTGTCTGACCTCGGATACGCTCTGGTCCCGTCTGCGCGGGCGCGAAACAGCCCCGGCGCGGCTTGTGGTGCTGGGTGGCGGGCCGATCGGGACGGAGCTTGCACAGGCGTTTCAGCGGCTCGGGTCACAGGTCACGCAGGTGGAAATGGCCGACCGCCTGATGATCCGCGAAGACCCGGAGGTTTCCGCCCACATCCGCACCGCGCTGGAGGCCGATGGCGTGCAGGTGCTGACCGGGCACAAGGCGCTGGCCTGCGGGCGCGGCGAAAGCGGCAAATGGATCGAGGTCGAGGGGCCGCAGGGCCGTCAGCGCATTCATTTCGACGAGATCATCGCCGCTGTGGGTCGCGCGGCCCGGCTGCAAGGCTTCGGGCTGGAGGAGCTGGGCATTCCGACCGACCGGGTGGTGCAGACCAACGACTATCTCGAAACGCTGTATACGAACATCTATGCAGCGGGCGATGTGGCCGGACCTTATCAGTTCACCCATACCGCTGCGCATCAGGCCTGGTTTGCTGCGGTCAACGCCATGGCCGCCCCGTTCTGGCGTTTCCGCGCCGACTATCGTGTTATCCCCTGGGCCACCTTCTGTGACCCCGAGGTTGCCCGTGTCGGCCTGTCCGAGACCGAGGCGCAGGAGCGCGGCATCGCGCACGAGGTCACACGCTACGGCATCGACGATCTGGACCGTGCCATTGCCGATGGACGGACCGAGGGCTTCGTAAAGGTGCTGACGGTGCCGGGCAGGGATCGTATTCTGGGCGTCACCATCGTCGGTCATCATGCGGGCGATCTGATCGCGGAATTTGTGCTGGCCATGAAACACGGACTGGGGCTGAACAAGATCCTTGGCACCATCCACATCTACCCGACGCTGGCCGAGGCCAACAAATACGCGGCAGGCAACTGGCGTCGGGCGCATGTGAACCCGAAGCTTCTTGCGCTGGCCCGCCGTTTCCACGACTGGAGGCGCGGATGATCGACGCCGCCCTTCTGCCCCTGCAACACCGCCTGCTGCGCCCCCCGGCGCAGGTGCTTGTGGCGCGTGGCATCAGCGCCGATCAGGTGACGCTGGCGGGCTTTGCCCTCGGGGCGCTGGCGCTGCCCGCGCTGGCCTTCGGCGCCTGGGGGCTGGCGCTGGTGCTGATTGTGGCGAACCGGCTGGCCGACGGGCTGGATGGTGCAGTGGCGCGGTTGACGGGCCCGACCGACCGGGGCGCCTTTCTGGACATCGCCTTTGACTTTGCTTTTTACGCGCTGGTGCCCCTGGGTTTTGCGCTGGCCGATCCGGGCGCCAATGCGCTGCCCGCCGCGCTGTTGATCGCGTCCTTCATCGGCACCGGGTCGTCCTTCCTTGCCTTCGCCGCCATCGCGGCCAAACGCGGTGAGGTTGCGCCTGCCTATCCGTCAAAAGGCATCGCCTATCTGGGCGGGCTGACGGAAGGGGCGGAAACCATCGCTTTGTTTCTGGCCATGTGTCTTGTGCCCACGGCCTTCCCGCTGCTCGCCTGCCTTTTCGCCGCCGCCTGCACCCTGACCACCGTGCTGCGCTGGTGGTGGGGCTGGCGCGCTTTCGCCCCTTGATGACAGGAGTTTCCATGCGCCTTGCGACGCTTGCCGCCCTTCCCCTGACGCTGGCGCTTGCCAGCCCTGCGCTTGCCGACTGGCAGGCGACGCTGGATGCCGCGAAAGGGCAGACGGTCTACTGGAACGCCTGGGGCGGTGATGACCGCACCAATGCCTTCATCCAGTGGGTCGGGCAGGAGACCGAGCGGCTTTACGGCGTGAAGGTCGAGCAGGTGAAGCTGACCGATACCGCCGAGGCGGTAACTCGGGTCATCGCTGAAAAAGCGGCGGGGCAGGACAGCGGTGGCTCGGTAGATCTTATCTGGATCAACGGGCCGAACTTCCTTGCAATGAAGGAACAGCGGCTGCTGCACGGCCCGTTCACCGCCGATCTGCCCAACGCGAAATATGTCGATCTGAGCGGCGCCGCGCCTGCGGCGGTGGATTTTACCGTGCCGGTTGAAGGCATGGAAAGCCCCTGGCGGCTGGCGAAGTTCGTTTTCGTCCATGACAGCGCGCGCGTGCCCGAACCGCCGCGCAGCATGGCGGCCTTTGTCGATTGGGCGGCGGCGCATCCGGGGCGGATGACGCATCCCGACCCGTCGAATTTCATGGGGGCGACCTTCCTGAAACAGGCGCTGATCGAACTGGCGCCCGATCCGGCGGTGCTGCAACAGCCGGTGACGGATGCCGCATTCGAAGCCACCACCGGGCCGCTTTGGGCCTGGTATGACGCGCTTCGTCCGAACCTGTGGCGCGGTGGCGCGACATTCCCGGAAAATCAGTCGGTGCAGCAGCAATTGCTGAATGATGGCGAGTTGGACATCGCCATGAGCTTCGATCCTGCCTCCACCGCAGCCGCCATCGAACAGGGGCTGCTGCCCGATACCGCCCGCGTTTTCGTGCCCGAGGGCGGCACCATCGGCAATGTCAGTTTCGTTGCCATCCCCTATAATGCCGCCCATGCGGCGGGCGCCGAGGTGGTGGCGAACTTCCTTCTGGACCCGGCAACCCAGGCGCATATGCAGAATATCGAGGTGCTGGGGTCGTTCTCGGTTCTTGATCCGGCGAAACTGGATGATGCCGGACGCGCGGCCTTCACCGCCCTGCCCACGGCGCCAGCGCTGCCGCAGCTGGAGGATCTTGGGCCGACACTGCTGGAACCCCATGCGAGTTGGATGACCCGCCTGACCGGGGAATGGGCGCGGCGCTACACGAAATGAGCGATGGCCGGGGCCTGCGCGGGCTGGTTCTGCTGATCGTTGGGACGGGGCTGCTGGCCCCGATTCTGGCCGGTCTGGCGGAAACGGCCGCTGCGGCCTTCGGTCATCTGCCCGCGCTGGGGTTTGATGGCTGGAGCCTCACGGCCTGGCAGGCCCTCGCCGCCGAGCCGGGGCTGGCCACCAGCCTGCGGCTGACGCTGGTCACCGGGCTGGGGGCGACGGCGCTTTCGGTCGTGCTGGCGATGGGCGCCGTGGCGGCGCTGGCCGGGAGGGTTCCGGCGGCGCGCGGGATGCGGGCGCTGGCACCGTTTCTGGCGGTGCCACACGCGGCCATGGCGATTGGTCTTGCCTTCCTTCTGGCACCCTCGGGCTGGATCGCACGCGGGCTGGCGCCGCTGATGGGTTGGGCGCTGCCGCCGGACCTCGCCAGTGTGAATGATCCTTGGGGGCTGGCGCTGATCCTTGGCCTGCTGGTCAAGGAAGTGCCCTTTCTCATGCTGGTCACCTGGTCGGCGCTGGGCCAGATCGACGCCGGGCGGCAGATGGCGGCGGGCAGGGCGCTGGGCTATGCGCCTGCCGCCGTCTGGGCCAAGGTGCTGCTGCCGCAGCTTTGGCCGCTGGTGCGACTGCCGGTGGCGGTGGCGCTGGCCTATGCGTTGTCGGTGGTGGATATGGCGATCATCCTTGGCCCGTCGAACCCGCCCATGCTGGCCGTGGCCCTGACCCGCTGGTTCTTCGACCCCGATCCCGCCCGCATCCTGCCCGCCGCCGCCGGGGCGCTGGTGCAGGCGGGCATCGTGGCGCTGGGTCTTGCGTTGCTGTGGGGGGCGGAGCGTCTGGCCCGCTGGCTTGGCCGACGGTGGGTGCGGGCGGGTGGGCGTCGCGCCTTCGGTCCGGGGCTTGCCGCCGTGCTGGTTGGCGGGCTGCTGACCCTTGCCACCCTGGCGCTGCTGGCTCTGGCCGTCTGGTCGCTGGCCTGGCGGTGGAGCTTTCCACAGATGCTGCCCGAAAGCTGGTCGCTGAAATTCTGGCTGGCCTCGGGTCGCTGGGGCGCCGCTTTGGGCATGACGCTCTGGCTCGCACTGGCCTCTGCCGCACTGTCCGTCGCGCTGGCGATCCTGTGGCTGGAAGCGGAGGATCGCGGCCAGCGCACCCGCGCCCGCTGGGCCGAAGCGCTGATCTATCTGCCGCTGATCCTGCCGCAGATCGCGTTTCTTTACGGGCTGAACGTGGTGGCGCTGCGGGCGGGCCTGTCGGGTCACCCCGGCGCGGTGATCTGGGCGCAGGCGATTTTCGTCTTTCCCTATGTGATGATCGCGCTGACCGCGCCCTGGCGGGCGCTTGACCCACGCCTCAGCCGCGCGGCGGCGGCACTGGGGGCGGGGCCATGGCGCCGGCTGATCCGCGTCAAGCTGCCGATGCTGCTGCGCCCGATCCTGACAGCCGCCGCGATTGGCGTGGCGGTATCGGTCGCGCAATATCTGCCGACGCTGTTTCTGGGCGCGGGCAGGGTGACGACACTGACGACCGAGGCGGTGACGCTGTCGTCCTCCTCCGATCGCCGGGTGGTGGCGGTCTATGCCAGCCTTCAGGCACTGGTGCCCTTTGTCGCCTATGCGCTGGCGGCGCTGCTACCCGCATGGGTGCATCGCAACCGCCGCGATCTGGCCGGAGCTGTGCCCGCATGAGTCTTGTTCTGGAAACTCTGTCCGTCACCCTGCCGGGCGCCGCAAGGCCATTGTTCGACGTCAGCCTGAGCGTTGAACCAGGGCAGGTGGTCAGTGTCATGGGGTCGTCAGGCGTCGGGAAATCCACGCTGCTCGATGCGGTGGGGGGACATCTGGCGCCGGGCTTTCGTTGCGCGGGTCGGGTCTGGCTGGAAGGACGCGATGTGACGCACCTGTCCGCCGAGGCCCGGCGCATCGGGCTGATGTTTCAGGAGGCGCTGCTGTTCCCGCACCTGTCTGTGGGCGACAACCTT
>NZ_LJSC01000056.1:40059-40238 GCF_001303875.1 Gemmobacter sp. LW-1 | reverse complement strand
CGACATGGTTCCGGTCCAGCCGGTCAGGCAGGTCGTGACGGCGGATCAGCAGGCCGAGCAAGCCCCTGCCCCCGGTCGGGCGCGGGCCCCCCCGCCGCCGCGGCCCATGTCGCCCAGTCCGGTTCATTGGGATAGGCGGCGCCCCAGTCGATATGAATGGGCCGATCCGCCGCGCCATC
>NZ_LJSC01000056.1:0-39999 GCF_001303875.1 Gemmobacter sp. LW-1 | reverse complement strand
CCCGCCATAAGTCAGTCGCAGATGCGCACCTTGGGTGAAATCCACCGGGTCATCCTCCACCCGGATCGCCAGATCGACCAGCGGAGCACCCTCCAGCGCCCCGGGCAGCCAGCATTCGGCCAGCGAGGGCAACACCGACAGCACGAAGCGCCGCCGGGGCGGACCGTCACGCAGCTCGCCGGTCACGGCGGCAATCTCGGCAAAAGCGGCGCCAAGACGCGGCTGCAAGGCCAGACCGGCGGCGGTCAGGCTCAGCCGGTTGCCCTGCCGCAGGAAAAGACGTTTGCCAAGGTGATCCTCCAGCTGGCGGACCTGAAGACTGATCGCGGCAGAGGACACGCCCAGTTCCTCGCCCGCACGGGTGAAACTGCCGCAGCGCGCAGCAACCTCGAAGGCACGCAGGGCATTCAGGGGTGGCACCATCTTCCCTCCGGTTTTCCTTATGGTTCCCCAGATTTCCCCCGATTGCAACTTTCGCAATCCGGCGCAGTCTGGACAGAACCCGCACAGCAGGAGGTTCCCATGCGCGACATCATCGACCTTGACCGCTACCCGCTGGATCGGCCGGACAGTCCCGAATGGCAGGCGCTTGTCGATGCCGCGCAGGCCGAACTGGCGGCCACCGGCATGTTCAACCTGCCCGGCTTTCTGCGCGCCGAAGCCAGCGTCGAGGTGACTGCGGCCCTAGCCCCTAAGTTCGCCACCGAGGCGCATGTGCATGCGCGCCGCCATAACATCTATTTCCGCAAGGACATTCAGGGCCTGCCCGCTGATCATCCGGCACTGGCAGAGGTCGAATCCCGCAACCGCACGCTTTGCGCCGATCAGATCGGCGGCGCGCTGAACCGGCTGTATCACTGGCCCGAATTCGCCCGCTTCCTTGCCGCCACGATGGACAAGCCCGCGCTGCATCCGATGGCCGATCCGCTGGCCGCGCTGAACGCCATGTCCTATGCGACGGGCGACGGGCTGAACTGGCATTTTGATCGGTCCGAATTCACCACCACGCTGCTGTTGCAGGCGCCCGACGCCGGGGGGCTGTTCGAATACCGCCGTGATCTGCGCGGCGACTCGGACCCGAATTATGCGGGCGTGGCGCGGCTTTTGCGCGGCGAAGACCCGGAACTGCGCGCCATCACCCTGTCGCCCGGCACGCTGAACGTGTTTCGCGGCAAGCATACCGCGCATCGGGTGACGCCGGTCGAAGGCACGACGCCCCGTGTGATCGCGGTGTTTTCCTATTTTGAAACGCCCGGCGTGCGCTTCACCGCCGAGGAACAGCGCGGCTTCTATGGCCGCGCGGCCTGAGCCTCAGGTGCCGAAACGCCAGCGTATCCGCTGTTCGCGCGTCTCACCCGCGCGCAGCAGGATCGAGGGGAAACCGGGCTGGTGCAGCGCATCGGGCCAGAATTGCGGCTCGATCGCCAGCGCCTCGTAAGGCGCCGCACCCCGGCGGGGGACGGTACGGTTGTCATAGACCTGCACGCCCGGCTCGGTCGTGGCCACCACCATCTCGACCCCGGTCTTGCCGGTCAGCCACAGCACATCGCGCAGCGGCTGGGGGCCGTTTGACAGACAGAAATTGGTATCCAGCGCCGGCTCACCCGGCCAGATGCGGCGCCCCGCCCGAAAATCCAGATCGCCGCCCGCCACCGGCGTCAGCCGCCCTGTGGGCAGCAGCGCTGCGTCCGTCTCTGTCACGCGGTCGGCGACAATGCGCAGTTGATGGCCGGACCAGTCGGCACTGCCATCAAGGTTCCAGTAACTGTGATTGGTCAGCGCCGCAGGGGTATCGGCGTCCGTGGTCAGGGTCAGCCGCAGATGCAGCGTCGCGGGCGCACTGACCCGCCATTCGGCGCGCACCTGCCGGTTGCCCGGAAAGCCGCCCTCCCCCGCCGCCAGATCGCAGACAAGCGTCAGATGATCCTCGCCCGAAGTCTCGATCCGCCAGACCTTGCGATGCAGCCCCGCGCCACCGGAATGCAGGCAGTTCGCGCCCTCATTCGCCTCAAACTGACAAGGCAGACCACCAATATCGGCCCGCGCCCCGGCGATGCGGTTCGCCACAGGGCCGATCACCGCACCATGGTAACCCAGCGCGCCTTCATATTCCGCCAGATCCTCAGAGCCGCGGGTCAGGCTGTAGCCCAGACCCGACAGCCGCAAATCCTGAAGGATGGCGCCGTAGGTGAGGATCGTGGCGCCCAGCTTGCCCGCGCGCAGCGTCACCGCCTGCACCGCCTCTCCCGCTGCCGTCTGCCCGAACTCGCGGATCATGCTTGCCTCCCCCGGCCAGAATTTCGTTAGAAATTCACGAGCCGGAGGGAAGGTCAAGGGCTGCTCACGGCGCGGTGAGGCAGTCGGCCAGTGTCGAGGCGAGCCCTTCCAGCACGGCGGTATAGCCATCGGCGCTTGCGGGCAGTGTCACACCGGCAGGGTCCAGCGCCCCGCCCTGCCGGGCGCCCGCCGCCTCGGCAATCTGTTCGATGGTCTTCGGGGCGTGTCCGGCCTCGGGGAACAGGCAGGCCACACCCGCGCCCACCCGCGCCCGCAACTCCGCCAGATGCGCCGCACCGGGGGCTGCGGCATCACCTGCCGAAACGCTGCCTGCGATGGTCAGCCCGTAATGGCCCGCGAAATATCCATAGGCATCGTGGAAAACCACGATGGGCTTGTCCTGAACCGGGGCAAGCTGCGCAGCGATCCGGGCGTCGGCAGCGGCAATCGCCTCTTTGCCCTTCGCGGCATTAGCGGCATAGGTCGCGGCATTTTCGGGGTCCAGTGCCGCAAGCTGCGCGGCGATCGCCTCCAGCCAGATCGCGCCATTCGCCGGATCAAGCCAGGCATGCGGATCGGTGCCGCTGTGGTCGTGACCATGCGCGTCGTGGTCGTCGTGGTCGTCGTGCCCGGCTTCCCCTGCATGATCGTGGTCAGCATCATCGTGCCCGGTTTCCGCCGCAGGATCATGGCTTTCGTGCCCAGCCCCGGCGCCGTGATCGTGGTCGTGATCGTGGTCCTCGTGACCCTCCCCGAAGGGCTGAAGATGGGTGCCCGCGACTTCCAGCAGGCGCAGTTGCTGCCCGTTTGCCACGCCGTCCAGCGCCCGGTCGAGCCAGGGCGACATCTGCGGCCCCATCCAGACCACCAGGCCGGCATCCGACAGGGCGGCAGCCTGGCTCGGGCGCAACTGGAAGTCATGGGCATTCGCCCCCTGATCCAGCAGGCGTTCCGGCTGGCCCAGATCGCCCATCACGGTGGCAACAAGACCATAGGTCGGCGTCATGTCGGTTACCACACGCGGCACCTCGGCCAGGGCCGGGGCACACAGCGCGGTGCTGGCAAGGGCGGCGGATATGATATAACGCATCGGAAACCTCTTCGCTTTGGCGGACGGGCGATCTATGTATGTAATATCATAACACGTCAAGAGGCGCCGCATGGACCCGCAGCCCTTTCACGATCACGATCATCACCTGTGCAGCGATGCCGTGATGTCCCAGGCCGAGGCCATGCTGGCCGCCAGCGGTGCGCGCCTCACCCCGGTGCGCCGCCGCGTGCTGGAGATCCTGCTGGAACAGCATCGGGCCATGGGGGCCTATGACGTGCTGCAACGGCTGGCCGCAGAAGGATTCGGCAACCAGCCGCCCGTTGCCTATCGGGCGCTGGATTTCCTTGTGGAACAAGGTCTTGCCCATCGCATCCAGCGGCTGAACGCCTTCACCGCCTGCATGCATCCGGGCGAGGCACATGCCCCGGCCTTTCTGATCTGCCAGGGCTGCAACACGGTGGCCGAAGCCCCTGCCGCCCCGGTGCGGGCGGCGCTGGAAAGCGCGGCGGCGGATCTGGGTTTCACCGTAGAACGCGCCAGTGTCGAGGCGCTTGGCCTCTGCCCTGCCTGCCGGGAGGCATCATGACCCAGCCGCTGATCGAGGCGCGCGGCCTCTGCGTCCGGCTGGGCGCGCAGGAGGTGCTGCACGATGTCTCGCTGAAAGTCGACCCGGGCGAGATCGTGACGATTCTCGGCCCGAACGGGTCGGGCAAGTCCACGCTGTTGCGGGCGCTGCTGGGCATTCTGCGGCCCGAGCATGGCGGCATTACCCGCAAGCCGGGGCTGGCTGTCGGCTATGTGCCGCAGAAGCTGCACATCGACCGGACGCTGCCCCTGACCGCGCGTCGGTTCCTGTCGCTGCCACAGCGCCATGGCGAGGCAGAGACCGAGGCGATGCTGGCCCGTGTCGGCGTACCGGAGGTGGCGGACCGGCCGATGACGGGTCTGTCCGGCGGGCAGTTTCAGCGGGTACTGCTGGCCCGCGCCCTGCTGACGCGGCCCGAACTTCTGATGCTGGACGAACCCACGCAGGGTCTGGACCAGCCCGGTGAAGCCGCCTTCTACCGGCTGATCGACGAGGTTCGGCGCGACACCGGCGCCGCCGTTCTGATGGTCAGCCATGACCTGCATGTGGTGATGAGCGCCTCGGACAGGGTGATCTGCCTGAACGGCCATGTCTGCTGCGAGGGCACGCCGCGCGTGGTGTCGAACGCCCCGGAATATCGCGCGCTGTTCGGACTGGGCACACAAGGCGCGCTGGCGCTTTACCAGCACGTCCATGACCACGACCACACGCATGGTCATGACCATGAGCACAGCCACGGACATGACCATGGGCACGGACCTTCCCATGCGGAGCACGATCATGCTTGACGATTTCCTGATCCGCGCCGCGCTGGCGGGCCTTGGTCTGGCGCTGGCGACCGGCCCGCTGGGATCTTTCGTGGTCTGGCGGCGGATGGCCTATTTCGGCGATGCCACCGCCCACGCCTCGATCCTTGGGGTGGCGCTGGCGCTGGCCAGTGATCTTCCGGTCGGTCTTGGCACACTGGCGGTTGCCTTGGCCATGGCGGTAACGGTGGCGGGACTGGCCGCGCGCGGCTGGGCGCTGGATACCACGCTGGGCGTGCTGGCGCATTCGGCGCTGGCCTTCGGCCTTGTCGCCGTCAGCTTCGTCCCCGAGGCGCGGACCGATCTGTCTGCCTATCTGTTCGGCGACATCCTAGCCGTGTCGCGTGCCGATCTGGGCTTCATCTGGGGCGGGGCCGCACTGGTGCTGGCGCTGCTTTACTGGCGCTGGAACGCGATGCTGACCGCGACACTGAGCGAGGATCTGGCCGCCGCCTCGGGCCTCAACCCCGACCGCGAGCGGCTGGTGCTGGTGCTGGCGCTGGCGGTCACTGTGGCCGTGGCGCTGAAGGTGGTGGGGGCGCTGCTGATCGCGGCAATGCTGGTCATTCCGGCGGCCGCCGCGCGCGGCCTCGTCCGCAGCCCCGAGGCCATGGCCGCACTGGCGGCTCTGATCGGGGCGGCGGCGGTCGTGGGCGGTCTGCGGCTGTCCCTGAGCCTCGACACCCCCGCAGGTCCGTCCATCGTCACGGTAGCGGCCTGCATCTTCGTTCTGGCAGCCAGTCTGGGGCAGATGCGCAAGCAATGATGCCCGGCCTTCCGGCCGGGCATCGGGGGAGCAGGCTGTGGGTATGGAGGGTTAGCCCGCAGCCTCGGGCATGGCTTTCAGTTGCTCTTCGGTGGCGCTGACGTGCAGCACAGTGCCATCCCCGTCGGCATCGGGCGCGATGCGCAGCATGTCGGCGGTCAGGCTCACCGATTTCTCACCGATGCCGAGGAAGCCGCCGACATCGACCACGACCGACTGGATCGCGCCATTGCCGTCGAGCGTCACGGCGCTGACCTCACCCACGTCTTCCTCACCCGGGCCGTAGACGCGCTTGCCGACCAGGTCAGCCTCCGTCACGCCGGTGAAATCGACGGGTTCGCCCATCACCGCACCATCAGCCGCGCCAGTGGCCGGGGCTTCCGCCATGGTTTCGGCAGGGGCCGCCGTGGTCGCAGCCGGATCATTGGCCGCCGGAGCCGTGGCGGTATCGGTCGCCATCGGAGCCACCGGGGTTGCCACCGGATCAGCCGTGACGTCCGCACGATCCCCGGCCGGGGCTTCGGTGCTGAAGATCATGGCGGTGTCAAAGGCGGGCGCCGCTTCCAGATCAGTTTTCGTGCCGTTGAACACGATGAAATAGTCCTGCGGGCTGTCAGCATCCGGCACCATGGTCAGACGTGCCATGTCGATGGCCACGGTCTTTTCGCCGATCCCGAGGAAGCCGCCGAAGTCAACCAGCACGGCCTCGGTATCACCGCTGCGGCTGAGGATCACATCACTGATCTCGCCCGCATCCTGCCAGTCAGCCGACGCCTCGGCATAACCATCGGGGTTCAGCGCGCTCGTATCGGCTTCGGTCAGCCAGACACGCTTGCCGATGAAATCGGAGGCCCTCACACCCTGGTCGATCGTGGTCAGATAGGGCGACGCCGTCGCGTCGGTCGCCATGGTATTGGCCGGAGCAGCGGTCTGCGGCGCAGCCGGATCGGGGGTCGTGGTGGCAGTGTCTGCAAGAACCCCGCCCGCCATACCGGCGGTCAGGCCGAGGGCGAGGATCGTCGAGTTGAGAAGGGTTTTCATGTCAGCCTCCGTTCAGGTTGAGCGGCGGGGAAACCGGGCTTTCTGGATCGCCCTGCACCTTCCCGACGCGGTATGAACAGACAACCCGCCCCTTCCCCGTCCGTTCCGGGCGGGGCTGTCACGATAAGTTCAGCCGGGCCACGGGAACCCGCAGCCCGGCTGCACGTTTAGGCGGCCGTGTCAGGACAGCGCGCGCCGCAGCGGCGGCAGGCCGGTCAGCACCAGCAGATCGAAGGCCAGCACCGCCAACAGGGTCAACCCCAGCATCGGGAAGGCCATCGACAGCAACAGCGCAATCAGCACCACGCCACGCGCCAGCGGCACGACCTCGGGCCGTGGCGGCGCGGCCAGACGCGGGGCGCCCGCCGGGCGGCGCTTCCACCACAGCACCAGACCAGAGACCGCAAGAAACACCACCGACAGGCAGAATGCGGTGTTCAGCACCAGATTCCACAGCCCCAGATCGCCCTCGTGGAAGGCAATGCCCCAGGCCATCGCCTTGGCATAGGCCGAGTAATCGGCATAGCGCACATCGGCCAGCACATTGCCGGTGTAGCGGTCGATATGCAGCGTGCGATCCGCCGCCGGGTCCGGCCCATCGTTCGACATGCTGTCATGGCTGATGGTCCAGACCCCGCTGTCGCCACCCGGCAGGTTGATCTGGAACCGGCGGTCAAAGCCCAGCCCTTGCGCAAAGGCCGCCACACTGTCCAGCGTCACCGGCCCGGCGATCGCCGCCTGCCCGGCCAGTGAACCGGAGGCGGGCATCGGGGTCTGCTCCAGCCCCCAGGGCACTTCTTTCGCGGCGCCGTGGTTCATGCTGGCATGGGTCGCGTCCGACAACGGAACATTGTCCCATTTCTCGGCCGGGAACGTGCTCCAGGCCTGAACGAATTTCTCGCCCCAGATCCCGGCCCAGCTCAGGCCGGAAATCAGGAACAGCACCAGCAGGACCGACACCCAGATCCCGACCACGCCATGCAGCGATTTCCACAACGCCCGCCCCGTGCGGTTGACCGAGGGCACCAGCGCCGCCCGCCAGCCCGTGCCACCACGCGGCCAGTGCAGATAAAGCCCCGATGCCACCAGCAGCAGACCCAGCGAGGCCGCGGCCTCGATCAGCCGGTCGCCCAGCGTGCCCAGGAGAAGCGAGCCGTGGATGTCATTGGCAAAGTCATACCAGCCAGCCCGCCACGGGAAGCTGTGAACCGCCGCGCCGGTGTAGGGGTCCAGCGCAACGCCGGTCTTGCCCGACCCGGTCGCTACGGCAAAAACCGCGACCTTGTCGGCGGCCAGCGGCGCCACATATTGCACGGCCTTGCCGCCGGGCACCACCGCCTCGGCCGCCTCTTGCAGCACCGAAGGCGCCAGCGGCACCGTGCCGACCGGAACCGTCATCCGTTCGGCGCCGATGCCTGCGCCATAGCTGATCCACAGCATGACAAGGCCGGTCACCGCCAGCATGCACAGAAATGGAATGACATACAGCCCGGCATAGAAATGCCAGCGCCATACGGCAAAATACAGGGGATTGATGCGGCCATTGCCGCTTCCGGCCTGAGGGCCGGGCGTTTGGGTCGACATGGAATACTCCGTCCGATTGCGTTTGAGGAATGCAGATCAGACGGTGCGGGGTGGTCCCCTTGCCCAGATGCCCAGCGGATCGAAAGCGGGGCGCCACAGATCATCCGGCGCGACCGGATGGAAGGCCGCGGCAAGCCGAAGCGGCAACCGCACCACCGGCGCCTCCGGCACCGGCACCGCGACGGCGGCCTGCGCCCAGGAACAACGGCCATCAACGACTTCGGGCGCGGGTTTCAGTTCGCCCGTTTCGGGGTCAAACAGCATCGACACCGGCCCCTGCCCGGAACAGATGACGATGCGCAGCACGCCATCATCCCCCCGTGCGGGCATATAGCCCTGCGCCACCAGCGACAGCAGCAGGAAGGGCATCGCCAGCACGAGACCGGCGAGTCGCATCCAGACTGATCGGGGCGCGGGGGCGAATGTCATGCCCTCTCCTGCCCCGGCGGCACGATTCCGTCAAGCAGGGCTTTGGATGTCGTTTTTCGCCGCAACAGGTCGGGCCGACTTGTCCGTTTCGCCCGCGCTCTGGCATTCATGGGAAAATTCTTCAGCGCGCACGGAGTCGCCCATGAAAACCCATGTCAAAGCCTTGGTCGTCGGCGGCGGCGCCGTCGGTAACGGGATCGCCTATCATCTGGCCAAAGCGGGCTGGGATACCATGCTGGTGGAACGGGACGAGCTGACCTCGGGCTCCACCTGGCACGCGGCGGGCCTGCTGCCCCTGTTCAACATGAGCTTCGCCACTACCCACATCCACAAATATTCGGTGGATTTCTACAAGTCGCTGGAGGCTGAAACCGGCCTGAATGCGGGCTTTGCGGTCGTCGGCAACCTGCGCATGGCGCAGCGCCAGGAGCGCATGGATGAATACATGCTCTATTCCTCGGTGGCCGAAACCGCCGGGGTCTACCATGAATTCCTGTCGCCCAAGGAAATGAAAGACCGCTGGCCGCTGCTGAACACCGAAGACCTGATCGGCGCGCTCTATCACCCGCAGGACGGCTATATCAACCCGGCCGATGTGACGCAGGCCATGGCCAAGGGTGCGCGCCAGCATGGCGCCACCATCGAGCGCAAGGTGCAGGTGGATGGCTACCGCTGGACCGGCTCGGAATGGGTCGTCTCCTGCACCCGCATGATCGAAAAAGGCGGCATGCTGATCCCTGGCGAAGAAAAGTTCGAGATCGTGGCCGAACATGTGGTCACCGCCACCGGCAACCACGCACAGCGCACCGCGCGCCTTCTGGGCGTGAAGATCCCGGCCATCCCGGTGGAACACCAGTTCATCGTGACCGAGCCCGATCCGATGCTGCAGGAATACCGCAAGAACAACCCGGAACACCCGGTGCTGCGCGACGCCGACGCCAAATGGTATGTCCGCGAAGAGCGCGGCGGCTGGATCCTCGGCCCCTATGAGGCCGGTGCGCCCGCCCGCTTCCTCTATGACGTGCCGGAATCCTTCCGCGCCGATCTGTTCCCACTCGATCTGGAACGGATCGAGACGGAATACATGTCGATGATCCACCGCCTGCCCTCGTCGGAGACCGTCGGCCTGAAAGACGATTTCAACGGCCCGATCTGCTACACCCCCGATGGCAACCCGCTGGTCGGCCCGGTTCCCGGCCTGCGCAATATGTGGATCGCGGAAGGCTTCAGCTTCGGCATCACCGCCGCAGGCGGCACCGGCTATTACCTCGCGCAGATGATGACCCAGGGTGAAGCAGAGATCGACATGGCCTCGCTCGATCCGCGCCGCTATGGCCAGTGGATGACCACCGAATACGCCGCACGCAAGAATGAGGAATGCTATGAGCACGTCTTCATCCTGCACCACCCGGATGAAGAGCGCGAGGCCTGCCGCCCGCTGCGCACCGCCCCGGCTTATGACCGTCAGAAAGAGATGGGCGCGCAATTCGGTCAGGTGAACGGCTGGGATCGTCCGAACTACTATGGCCCGAAAGATGCACCCGCCTCGTTCGACCATGACAGCCGCTCGTTCCGCCGCGGCGCCTGGTGGCCCTATGCCAAGGCCGAGGCCGAGGCCGTGCGCAATACCGTCGGCATCATCGACGCCACCGCCTTCACCAAACATCTGGTGCGTGGACCCGGCGCAACGGCCTTCCTCGACCACTTCACCTGCAACAAACTGCCCGCCGTGGGCCGCATCAACCTGACCTATGCGCTGACCGATGCGGGCACTACCCGCACCGAATACACCATCGTCCGGCTGAAGGAGAATGAATACTACATCATCTCCGCCGGGGCATGGACTTCGTATGACAGCGACTTCCTGCTGAAATCTGCCGAAGATTTCATGGGGAATGGCGGCGGCTATATCGACATCCACGACGTGACGACCCAATGGGGCGTCTATGCGCTGGCCGGTCCGAATGCCCGCGCCCTCATGAAAGACCTCATCAAGGATGCCGACCCGGACACCGCGCTGTCGAACAAGCGCTTCCCCTGGCTGTCCTATCGCGACATCGAGCTGGGTATGTGCCCGATCCGCGCGATCCGCGTGGCCTATACCGGCGAACTGGGCTGGGAACTGCACTACCCGATCGAGTTCGGCCGCTACCTCTGGGATCTGCTGTGGTCGGTGGGTGAAAAGCACGGCCTGAAAGGTGTCGGGGCCCGCGCGCAGAACTGGCTGCGTCAGGAGAAATCCTATCGCGCCTTCGGCAACGAACTGGGCCGCGACGCAACCCCGCTGGAAGCCGCACTGGACCGTTTTGTCGATCTGTCGAAAGACTTCCGTGGCAAGCAGGCGATGCTCGACACCGGCATCCGTTCGAAATGCGTCACCCTGCTGATCGACGGGCCGGATGATACCGACCCGTGGGGTAAGGAAGCGATCCTGAAAGACGGCGTGAAAGTGGGCCGTCTGACCTCGGGCGGCTATTCGGTGGCCTTCGGCAAGCAGATCGGCATGGGCTATGTCAGCCCCGAACTGGCCGAAGTCGGTACGAAGCTGAAGGTGAAGATGCTGCTGAAGGAATGGGACGCGGTGGTCGTCGAAGACAGCCCCTTCGACCCGAAGAACGAGCGCATCCGCGTCAACGGCTGATCCGCCCTCCCCCAGACCAGAAGGCCGCCTGCAACACGGGCGGCCTTTTTCATCGTGCCCCTGCCCGGCGGCGGGTGAGATCCCCGGCCGCACATGAGTATTTTTGCAAGGAGCAAGATGGCTTTGCTTCTTGCCCAAATACTCACGGCACGACAGTCAGACCGGGCGCCTCGTCAGGGTTGCGCGCGTTTGGCGAGCCAGTCGGCCCAGGCGGCCTCGCCCCCGGCAAAGACGTTGATATCCACAGCACCGGCGATGCCTGGCACCTGACCCGTCGAGGTATATTGCCAGAAGGCCCAGTGCTGCCCCGGATAGCGGTCGGAAGGATGGGCCGCGACCGAACGCAGCCAGAAATCCACGCCCCTGAGCTTCCAAAGCTGGTTGTCCTCGTAGAAATCGACGGTGGTGTAGAGGATCGGTGCCGTGCCGTAATGCTGCGTGAACATGCGGATCAGCACATCTGCATCGGCGCGGATTTCGGTGGCCGGACGGCGGATCGTGCAGGTCGGACTTGTCGGCGTCCATTCCATGTCGATCACCGGCGGCAAATCGCCCGAGCGGCGCGGCACATGGCGGAAGAACCAGCGTGCCTGCTCTTCCGGGACGCGGCAATGATAGAAGAAGTGATAGGCACCCCGCCGCACCCCTGCGCGGGCCGCCCCGCGCCAGTGACTGTCGAACATCTCGTCCACCCGATCGCCGCCTTCGGTGGCCTTGATGAAGGCAAAGTTCACCCCGTTGGCGCGCGCCGTCTGCCAGTCGATGCTGGTCTGGAAGCGCGCGGCGTCGATTCCGTGCACGCTGTGGCGACGGATGGCCGAGGCCAGTTCGGGGTGGGGCTGCGAATCGCCAAAATTCGGCGCGGTCACCGCACCGGCAGGGACCGGGGCCACGGTCCGGCCCTGGGGTGAAGGGGCGCCACCGCAGGCGGCAAGCAGGGAAAGGCAGGCAAACAGGACAAGCGGGCGCCGCAGCATTATAACCTCTGTGGAAACGACTGGCCTGCATCGTTGCCGATGAGGGCCGTATTGTCCACGCGGCTTTTCTGCGGCGCCGGAGGGTCAGCCGAGGTTCGCCAACTCGTCCCAGCAGGCCAGCGCATGTGCGGCATACATCACCGCAGGGCCGCCGCCCATCTGGATCGACATGGCCATTACATCGCTCAGTTCTTCGCGCGTGCCACCCGCCTTCATCAGCGCCTCAACATGGAAACTGATGCAGGGCTCACAGCGCTGCGAGATGGCGATGCCGATGGCGACATATTCCTTTTCCTTCACCCCCAGCGGGCCGTTTTCCTTGGCCGCCCTGGAAAGTTGAGCGAAGCCCTGCATGGTTTCGGGGATGGCCTTGTTCATCACGCGCAATTCGCCGCGCATGCTGTCGATCTTTGCCTTGTAACTCATGTCGTGCTCCTGACTTGCTGTCAGGGCCATGCCATGCGGGCCGGGGCCGCGCCTTGACACATATCAAATCATGAATGTGACAAGTGCCAGATTGTTCGCGGGCATTTCATGCCATTGCAGATCATGGCCGTGGCTGCGCAACTGATCTGCCACCCAGCCGAGATCCTTGTATCCGATGGCCGGATCCTGCGCGCGCAGCGAAGCATGGAAGGCTGCGTCGCCGGGGCTGGTGGTCTGGCCTTCGCGCAGGAAGGGGCCGTAGATCACCAGACGCGGCGCCACCGCAGCAAGGCCCGCCAGCACCGCTGCGGCCTGTGTATCGGAGATCAGGTGCAACAGGTTCACAACCAGCGCCGCATCGAAGCGGCCCATGTCCCGGTGCCAGCCGGGCCGTCCGGCATCCAACACAAGGGGCGGCGCGATGCGGTCCTGCCCGGCCGACCAGGCGCGGATCGAGGTCAGGTTCTCCGGGTTCAGATCGCTGGGCTGCCAGTGCCAGCCGGGAAGGCCGTCGCTGAAGGCACGGGCGTGCTGGCCGGTGCCGGAGGCAAGCTCCAGCATCCGGCCTTCAGGCGGCAGCACCTGTTGCAGCAGCGCAAGGATCGGCCCCGCGTTGCGCACGGCGGAAGGCGCGTGGCGGCGCCCCTCGGCATCGGTATCCGCGCCGCTGTCGGGCAGGCGCAGGCTCATGCGAAGCGTGTGGGCGAAAGGCGCGCGGCCAGATCGGCCCCGACATCCGGCGCGGTGCCACCCAGCAGCGCCGCCACCAGCCGCGCGGCGGCGGGCGAGGTCTGGAAACCGTAGCCACCCTGCCCCGCCAGCCAGAAAAAGGCGGGCTCCGCCGGGTCCGGCCCAATGACCGGCACCCGGTCGGGCGAGAAGGTGCGCAGGCCCGCCCAGTTGGCCAGTGGCCGGGTCACGGGCTCGGTCACCATCTCCTCATACCGGGCCAGTCCTTCGGCCAGAACCATGTCATCAGCCCAGGCATCCTGCGGTGCCAGCGGGTCTTCCTCGGCCGGTGAGACGATCAGCGCCCCGGCATCAGGCTTGGCATACCAGCTTTCACCGCAGCCAAACAGCATCGGCCAGCGCGAGATGTCGCGCGCGCCGGGTGCCGCGATCCGCGCCATGGACCGGCGCAGCGGTGTGAAGCCCGGATCACGCAGACCCGCCATTCCCGCCACCTGCCCGACCCAGGCGCCTGCGGCATTGATCAAGATGCGCGCGGCAATCTCGCCCATCGCGGTGGTCACATGCCACAACCCGCCCGCGCGACGGAGAGCGCTGACCGGGCTGGAGGTGCGCAACTCGCCACCCCCCGCCTTCAGGCGGCGGATATGGCCCTGGATCAGCAGATCGGTGTCGATGTCCCAGGCATGGCTCGCGGTGGCCGCGAAGGCCACGGTCGCCGGGTTAAGGATCGGCACGATACCGCACGCCGCCTCGACCCCGATTTCCTCAAGCTGGAAGCCCGCCAGATCACGGTCGAAAGTGGCGCGCTGATCCGCCTTTGCCAGAATCATCAGGCCGCGTTCCGACAGGATGCCCGGCAGCGCACGGAACGCCGCTTCCGAGGCCAGCGACAGTTCCACCACCGGCGGCAGGCCATAGCGCGGTTCATAAAGTGCTGCGGAGCGGCCAGAGGCGTGATGCGCAGGATGCGCCTCGCGTTCCAGCACCAGAACCGAGCCAAGCGCCACCAGCTCGGCGGCGGCGGAAAGACCGGCGATCCCGGCCCCGATGATCAGGAAATCATATGTCATGGGGGCGCAGAGTAACCGCCCGACCGGCAAAGAAAAGGGGGCTTGAAGCCCCCCTTTCGGTCAGCCTTTCTGTGGCGCCTTCAGCTTGTCGATGCCCAACATCTTCATCGCGGCTTTTTCGTAGTAGGGCTCTGACGTGCCCTTGCGCAGCTTGCGGATGAAGTATTTCTCGAAGCCGATCTTGGCCAGATGCACCCATTTGCCACTGGAGGACCAGTTGACGTTGCGCGGCGGGATCTGCGGCTGCGCAACAAAGGCAATGCCACTGTCACCGAAATCGGCCAGACATACGGCATTCCAGGTGCCAACCTGATCCGGCTCTTTCCCGCGCACCAGATTGCCGATGTTATGCGCCGTCGCCGTCACCATACTTTCGATCATGAATCCGGTCTTGGGCACGCCACAGGGCACCGGCGTCGGCCCCATCGGCGGGATGGCGACGCAAACACCGACGGCAAAGACATTGGGGAATTTCGGGTTGCGCTGATACTTGTCGACGATGGTGAAGCCACGCGGGTTGCTCAGCCCCTCAATTCCCGAAACCGCCGGGATGCCGCGGAAGGCGGGCAGCATCATGGCAAAGCCGAAGGGCATGTCCTTCTCGGCCTTCACGCTGCCATCGTCGGCGATTTCCTCGACGATCATCTTGCCGTCCTCGACCTTCTTCACCCGCGAGGAGGTCATCCATTTGACGTGCTTGCCGCGCATCTCGGATTCCAGCAGACCCTTGGTGTCGCCCACCCCGTCCAGCCCCAGATGCCCGACATAGGGTTCCGGGGTGATGAAGGTCATCGGCACCTGATCGCGGATCTTGCGGCGGCGCAGTTCGGTTTCAAGGATGAACAGAAACTCATAGGCCGGGCCGAAGCAACTTGCCCCCTGCGCGGCGCCGACGATGATCGGGGCGGGGTTTTTGCAGAATTCCTCGAACCGTTCGCGCGCCTTCAGCGCGTGATCGACGTGGCAGACCGACTGCGTATGCCCCTCGGGGCCAAATCCCTCGATCTCGTCAAAGGCAAGCTCGGGGCCGGTGGCGATGACCAGATAGTCATAGCTGACCGAGGTGCCGTCGATCAGGTCGACGCGGTTTTCCTGCGGATGCACCTTCTCGGCGGCGACGGGTTTGAAGGCAATCCCCTTCTTCGCCATGGTCGGGGCGAGATCGACCGTGATGTCATCCCGTTCGCGCCAGCCCACCGCGATCCAGGGGTTCGAGGGCACGAAGTGATAGGTCGGCTCTTTGGTGATCACGGTCACGGTATCTTCCGGCCGGATCTGATCTTTCAATTCGTAAGCCATGATGGCGCCGCCAAGTCCCGCGCCCAGAACGACGATATGAGCCATGCCTGACTTCCTCCCGATTTGCATGCTGGCGCATACAACATATAATCATATATGAATTTGACAAATAAAAACTTCGGCGCGCCAGACAAAAGGCCCGCCAGAACGGCGGGCCTTTCCGGGTCTTTTCGTCGCAGGGGCGCGATTACTTCGGAATATCGCCCTTGATGCCCTCGACATAGAAGCCCATGCCCAGCAAGTCGCCATCCGGCGCGGTCTGCCCTTCGGCCAGCCAGGCAGAGCCGTCCTGCTTGTTGATCGGGCCGGTGAATGGATGGTAGGTGCCCGCCGCGATATCGTCGCGCAGCTTTTCGGCCTCGGCCTTCACATCAGCCGGAATCGCATCGGTGATCTCGCCAATCTGCACCTCGCCGCCGGCGATGCCTTCCCAGGCATCCTGCTGTTCATAGGTGCCATCCATCAGCGCGCCAACGCGCTTGACGTAATAGGGCGCCCAGTTGTCGATGATCGACGACACGCGCGGGCTGGGCTTGTATTCGGTCATGTCCGAAGCCTGACCGAAGCCGATGACCTTGCCGCCTGCCTTGGCAGCCTCGGCCAGCGGCGCGGTGGAATCGGTGTGGCTGGCAATGACATCCACGCCCTGCTCGATCATCGCCTTGGCGGCATCGGCCTCTTTCGCCGGGTCGAACCAGGTGAAGGCCCAGACAACGGTCAGTTCGACATCCGGATTCACCTTCTTGGCATGCAGGTAATAGCTGTTGATACCCATGATCACTTCGGGGATCGGGAACGAGCCGATATAGCCGATCTTGTTGGTTTTGGTCATCCGGCCCGCGATGACGCCCTGCACCGCCCGGCCTTCATAGAAACGCGCGTTGTAGGTCGAGACATTGGGCGATTCCCGCTTGAAGCCGGTGGCATGTTCGAACTTCACGTTCGGGAATTTCTTCGCCACCGCATTGGTCGGGTCCATATAGCCGAACGAGGTGGTGAAGATGATGTCGCAGCCACCCAGCGCCATCTGGGTCAGCACACGCTCGGCGTCCGCGCCTTCGGGCACGTTTTCCTGCCAGGCGATTTCCACCTTGTCACCATAGGCTTCCTGCACGGCAAGCGCACCCTGATGGTGCTGATAGGTCCAGCCGCCGTCGCCGATCGGGCCGACATAGACGAAGCAGGCCTTGGTCTTGTCCTGAGCGGAGGCCGCGCCGCCGAAGGCCAGCGAAAGGCCCAGCGCCGCCGTGGCAAGAAGATGTCTGCGGTTCATTCGGTTGCTCCCTGTAGCATCGGGCATTGCGCCCGGGTTGATCGTGGCCGGCTCAACGCGCGGCGTGGAAATTCTGACCAAGGCTCGCCGGCGCGTTCAGCGCCGCCCGGCCCCGGCCCGAGGACATGATGACCAGCACGAGAATGGTTATCAGATAAGGCGACATCGACAAGTATTCGACCGGAATGCCTGAACCCGCCGCCTGAAGATTGAGCTGGAGCACCGTGATGCCGCCGAAAAGCCAGGCCCCCAGCAGCACGCGCCACGGACGCCAGCTCGCGAAGACCACGATGGCCAGGGCGATCCAGCCCGCGCCCGCGGTGATACCGTCGGTCCACTGCGGCACGCGCACGAGGCTGATATAAGCGCCGCCCAGACCCGCCATGGCACCGCCGAACAGGATGGCCAGCACCCGGATGCGCCGCACCTTGTAGCCCAGCGCATGTGCCGCTTCGTGGCTTTCGCCCACGGCGCGCAGAATCAGCCCGCCCCGCGCATTGCGCAGGAATATCCAGACTGCCGCCACCGCCAGAACCGACAGATAGACCAGCGGGTCATGGCCAAAGATCACCCGGCCGAAGAACGGGATGTCGGCCAGCGGCCCGAAGGGCACGGCGCCGGTATGCGGCGGTTTGATCCCCACATAGCCCTGCCCCAGCAGCGACGACAGCCCCAGCCCGAACAGCGTCAGCGCCAGACCCGAGGCCACCTGATTGGCCTGCATGACCTGCGTCAGCAGCGCGAACAGCAGGCTCAGCCCGGCCCCCCCCGCCGCCCCGCCCAGAAAGCCCAGCGCCGGGCTGCCGGTGACGACGGCGGTGATGAAGCCGCAGACCGCGCCCATGATCATCATCCCCTCGACCCCGAGGTTCAGAACGCCCGCCTTCTCCACCACCAGCTCGCCGGTAGCCGCCAGAAGGATCGGCACCGAAGCCACCATCAGCGAGGCGATCAGCAGAGCAGGATCAATACCTCCGAACATCAGCGCACCTCCTTGCGGGCGGGAACGATACGGAAATTGGTCAAGAGGTCACAGGCCAGCAGGAAGAACAGAAGCATTCCCTGAAACGCCTGAATGGCTGCCGACGGCAGGCCAAGGTTGGTCGAGGCCATCTCGCCGCCGATATAGGTCAGCGCCATCAACAGCCCCGCGAACAGGATCCCCACGGGGTTCAGCCGCCCGAGGAAGGCCACGATGATCGCGGTGAAGCCGTAGTTCGAATTGAAGTCGATGCTGATCTGCCCGGCCGGGCCGGTGACCTCGAACATCCCCGCCAGACCGGCCAGCGCCCCGGCTATGCCCAGACACATGACGACAAGACGGTTCGGGCTGACACCCGCAAAACGCGCGGCACGCGGGGCCTGCCCGGCCAGCTTGATCTGGAAGCCAAGGATATGGCGCTGCAACAGCACATAGGCCGCGACCACAGCTCCCAGTGCCGCGACCCCGCCCCAATGCAGGCCGGTGCCCGCGATCAGTTCGGGGTTGGCCGCCGCCGGATAGCTGCTGAAATTGCGGCTGCCGGGGAAACCCGCGCCGTCGGGGTTGCGCAGAAAGCCGGTGGAAGCCATGGCCAGCACGGTTTCCGCCACATAGACCAGCATCAGCGAGACAAGGATCTCGTTGGTATTGAACCTTGTCTTCAGGATGGCCGGGATCATCGCCCAGACCCAGCCACCAAAGGCCCCCGCCAGCACCATCACCGGGAAAATCAGCCGGCTTTCGGTCGGATAGGCCGCAAGCCCCACGGCAGCGCCGCAGATCGCACCCATGATATACTGGCCCTCGGCGCCGATGTTCCAGATCCCGGCGCGGAAGCCAAGGCTCAGCCCCACCGCAATCAGGATCAGCGGCCCGGCCTTCACCAGAAGCTGCCCGCGCAGATACCAGGCGAATTCACCGAACAGCGGGTCCCAGAAGATCGTGCGGATCGCCTCGAACGGGTTCTTGCCCAAAGCCGCGAACATCAGGCTGCCCGCCACCATGGTCAGCGCCACCGCCAGAACCGGCGTGGCCCGGCCCCAGAAGACCGAAGGCGAAGGCCGCTTTTCCAGCTTCAGCATGCGCTGCCCTCCGTCGCCGCGCAAATTCCTTCAAAGGAATTTGCAATTTTCTTGCAAGAAAATTGCCCGCTCTCAGCCCGCATGATGCGCCACCTCCATCCCGTGCGCGCCGCCCATCATCAGGCCAATCTCGTCGATGGTCAGGCCCTGCACCGGGCGCGGCTTCGTCAGCCGCCCCTCGTTCAGAGCCGCGAAACTGTCTGCGATTTCCAGCAGTTCATCCAGATCCTGACTGATCACCACCACCGCCGCGCCGCCGCAGGCACAATCAAGGATCGCCTGCCGGATCGCCGCCGCTGCCGCTGCATCCACCCCCCAGGTGGGCTGGTTGATCACGATGACCTCGGGGCTTTGCAGAAGCTCCCGCCCGACGACGAACTTTTGCAGGTTGCCCCCCGACAGCGCCCGCGCCGCAACATGGGTGCCGGGGGTGCGCACATCGAAACTTTCGATGATCTTCTCGGCAAAAGCCTCGGTGCCGCGCCAGTCGATGAAACCGCGCGCTGTCAGCCCCTGCCGCACCGCGCCCGACAACAGCGCATTTTCCGTCAGCGTCATATTGGGCGCCGCCGCATGGCCCAGCCGTTCCTCGGGGGCGGAAACCAGCCCCGCCCGACGCCGGTCCGTGGGTCCAAGATCCCCGACGGGCTTGCCATGAATGCGCACCCGGTCCGGTGCCACCCGCAATTCGCCATTCAGTGCCAGCAGCAATTCGTCCTGCCCGTTGCCCGCAACCCCGGCGATGCCCAGCACCTCGCCCCGCGCCACGGTGAAGCTGATCGCCTTCAGGCTGGTGCCGAAGGGGATGGGCGAGGCGACCGACAGGTCGCTGACACCCAGCGCCACTTCGCCCTTTTCCGTCGCGCGCCGCTCCGGCGGAGTCAGCGTTGCACCTACCATCATCTCTGCCATTTCGCGCGCCGTGCTGTCGCGCGGAATGCAGGCACCGACCACCTTACCCCGCCGCAGTACCGTCGCCCGGTCGCAAAGCGTGCGGATTTCCTCAAGCTTGTGCGAGATATAAAGGATCGAGGTGCCCTCGGACCGCAATTGCCGGAGCGTCTGGAACAGAATCTCCACCTCCTGCGGGGTCAGCACGCTGGTCGGTTCATCCATGATCAGCAGCTTCGGCGATTGCAGCAGGCAACGAATGATCTCAACGCGCTGCCGCTCACCCGCCGAAAGGTCGCCCACCATGCGCGACGGATCCAGCGGCAGGCCATATTCCTCGCTGACAGCGCGGATGCGCGCGGCCAACTCCCGCATCGGCGGCGGGGTTTCCATGCCCAGCGCCACATTTTCCGCCACGTTCAGCGCCTCGAACAGCGAAAAATGCTGGAATACCATCGCGATACCCGAAGCCCGAGCCGCACTGGGCTGCGAGGGCGCAAACGGCGCCCCGCGCCAGATCATCCGCCCTGCATCGGGCTTCACCAGCCCGTAGATCATCTTGACCAGCGTGGATTTCCCGGCGCCATTCTCGCCCAGAAGCGCATGGACCTCGCCTTCGGCAATGGCGAAGCTCACGTCGCTGTTCGCCACCACCCCGGGATAGGCCTTGGTCACGCCCTCGATGCGCAGCAGATCGCCCGCGCCGGTTTCAGCTGCCGTCATCCCGCCATCCCCCTGCGCTTCCCCTGTTCGCCGGCGCCTTTCAGCAGCGCGCTTGCCATGCCTATTGCTATGGCTTGCGGATGCTTGCCAAGGCTCTTGTCGCCTATCGGACAGGCAATCCGTTGAATTTCCGTATGCAAATGCCCCAGATCGTGCAGTCGTGCCCGGAATCGCGCCGCTTTCGTCGCTGATCCGATCACCCCCAACGAGGCGAAACCATGCGCCAGAATGCGGTGACACAGTTCCAGATCCAGCGCATGCGAATAGGTCAGCACCAGATGCGCCGCGTCGCGCGGGGCATGGGCGACCAGCAGCGCCGGATCTGCCACCGGCACCGCCGTCACCCCTTCGGGAAACGTGGCCGGAAAACGTTCGGGCGCGGTATCGACCCAGGTGATCGCCAGATCGGGCAGCGGCGCCAGAACCGACACCAGCGCCCGCCCGACATGCCCGGCGCCCCAGACCCACAAGGGCCGCGCCGGAACCGCCACCGGCTCGACAAACCAGCCCTGCACCAGTTGCGGCGCCGGGGTCACGCCGCTGCCGCGCTGCGCCGCCAGCAGCCGCTTCACTGCCAGAGGCATCGCGCTATCGGTTGCAGCGGGGCGGGCAAAAACCCCGTCCGGCAAGGCATCACCCGGCGTGAACCGCTCAAACAGCAGCGCCACGGCGCCGCCGCAGCACTGCCCGATTGCAGGCCCCAGCGGCCAGCGACCAAAGCGCCGCACCCCGGCACCCGCCAGCATCTCCCCGGCGATGCCGGTTGCCAGATGTTCCAACGCGCCGCCGCCGATGGTGCCCGCCTGCCCGCCGCGCCAGACCAGCATCGCGGCGCCAACCTCACGCGGGCTGGAGCCCTTCACCTCGGCGATGACCACCCGCACTACGGTTCCCTGTGCGGCCAGCGCCGCCTGAAGCTCCGCGCGGTCAAACATCGCCCACCTGCCGCCGCACCGCCGCCAGCACCCGCTCTGCCGTGGCGGGCGCATCAAGCGCCGGATAGGCGGACCCGTCGCCACAGGCTGCTACCGCATCCGACAGCGCCATCAAGGCCGAAATCCCCAGCATGAAGGGCGGCTCGCCCACAGCCTTGGACCGGCCCACCGTCTCCTCCCGGTTGGGGCGGTTCCACAGCGCGACATTGAAGACCGGCGGGCGATCAGAACAGGCCGGGATCTTGTAGGTGGAGGGCGCATGCGTCATCAGCCGCCCCTTGCCATCCCAGACCAGTTCCTCGGTCGTCAGCCAGCCCGCGCCCTGCACATAGGCGCCTTCCACCTGGCCGACATCAATCGCCGGGTTCAGGCTGGCCCCGGTGTCATGCAGGATATCGGTGCGCAGAATGCGGTTCTCGCCGGTCAGCGTGTCGATCACCACCTCGGTCACCGCCGCGCCATAGGCGAAATAGAGGAACGGCCTCCCCTGCCCCTTCACCCGGTCCCATTGCAGTTTGGGCGTGGCATAGAACCCCGTTGCCGACAGGGAGACCCGCGCCTGATAGGCCCATGCCGCCACCTGAGCAAAGGCGAAAGCCTCGCCCGCCACGCGCACCGAGCCGCCTTCGAAACGGACCTGCCCCGGCTCCACCCCGAACTTGCCGGCCATGAACGCCGCCATCCGGTCACGGATCGTCAGGCAGGCGGCCTGCGCCGCCATCCCGTTCATGTCGCTGCCGGAAGAGGCCGCCGTGGCCGAGGTATTGGGCACCTTCGCCGTATCCGTCGCGGTGATCTTTACCGCCGCCACATCCACGCCGAATACGCTCGCCGCCACCTGCGCAACCTTCAGGAAGAGCCCCTGCCCCATCTCGGTGCCACCATGGTTCAACCGGATCGAACCATCCTGATAGACATGCACCAAAGCCCCGGCCTGATTGAGCCAGGTGAGCGTGAAGGAAATCCCGAACTTCACCGGCGTCAGCGCGATGCCGCGTTTCAACACCGGCGATCCCGCGTTCCACCGCGCGATCTCGGCCCGCCGCGCGGCGTAATCCGATGTCCGCTCCAGCTCGTCCAACATGGCTCGCAGACAGAAATCCTCGACCGGCATGCCGTAAGGTGTGGCCTGCACCACCGCTTTCGGAGAATGGGTCCCGCCATAGCGATGCCCCGTCCCCGGATTTTCGGCCCTGAACACCCCCGCCGTCATTTTCTGTCGGGAAATATCCTCGGGGGGGCCGGGGGGGGCAGACAGCCCCCCCTCCGCAGCCTCCGCATAGAAATTCCGCCGCCGCACCGCGACCGGGTCCAGCTTCAGCGCATGGGCGACGTGATCCACCACCCGCTCGATCCCCACCACGCCCTGCGGCCCGCCGAAACCACGATAGGCGGTGTTCGACTGGGTATTGGTGCGCAGCCGGTGGCTTTCGATACGGATATTTTCAAGGAAATAGGCGTTATCCGCATGCAGCATCGCCCGATCAGCGACCGGCAGGCTCAGATCCTGGCTCCAGCCGCAGCGGAACAGATGGGTGAACTCCACCCCTAGGATCCGCCCCGTCGCGTCAAACCCGGCGCGATAGCCGATCTTCAGGTCATGCCGCTTGCCGGTGATGACCATGTCGTCATCGCGGTCATAGCGCATCTTGCAAGGGCGCCCCGTCGCATGCGCCGCCATGGCGCAGGCGATGGCGAGGTGATTGCCCTGGCTTTCCTTGCCGCCAAAGCCGCCGCCCATGCGGCGCACTTCGACCCGCACCGCGCTCATCGGCAGATGCAGGGCATGCGCGACCTTGTGCTGGATCTCGGTCGGGTGCTGGGTGGAACTGTGGACCACCATATCTCCGCCCTCTTGCGGCAGGGCCGCCGCGACCTGGCCTTCCAGATAGAAATGCTCCTGCCCGCCGACCTCGAACTGCCCTTCCACCACCTGCGGCGCCTTGCCGATCGCCGCCGCCGCATCGCCCCGCGCCCAGATGACCGGGCCCTGTTCAAACCGGCTGTTCGCCGCCAGCGCATCCTCGACCGTCAGCAGCGCCGGGCGTTCGTCATAGCTGATCCTGCCCAGGCGTGCAGCCTTGCGCGCCGCCAGATGGCTTTCGGCCACCACCAGAAACACCGGCTGGCCGACATAATGCACCTCACCCGTGGCCAGAAGCGGCTCGTCGCCCAGCGAGGGCGAGCAATCCGGCATCTCTGGCCAGTCTTCGGCGGAAAACACCGCGATCACGCCGGGGGCGGCCCGGACCGCCGACAGGTCCATCGCGGTGATCGCACCATGGGCACAGGTCGAAAGGCCGAAGGCCAGATGCAGCGCATCGGCAGGCAGCGGGATGTCATCGGTGTAGCGCGCGGCCCCGGTCACATGCAGGGCGGCGGCATCGTGCGGAAGCGGTTTGCCGATGCTCATGCCCGCACCTCCAGCACATCAACGCCTGCGCCGCTGGCCTCGTGCCAGTAGCGGAGCGCCATATTGCCCGCCGTCTCCAGCCGGTAGGCAGCACTGGCGCGCATGTCGCTGAGCGGCGTGAAATCCTGCGCGGCGGCGGCGCGGGCAGCCTCGAAGGCCGCACGGGTGAAGGGCTGTCCGATCAGCGCCGCCTCCATCGCGGTCGCGCGTTTGGGGATACCCGCCATGCCGCCAAAGGCAATGCGGGCGCCCGTGATAGTGCCGCCCGCAACGGTGAGGTTGAAGGCGCCCAGCACGGCGGAAATATCCTGATCGAAGCGTTTCGACAGTTTCCAGACCCGCAGCCCCGGCGCAGTGGCGGGGATGGCAATGGCTTCAACGAATTCGCCGGGCTGGCGATCCTGCTTGCGGTAATCGAGGAAGAAATCTTCCAGCGCCATCTCGCGCCGCGCGGTGCCCCCGCGCAGATGCAGGGTCGCGCCCAGTGCGATCAGCGCGGGCGGGCCGTCCCCGATGGGCGAGCCATTGGCGATATTGCCGCCGATGGTCGCGGCATTCCTCACCTGTTCGCTGGCGTAGCGGGTCAGCATGGCGGCAAAGGCCGGATGCGGCCCGGCCATGGCGGCGCGCAGGTCGGTCAGGGTGACCCCCGCGCCGATGCGGATGAAGTCGCCCTGCGCCTCGATCCGCTGCATTTCAGCGATGCCGTTCAGGAAGGCGACCTGCGGCAGGTCACGCAACTGTTTGGTCACCCAGAGGCCGACATCGGTCGCGCCTGCGACCAGCGTCGCGTCGGGGTGGGCGGCATACCAGTCAGCGAGTTCATCGGTGGTTTCGGGGCGGAAAGCGCCGGGGGCTGTCTGCCCCCGGACCCCCGAGGATATTTGTGCCAAGATGAAAGCGCGGTCGTCTTCCATCCATGCCGGAAGTGGCTGGCCCTCGGCCGCCTCGGCCGCACGGATGATCGGGGCGTAGCCGGTGCAGCGGCAGAGGTTGCCCGCCAGAACCACATCGTGATCCTTGCGGCCCTGCGCATGGGCGGCAGCCATCGAGGCGATGAAGCCCGGTGTGCAGAAGCCGCACTGGCTGCCATGATGATCAACCATGGCTTGTTGCACGGGGTGCAGCGTGCCGTCGGGCGCGGCAATGGCCTCGACCGTGCGCACCGCCTTGCCGTGCAGTTGCGGCAGGAACAGGATGCAGGCATTCAGCGCGCGCGGCCCATGTTCATCGGTCACGATCACCGTGCAGGCGCCGCAATCACCTTCATTGCAGCCTTCCTTGGTGCCGGTCAGGCCCCGATCCTCGCGCAGATATTGTAAAAGGGTGCGCGTCGGGCTGGTTTCACCCAGGCACACCGGCGTTCCGTTCAGCAGAAACGCTACTCCGGTCATCGGTCGTCCTGCCGCGTTACCCCCTTGGCCCGGTTTGCCCCCTCCGATGCGGCGTAAGAGGGGCGGCCTTGTTCTGGTTCTTTATAGATGACCCCAAGGGCCCGTCGTCTGGCAAGCATTACCTTTTTGCGTTTTCCAAAAGCAGTTACAAGAAATGCCGAAGAATGTGGCACCCTTTCCGGCCGGACGCCGACAGGCTAGGCTATCAGGCATGAGCGATCCAGTCCGATTCATCCACCTGCGTGTCCATACCGAATATTCGCTGCTGGAAGGCGCGGTGCCGGTGAAAAAGCTTGTAGGGCTTTGTGCCGCGCAGAACATGCCCGCCGTGGCGGTGACCGACAGCAATGCCATGTTCGCCGCGCTGGAGTTTTCCACCATTGCGAGCGGCGCCGGGGTGCAACCCATCGTCGGCTGTCAGGTCAGTCTTGCCTATGAGACGCCCGCGCCCGGGGAAAAGCCGAAGGCGCCTGCTCCCGTCGTCCTGCTGGCGCAGGACGAGACGGGATACGGCAATCTGATGAAGCTGAACTCCTGCCTTTATCTTGATCAGGGTGGGCAGTTGCCGCAGGTGACGCTCGCGGATCTGGAGACGCATGCGGCGGGGCTGATCTGTCTGACTGGCGGCGCCGAGGGGCCTTTGGGCAAGATCCTGCAAACCGGCAACCGGGGCCGGGCCGAGGCTTTGGCCGAAAGGCTCGCCGCGATCTATCCGGGGCGGCTTTATGTCGAATTGCAGCGCCACCCCGGCGAAGGCGGGCGGCTGATGGCAGCCGAAGCTGCGACCGAGCGTGGCTTTGTCGAGATCGCCTATGACAAGGGCCTGCCGCTGGTCGCCACCAATGACGTCTATTTCCCGAAATCCGAGATGTACGAGGCGCATGACGCGCTGATCTGCATTGCGGAAGGCGCCTATGTCGATCAGGCAGAGCCGCGCCGGCGGCTGACGCCGCAGCATTACTTCAAGTCCGAAGCCGAAATGTGCGCGCTGTTCGCCGATCTGCCCGAGGCGTTGGAGAATACCGTCGAGATTGCAAAGCGCTGCGCCTTCAAGGCCGCGAAACGGGCACCGATCCTGCCTCGCTTCGCCGATGACGAGGTGGAGGAACTGCGCCGTCAGGCCTGGGCGGGCCTGAAGGCGCGGCTTGACGTGATCCCCCATGCCGCGCCGGTCGAGGAATACGAGGCACGGCTGCAATTCGAGCTCGACATCATCGAGCGGATGAAGTTCCCCGGCTATTTCCTCATCGTGGCCGATTTCATCAAATGGGCCAAGGCGCATGCCATCCCGGTCGGTCCGGGGCGGGGGTCAGGTGCAGGCTCTCTGGTAGCCTATGCTCTGACCATCACCGATCTTGACCCGCTGCGTTATGCGCTGCTGTTCGAACGCTTCCTGAACCCGGAACGGGTGTCGATGCCGGACTTCGACATCGACTTCTGCATGGACCGCCGCGAAGAGGTGATCCGCTATGTGCAGGAACGCTATGGCCGCGACAAGGTGGGGCAGATCATCACCTTCGGCGCGCTTCTGTCAAAGGCCGCCGTGCGCGATGTGGGCCGCGTCTTGCAGATGCCTTACGGGCAGGTGGACCGGCTGTCGAAGATGATTCCGGTCGAGGGGGTGAAGCCGGTCAGCATCCAGAAGGCGCTGGCGGACGAGCCACGCCTGCGCGAGGCGGCCAAGGCCGAGGAGGTGGTGAAGCGCCTGCTGGATTACGGCATGCAGATCGAGGGCTTGCTGCGCAACGCCTCCACTCACGCCGCCGGTGTTGTGATCGGCGACCGGCCGCTGGATGCGCTGGTGCCGCTGTATCAGGACCCGCGGTCGGACATGCCCGCCACCCAGTTCAACATGAAATGGGTGGAAGCCGCCGGTCTGGTGAAGTTCGACTTTTTGGGTCTGAAAACCCTGACGGTGATCCAGAATGCCATCGACCTGATCCTTGGCACCGGGCGACAGTTGCATGAGGCGCCGGACGGTACGCGGCTATACGAGCCGAAGCCGGGGGCCGAGAATGACATCGGCCATATCCCGCTCGATGACAAGGCGACCTACGATCTCTATTCGCAGGCCAAGACGGTTGCGGTGTTCCAGGTCGAAAGCTCGGGCATGATGGATGCGCTGCGGCGCATGAAACCCACCTGCATCGAGGATATCGTGGCGCTGGTGGCGCTGTATCGTCCCGGCCCGATGGAAAACATCCCGGTCTATTGCGAGGTGAAGCACGGGCTGCGCCCGCTGGAAAGCCTGCATCCGACCATCGACCCGATCCTCGCCGAAACCCAGGGCATCATCGTTTATCAGGAACAGGTGATGCAGATTGCGCAGGTTATGGCGGGCTACAGCCTCGGCGGCGCTGATCTTCTGCGCCGCGCCATGGGCAAGAAGATCGCCGAGGAGATGGCCAAGGAGCGCCCCAAATTCATCGACGGCGCCAAAGCGACCCACAACATCGATGCGAAGAAAGCTGGTGAGGTCTTTGACCTTCTGGAGAAATTCGCCAATTACGGCTTCAACAAATCCCACGCCGCCGCTTATGCCGTGGTCAGCTATCAGACGGGTTGGCTGAAGGCCAATCACCCTGTCGAATTCATGGCTGGCGTGATGAACTGCGATATTCATCTGACCGACAAGCTGGCTGTCTACAAACGCGAGCTGGACAAGCTGTCGATCCCGGTGGTGCCGCCCTGCGTGAACCGCAGCCTTGCCACCTTCAGCGTGACAGGCGGCAAGGTGGTCTATGCGCTTGGCGCGCTGAAGAATGTGGGCGTCGATGCGATGGGCCTGATCGTTGCGGCGCGGCGCGGGCCGAACGGCGCGGACAAACCCTTTGCCACGATCTTCGATTTCGCCCGCCGCGTGGATCTGAAGCGCGTGGGCAAGCGCCCGCTGGAGATGATGGCGCGGGCGGGCTGTTTCGACATGCTGGACCCGAACCGCGCGCGGGTGTTCGACGGGCTGGACGGGTTGGTCGCCTATTCGGCAGCGATCCACGAAGCCAAGACCTCGGCCCAGGTGTCGCTTTTCGGCGAGGCAGGATCGGACATCCCCGAACCGCGCATGGCCAACCGTAATGACTGGCTGCCGGTCGAACGGCTCGCGCAGGAACATCAGGCCATCGGCTTTTACCTGTCCGGTCACCCGCTGGATGATTACATGGGTCCGCTGAAGCGCAAGAAGGTGCTGACGCTGGCCGAACTGACGCTGGCTTGCGAAAATGGCCCGGTGGCGGCCAAGATCGCGGGGTCCGTTTCCTCGAAACAGGAACGCAAATCGGCCAAGGGCAATCGCTTCGCCTTTGTGCAACTGTCTGATCCGACGGGGCTTTACGAGGTCACAGTGTTTTCCGACACGCTGGAACAATGCCGCGATCATCTGGAACCCGGCATGAATGTCGTCCTGACGGTCGAGGCCAATCTGGAAGGCGACACGCTGAAGCTGCTGGCGCGTTCGGCCCAGCCGATCGACAGCGTGGCGGCGGAAGCCGGTGGGACCAATCTGCGCATCCATCTGGATCAGGCCGAGGCGGTGGCCTCGGTCGCGGCCCTGTTCGCGCGGGTCGAGGCCGGGCGCTCCAGAGGCCAGATCACCCTGACCGTGGCCGATGCCGAGGGGCGCGAGATCGACCTGACGCTGCCGCAGCTTTACCCGGTTTCACCGCAGATCAAGGGCGCGATCAAGGCGATGCAGGGCGTGGTCATGGTGGAAGAGGTCTGAGCGGCCTCGCCAAAGCCGGAGGGGACGATGGGAATATTGCGGTTCGTGGTCAAGCTGGCGCTGGCCTGCGCCGCGCTTGTCCTGCTGGCGCGGCTCGCTTTTCCGCTGCCCGCGCTGGACGGACGCAGCGAAACCCGCGCCCTGCCCGCCGATCCGGCCAGCCCGCTGGCTGCGGCGCTGCTGCCTGATGCCAGCGCGCATCCGGGCCTGACCGGCATCCGCCCGCTTCATCACGGCGCCGAGGCCTATGCCGCCCGGATGCTGCTGGCCCGCGCCGCCACCCGCAGCATCGACGCCCGCTATTACATCTGGCAACGCGATCTGACCGGGCTGCCGCTGCTCGACGAATTGCGCGCTGCGGCCGAACGCGGGGTGCGCGTCCGGCTTCTGGTGGATGACAACGGCACACCTGATCTGGATACCGAACTTTCGGCGCTGAACGCCCTGCCGATGGCAGAGGTACGCATCTTCAATCCATTCACGCTGCGCAGTCCCCGGCTGCTGTCCTATGCCTTTGACTTTCCGCGCCTGAACCGGCGCATGCACAACAAGAGCTTCACCGTCGATGGCGTCGCCACCATCATCGGCGGGCGCAACATCGGCGATATTTATTTCTCGCGCGCGGCAGATACCCAGTATTCCGATTTCGACCTGCTGGCGTCAGGTGCCATCCTGCCCGAGGTCGATGCCGATTTCGATGCCTACTGGAACAGCGGCTCGGCCTATCCGCACGAGGCGCTGGTCACACCACCCAAGGATGCAGCGGCACGCTTTGCCTCGGCTGTGGCGACCGCGCGCGCGGCGCCTGATGCGGCAGACTACAACGCCGCGCTGCGGGACACCCGTCTGGTCGGAGATCTGCTGGCCGGACGGCAGTTCCTGGACTGGGTGCCGGTGCAGATGGTGTCTGACGACCCGGCCAAGGGGCTGGGCCCGGTGGCCCCCGAGGCGCTGATGATCGGCCGGCTGGCCGCGATCCTCGGGGCGGCGGAACAGCGGCTGGATCTGGCCTCGGCCTATTTCGTGCCCGGCCAGCGCGGGGTTGAGGTGCTGACCGGCCTTGCAGCACGGGGCGTGAAGGTCCGCGCGCTGACCAATTCGCTGGAGGCAACGGATGTCCTGCCGGTCCATGCCTCTTATGCCAAATATCGCAAGGCCCTGCTGGAAGGCGGAGTCGAAGTGTTCGAGCTGAAACGCAGCCCCGCCTTGGCCGAAAGCGCCGAACAGCTTGGCCTGCTGGGCAGTTCGGGTGCCAGCCTGCACGCCAAGACTTTCACGCTCGACGGCGACCGGGTCTTTGTCGGTTCGTTCAACTTCGATCCGCGCTCGGTTTTTCTGAATTGCGAGATGGGCTTCCTGATCCGCAGCCCGGCGCTGGCCGCTGCGATGAGCCAGAGCTTCGACAGCAATCTGGGCGATACCGCCTGGCGCGTGACCGAAGGCTCCGAAGGGCTGGTCTGGTCCGATGGCCATGGGCAGGCCCTGACCGACGAGCCTGGCAGCAGCCTGCCCCGGCGTATCGCACTGACGCTGATCGGCCTGCTGCCGATTGAATGGATGATGTAGCAAAGAAAAAGCCGCGCGAGAGAGGGGATCCCCGCGCGGCTTTCATCGCCCGTAACGCTGTGTCAGCCGCTCAGAACAACTCGAAGTCGTTCATCGTCAGTGTGCTGACACCGCGCAACTGGGCAATGAACTCGGCTTCGGCCACATCGCCCTTGCCGTCGGGATCGAACCAGAGCCGCCCGTTATCGGTTTCGAACAGGATGGTCGGGCCCGTTGTCTTGGCGACAGGATTGGCCCCGGTCACCAGCTCGAATGCGGGTTTTTCAAAGGCATAGATCCCGAAGGCATAGCCCTGAATGCCCAGCTTGTCAGAGCCGCGCGTGAAATCGGTGATGATATCGCCCTGATTGCCGTCGCGGTTGAGAATGAACATGTCATTTCCGGCACCGCCGGTCAGCCAGTCGTCGCCGGTGCCGCCGTCCAGCGTGTCATTGCCCGCGCGGCCATCCAGCGTATCATCGCCGTAACCACCGTTGAAGTAGTTGGCTTTGCTGTCCCCGCTCAGCCGGTCCTCGTTGAAGCTGCCGTGAACGCGCTCGATGTTCTTGACGGTCAGGCCCTTGGCCAGCCCGTCATTCTGCGACTGCTTGGCCAGGTCGAGGATGACGCTGCCGTAGTAGCCCGAGAACTGGAGCGTATCGGTTCCGGCGCCGCCGTCGAACACGTCCTTGCCGGTCATGTCGCTGCGCCACAGCGTGTCATCGCCATCGCCGCCGTACAGCTTGTCGTTCCCGGCGCCATCGGTCAGCGTGTCGGTGCCGCCCCGGCCCACCAGCGTATCATTGCCGTTGTAGCCGTTCAGGATGTCCACGCCCTCGCCGCCGGTCACGTTGTCCTTGCCGGCGCTGCCGTAATATTGCAGCGCCTCGAAGCCCGAGATTTTCGTCGCGGCATCAAGCTTTTGCGTGGCTTTTCCGATGTTGAGCGAGAAATTCCCGGTCTCGCTGGTCAGGTAAAGGACCAGCGTGTCGAACCCGCTGCCGCCGATGGCGGTGGCGCCCAGACCCATCGTGATGACATCATTGTCGGCGCCGCCGTCCAGCACATCGCCGGTTTCCCGCGCGCCCGTGACGCTGCCGCCGGTAAGATAATCCATCCCCGAGCCACCGTAGAGCTTGTCGACACCCGCCCCGGCGTCCAGCCGGTCACTGCCGGCGCCGCCGTACAGCTTGTCATTGCCTTCGCCGCCGCTCATCGTATCGCCATTTGCACCGCCGGTCAGGACATCATTGCCCGAACCCGAGGTGAAATTGACGGTCTCGAACCCGGTTACCTTGATACGGCCGTCCAGCAGCGATTTCGTCTTGCGGATGTTGAAGATGATGTCGTCGGTCTGGTCCCCCAGAGACAGGCCGATAGTATCCACACCGGAGCCACCGTCCGCCACCATCCGCCCAAGGCCATCGACCCGCATCGTCAGTTGCAGGTTGTCATCCCCGGCGCCCAGCTTGACGCTGCCGCCGATCGCATATTCCTCAATCGTCGGATAGTATTCGGACAGCGCCACATAATCGTTGCCACCACCGGCGTCGATCTTGTTGGTGCCGTAATTGTCGTTGATCCAGTCGTTGCCGTCGCCGCCGATGAGCGTGTCATTGCCCTCGCCGCCGTCCAGATTGTCGTCGCCTGCCCCGCCGTTCAGGCTGTCGTTTCCGGCATCGCCGCGCAGGTAGTCGAACGAATTCTTGGTGCCGGAAAGCGTGTCATTTCCGGCGCCGCCGCTCAGGTTGACCGATTCCAGCGCGCCGACCTTGACGAACTTGTCATTGCCCGAGCCGAAGCTGGCGCTGACCGTCTCGATCCCCTTGAACACCGAACCGCCGGTCAGTGTGCCGTTCTTGCCGGTGAAGGCCATCACCAGATCACGGGTGTCGGTATAGTTGCCCATCGACAGCGTATCGCGCCCGGCGCCGCCATCCACGGTATCCTTTTCGGCGGAATCGACGGCAAGGAAGTCATCGCCCGCGCCGCCATAGATCTTGTCGTTGCCACCATAGGCATAGATGAAATCGTTGCCACTGCCCGAGTTCAGAACATCACTGCCCGAAGTCGCATACAGCGTGTCATTGCCGCCCAGCGTGGTGAACTTCAGGCCCTGCCCCTGATTGGAGGCTTGCAGGTTGTAGTTCTCGAACCCCGAATATTTCGTGCCCCCCGGCAGGGTCACGGTCTTGCCCGATGCCTTGGCGGTGAAATTGTCCGTCACCTGTTCGAGGATCAGCGTGTCGCTCCCTGCCCCGCCGATCAGCGTGTCACGGTCGGCACCATAGCGCAGGCTCACAGTGTCATCGCCCGCCCCGGCGTTGATCAGGTCGTTGCCCTCATCACGGTAGAAGACGTCGTTACCCGCGCCGCCATACATCGAGTCATTGCCCAGCCCGCCATCGAACGTGTCGTTCGAAATGCCGCCGGTCATCTTGTCGTTGCCCTCGCCACCGTACAGCCAGCCCGCAAGCCCGCCATTCAGCGTATCGTTGCCAGCGCCGCCATCCAGGAGGTTGGCCCCCTGCTGGCCATCAAGCCGGTCGTTGCCTTCGCCGCCGCGCAGCGTGTCATTGCCCATGCCGCCCAGCAACGTGTCGTTGCCAAGCCCGCCTTCAAGCGAGTCATTGCCACCGGCGCCATTCAGACGGTCATGACCGTCGCCGCCATACAGGAAGTCATAGAACATCCCGCCGGTGATCTTGTCGTTCTGCGACGTGCCGGTGATGTTGAACACATCGACCCATGTCACGGATACCCCGCCGGTCAGCGTCTGGGTCTTGATCCAGTCCCCGATGGTCAGCGAGACTTTGCTGCCGCGCGACGAGTAATCAAGATACATCCAGTCGAGGCCCGAGCCGCCATCGATGACATCTCCGGCGTAATCCGAAATCGGCTGACCATACCCGCCGATCGTATCCGATCCGCTGCCCCCGAAGATGCGGTCCTTGCCCGCGCCGCCGGTCAGGATGTCTCCGGCGCTGTCGCCGTAAATCACATCATTGCCCGCCTCGCCGTTCACCACATCGGTGGCAAAGCCGCCATAGACGGTATCGTTGTCATCGCCCGCCAGGATGTTGTCGTTGCCGAAGCCGCCGAACACCTTGTCGTTGCCCGCATAGGCAAGGATCTGATCGGACTCGTCCGTTCCGTAAATCGTGTTTTTCTTGTCGTCGCCGGGCAGGTAGGCCATGGTCAAACCCCGATTGAAAATTTTCTCTGATATGCCGCATCTCGCAAGGTAAACACATCCCCTGTTCAGGGGATATGCCCCGGAAAGGCCGCGCAAAAGCCAAAGTCCGGGTTCAGCGGGTTGCAGGGTGTCTTTCCTGCGCTATGGTCTGAAACGGGGACAGGCAGGGGCGGATTTTGCCGGGGGAGACGAGGATTTTGCGCATGGAGCCAGAACGACTTCCCGCAGGGTTGCGGGATGCATGAGCTGCGCACCCCTGCGTTGCGGCTGCTGGCCGCCTGCGTCGGCATCCTGCTTCTGGCGCTTGCCGTGCTGGCCCTGCGCGAAAGCCTGCCGGACTACAGTCTGAGCGTCCAGACCGATGGCAGCCGCATTTCTGTACTTGCGCCGGACGGGGCGATTGAGGTCCGCGCGCTGGGGCCGCCCACCGGGCAGGCAGGCGCGCCCGTCCTGCTGACACCGGATCTTCTGGTCGAAGACCCCGACATGCTGAGCAGCTATGCCGGTTTCCGTGCCCTGCTCGCAGCGCAGGGCGAGATGACTGCCCTGACCACGCAGGCCACCGCTGCCGGACAGCCGTTGCGCCTGCATCTGGAGAACGGCGACGAGATCGACCTGCCCGTCACGGCTGAAACCCCGCTCCGGCACCTGCCCGCGATGTTCTGGGTCCAATGGGCGGTCGGGATCATCGTTCTGGCCATCGCGGCCTTCCTTCTGGTCCTGCGCAGCGGCCGCAATGGCCGCCAGCAAAGCGAGGGGCTGGGCGGCTTCGTGCTGGCCGGGGCCGGGGTGGCGACGGCGGCTTTCACCGCTTCTGTCTATGGTACGCGCGAGTTGTCCATCGACCCGGATCTGCTGTGGCGCCTGAGCATCGTGAACCACATCGGCACTTTCGCCTTCGGGGTCGGCATGATCGGGCTGTTCGCGCGCTACCCCCGGCCCGTTCTGGCGTCGCGGTGGGTCCGGGCAGTGGCGGCGCTGGCCGCTGTCAACGAAATCGCCTATCGGCTGCAACTTCCGCCCTATGACCTGATCAAGCCGCAGGTGCTCATCGGGGTGATGTTCCTGACGATCCTCGGGCTGATCCTTGCACAGCTGCGCGCCACGCGGGGCCATCCCGCCGACCGCGCCGCCCTGCGCTGGCTGGGGCTGTCGGTGCTGCTGGGCTCGGGCGTTTTCGTCCTTATGGTCTCGTTGCCTTCGCTGATCGGGGCGGAAACGATCCTGTCACAGGGGCTGGCCTTCATCCCGCTCTGCGCGATCTATGTCGGCGCCGCGCTTGCGCTGGCCCGCTATCGCCTGTTCGATCTGGACCGCTGGGCGCTGCGGGTGCTGTTCAGCCTTGCAGTCGTCGCGCTGATGATCGTGGTCGATACGGTCTTCCTGCTGACGCTGAGCCTGTCCGGCCCGGCCTCGCTGGCCTCGGCCGTGGCGCTGGTGGGGCTGGTGTATTTTCCCATGCGAGATCTGGTCTTTGACCGCTGGCTTGGCCGCCGCCGCCCTGATCTTGCGGCACTGTACCGCGATACTTTGTCCGTGGCCTTTCAGCATGGCGGGCAGGCCAAGGCAAATGCCTGGCGCGGTGTGATGGAACGGCTGTTCGCGCCGCTGCGGGTCGAGGCGCTGCCCGCGCCGGTGACCGGCGCCCTGCTGGAGGACGAGGGGCTGGCGCTGGTCATCCCAGGCCCCGAGGGCACGCCCGCCCTGCGTCTGGGCTATGCCGCCGCCGGACGACGGCTGTTCAACGCCGAGGATCGCGCACTGGCCGATGAGCTTGCCACGCTGGCCGAAGCCGCGGGCCGCGACCGCGTGACCTATGAAACCGCCGTCGCCCGCGAACGCCAGCGCATCGCCCGCGACCTGCATGACGATGTGGGGTCGCGCCTTCTGTCCAGCCTGCATGCCCGCGACGACGGCCAGCGGCAGGATTTCCTGATCGAAGCGCTGTCAGACCTGCGCCAGATCGCCACCGGGCTGGCCGGGCGCGAGGTGACGCTGCCGCTGCTGATCGGCCAGTTGCGCGCTGAAAGCCGCAGCCGGGCCGAGGCGCTGGACCGGCGCCTGATCTGGCCGCCGGGCAGCGCCGACGAAGCCGAGATCCCATTGCGCTATGACATGCAGCGCAATCTGACCGCCATCCAGCGCGAGGCCCTGAGCAATGCGCTGACGCATGGCGCCGGGAATATCAATGTCACCGCCACCTGTGACGGCCAGAGCCTGCACCTGTGCCTTGTCAATGCGCTTTCCTCTGCGGATCGGCGGGCAGAAGGCCCCCATCGTGGCAATGGCACCGGCAACATGCGCAACCGGGCAGAGGCGCTGAAAGGCCGTCTTGAGGCCGGTCCGACAGAAAATGGCCATTACCGGATGGAACTTTACCTTCCGCTGAACGCTGATATTTCTTGAATACCTGAGTTTTCGCCCCACAAAGTCATTTTACGCCGATAGACAGGACCAATGAACCAGAGCCGCGACGCAGACCTTTCCAGATCGCTCCGCACGGACGGGGCTGTTCTGCATGCGCTGGTGCTGGACGATAATCGTGAAACCCGGAACTGGATCTGCGAAACCCTTCAGGTCACGCTGCCGGGTGCCATGATCAGCACCGCCTCCACCTGTGCCGAGGCTGTGACGGCGCTGTTTCACAGCGACACGCGCTTTGACTTCGCACTGATCGACCTCGACCTGCCGGACGGCCACGGCATCGACATCATTCGCGCGATCACCCGTGACCTGCCCGAAACGCTGCCGGTGGTCATCACCATCTTCGAGGATGACGCCTCGCTGTTCGACGCGCTGGCGGCGGGGGCGATGGGCTATATCCTCAAGGGCGTGAAGGCCGCGAGCCTTGCCGACCAGTTCCGCCGGATCGCAGCCGGAGAGCCGCCGATCTCGCCCCGCATCGCCCAGCGCATGATCGCCCATTTCCAGGCCCAGGCAAAGGCGCTGCGCCCTGCCGAGGTGCCGGGCCAGCCCGATGTGGCACTCACCCAGCGAGAGCAGGAGGTGCTTCGCCTTCTGGGTAAGGGCTTCACCGGCACCGATATTGCCGCCACGCTGGGGATCACGCCCAACACCTGCGCCTCGCATACGAAGTCGATCTACCGCAAGCTCAACATCTCCAGCCGGGCTGAAGCTGCGCTGGCCGCCAGCCGGCGCGGGCTTATCTGACCGGGGCCGCCTCGGCAGGGCCAAGCCGCGCCGCCGCCTCCATCAGGCCACGGCGGGCGGTGCTTTTCTCCACCGCTTCGCGCAGCGTCTCGTCCCGCGACAGAAGATCAAGGAACCGCGCCTCATCCAGCGTCAGCAGCGTGCAATGCGTAATCGCCGTGACCTGCGCCCGGCGCGGCCGGTGGGTCAGGATGCCCAGTTGCCCGAACATCTCGCCCCGGCCCAGACGTTCCACCTGCCCGGCGAATTCGACCTCGACCGCGCCGGAGGCGATAAAGAACACATGCCGCGCCGGATCGCCCTTGCGGATCAGCACATCGCCCGGCTGGGCATAGACCGTCGCGACCCGCTTCTGCACCATGCGCAACTGTGCCGCATCCAGCCCCGCCAGCGCCGGCATCTGCCGCAACATCGCGCTTTTCTGCACCGCCAGATCCAGCCGGGGCCGCCGGTTCAGCCGCCGCCGCGCCCCGCTGAGCGACTGGCGCAGGGTCATGTGCAGCTCGCGCCCGATCAGCCCGTCTTCGAGCAGCGTGTCATATTCCCGCTCCTCCAGCCGCAGGGCAAGACGGCGGATGAAGCGTCGCTCCATCTCCTCGGCATAGCCAGGGTATTGCAGGCGCAGCGCATCCAGCGCCTGTTCCACCTCCTCCTCGCGCTGGGTCAGCAGGCGATGCAGAAGGTCGGCCACACGGCGGCCATGGATGCGACGGATCTTGCTGTCGATATAGCCGTGCAGATCCTTCAGAAGGATACGCTGGTTTTCAAGGATTTCGAAGCGGTGCGCGGTCAGAAGCGCCAGAAGCCACGGCACGCGCAGCCGGTTGTTCATCCAGACGCCCAGCCGGTGCAACCGTCCGCGCCCCAGCGCCCGCCGTGCGGCGCGGCGATAGCCGGTGCGCCCGCCCGCCCGCGTGCCTTCCATCAGCCGGTCGGCGTCGGTCAGCATCTGTTGCGCACGGCCGGGGCTGATCTCCTGTTCGCGGAACGCCTCCAGCACCAGATCGCGCTCGCGTCCGGCAAGGGCCAGCAGGCCCAGCGTGATGCGGTCCTTCTCGCCGATATCGGAACTGGCATCCGCAAGCTCGACCGCCTGATCGAGACGGGTGGCAAAGCTTTTCGCCTCGGCGCGCGCGATATCGCGGCTCAGGCCATGCTCTTTCACGCTTTCAGACACTTCCTCGCGGACGTTCTGAAGGGCGACAGCGATGACCTGCCGGGACAGCGCGACATCCAGCGGGGCCAGCTTGGCCAGCCCCAGCTTGCGGATCAACAGCCGCAGCGTGGTGCCCTGCATGAACAGGGTGAACAGCGTAAATCCGGTGGCCAGAATGCCAACCTCGCGGCGGATATCGACCGGAACGCGCAGGTTCTCGGTCACTGCCAGTGCCAGCGCCAGCGTGACCGCTCCGCGCAGCCCGCCCCAGAGGATTGCCACGCGATAGGGCTGATCCACCTTCGGCGACAGGCGCAAGCGTGCAAGCAACGGCAGCAGCACCCACAGCATCAGCATCCGCGCCACCGTCGCCGCCACCACCACGACCAGCACCAGAAACAGGTCGAACGGCCGCGCATCCGCCATCAGCCGCGGAATGAGCAGCGAGGCCAGCACGAAAATCAGCGCCCCCGCCCAGTGCGCCAGCAAGTCCCAGACCTCGCGCAGGTTGGTCCAGGCACCGGGCGACAGCCGTCCAGGCCCGGCCCAGTTCAGCGTCATGCCCGCAAACACAACCGCCACCACGCCCGAGGCACCCAGCAACTGATCGGCAATCAGATAGGTCGCATAGGGCACCGCGACCGACAGTGACAGTTGCGCCAGCGGCCATGCGGCCAGCATCACCATGGCGAACAGCGCCACCTGCGCCACGATCCAGCCGGTGAGCATCCCGCTGGCCACCTGCACCGGCAGGCCGATGAAGGCGTCATGCAGCGTCGGGTTCGGCACCCCTGCCATCACGAAGGTCAGGAAGAAGCCAAAGAGCGCGATGGCCGCCGCGTCGTTCAGAAGGCTTTCGCCCTCGACGATCCGCGCCAGCCGCTGCGGCGCGGCCAGTCCCCGGAAGATGCTGACCACCGCCGAAGGATCGGTGGTGGACACGATGGCACCCACCAGAAAACAGGCCAGCACCGACATCTGGCTGAACGGCACCAGCGCGCCGCCGACAAAGGCCGTTGCCGCCAGAACCGCCAGTACCGCCATCACAAGGATCGGCACCCAGTCATCCAGCATCCGCCGCAGATCGAGCCCCAGCGCCACCTGAAACACCAGTGTGGGCAGCAGCGCGTAAAGGAAGACACTGGACCGGATGGGCAGTGCCAGCAGCGCCGAAACCTCCTCAGGCAGGCGTGTGCCCATCGTCGCGGTCAGGGTCGCGGCCCCGGCCCCCAGAAGCGCACCGATGGCCGCAAGGGCCACCGTATAGGGCAGACGCAATCTTTCGGCCACAGGCTCGGCCAGGGCGATCACAACGAACAGGAGCGCCACGGCGGCGATGATGAGGATGATATTCATGAAACCAGAATAAGCTCATGGCCGGAAAGGCAAAAGACCGATCACGCAAAGGTTGGCTCACCAAAGGTTACAAATGTTGCCTTATCCTGCAAATGATGTATTTTTGCGCATATGAGCGACCGCAGCCCCTATTCCGCGCGCCTGCCGGCGGATGAAAACCGCGACCACCTGATGATTCAGGCGGCGAAGCTGTATTATGACCTCGACCGCACGCAGGCTCAGGTGGCGGATGAGCTGGGCCTGACCCGCTGGCAGGTTGGCCGTCTGCTGGCCGAGGCGAAGGCGGAGGGCGTGGTCAGGGTGGAAATCGTGCCGCGCGCTCGCCGCGCGACGGGGCTGGAGGCCGCGTTGCAGGCCCGGTGGGGCCTGCGCGAGGCGCTGGTGGTTCCCATGGGCGGCGTGACCGACCCCGACATGCTGAACGAAGGCATCGCCCAGGCCGCCGCGCGCTGGCTGGTGGCACTGACACCGAAACCGGCGCTGATGGGCGTCAGCTGGGGCCGCACCATGGCGGCGCT
>NZ_LJSC01000055.1:28129-28219 GCF_001303875.1 Gemmobacter sp. LW-1 | reverse complement strand
CGACGGCGACGGAGATGGTGACGGCGACGGCGACGGCGACGGAGATGGTGACGGCGACGGCGACGGAGATGGTGACGGCGACGGCGACGG
>NZ_LJSC01000055.1:7500-28020 GCF_001303875.1 Gemmobacter sp. LW-1 | reverse complement strand
GACGGCGACGGAGATGGTGACGGCGACGGAGATGGTGACGGCGACGGAGATGGTGACGGCGACGGAGATGGTGACGGCGACGGCGACGGAGATGGTGACGGCGATACCCGTGCCACCCCGACCGTCGATCACCCCGAGTCATCCGACACTCTGACGACCAACACCGAGGAACCGCGCTGTGTCGTGACCGGCACCGGCGAGCCGGGCGATACCGTGACCGTAGTTGTCGGCGATCAGACGCAGACCACCACGATCACCGAAAGTGGCACCTGGGGTGTCACTTTCGAAGATGGCTCGTTCCCCTCGGACGGTTCGTTCCGGGCCGAAGTCACCGTGACCGGCGGCGGGTTCACCTATGAGCTTGACGGTCCGAGCTTTGTGATCGACATGACCCCGCCCGAAGTCTCGGCGACCTCGGGGGTGGAAAGTGTCGGCGACATTGAGAACGGCGCCGAATATCTTGATGGCGTGACCATCGGGGGCGAAGGCGAGGCTGGCGCCACGATCGAAGTCGAGATCGAGGGCACGACCCACACGACTGTGGTCGATGCCGAGGGCAACTGGTCTGTGACCTTCTCGACCGAGGAAATCGCCGCGGGTGAGCACAGCTATGCCGCGACGATCACCGCGACTGATCCGCTGGGCAACCAGACGGTCATCCATGAAACCGTGGTGGTGGATACTTTCACCACCGTGGCCTTCGCGGATGCCGCCATTGCCGGGGACGATGTGATCAACGCGGCCGAGGCGGCTGGTACGATCACCATGACCGGCTCGGCTCAGGCCGGGGCAACAGTGACGGTTGAATGGCTGGGCACCACGGTGAATGCGGTGGTGGCTGCCGATGGGTCGTGGACCGCGAGCTTCGCGGCCGGTGTGGTGGCCTCGGGCACCTACAGCGGCACGGTGGCCACGGTCACGGCGGTGGATGCGGCGGGCAACAGCGCCACCGCGACCCACACCATCGACGTGGATACCGAAATATCGCTCAGCATCGACGATCCGCAGATGGGGGATAACTACATCTCGGCCGCCGAGCGTTCGGGCAGCGCGGGCATCGTGCTGACCGGCGAGGGCGAGGCCGGTGCATCGGTCGAAGTGACATTCGAGGGTATCACCCGCACGACGACCGTGGGCGCCGATGGCCAGTGGAGCGTGACCTACCTCGGCAGCGAGATTGCCGAAGGAACCCGCGACTCGGTCGTCAGCGTGACAACGACGGATGCGGCGGGCAACACCGACACGGCAACGCATACGGTCTCGATTGACACCGAGGTGCAGAACTTCGCCGGTGCGGGGGATGATGTGATCAATGGCGCGGAAGCGGCCAATGATCTTGTCGTCTCGGGCACGGTTGAAGTCGGCTCGCGCGTTGTGGTCAAGCTGGCCGATGGTGCGTGGCACAATGCGACGGTCGATGCCAGCGGCAACTGGTCTGTCCGGGTGCCCTCGGCCGAGATCCCGGCGGGTGAGCATGACCTGACGATGACCATGGTGGCGACCGATCACATCGGCAACACGAAGACGCTGACTCAGGCCGTGCATGTCGACACGCTGGTGCGCAATCTGGGCCTTTCGGGCGAGATCGCGGGCGATGGCGTGGTGAATGCCGCCGAATATGCCCAGGGCGTTGTGGTTCAGGGCACGGTCGAGGCCAATTCGACCGTGACCGTGACGCTGGAGAACGGCACGCGCCATACGGTGAATGCCGGTGCGGATGGCAAGTGGTCGGTCACCCTGGCGGCGGGCGAACTGCCGGTCGGGGATGGCATTGATACCGACATCCGCGTCAGCGCCACCGACAGCGTCGGCAACGTCGATTTCTTCACCGAAACGATCCATGTCGATACGGTCGCACCGCTGTCGCCGGAGATCACCGCGATCACGCCGACGAAGGATGCCTTGGGCAATGCCATCGGCATGCGGGCGCTCTATACCGAGATGACCGATGACATCTACACATTCGACCGTGTGGATGCTTCGGGCGCGGTGAGCCATGTTTCGGCGACGGAAACCGATAACGCCACCTTCAACGAAACCGAGTTCCGCTTTGGCGGTACGGTGCCGGACGGCAGCTATCTGGTGATCAACAATGCGGATGCGGCGGGTAACTCGTCCTCCACGCTGCTGATCGTGAACACCACGAATTCGGTGGAGGTCGATCTTGATCGCGCCGGGCTGCACGGCTTCGATTTCGCGGCGGTGGACCTGACCTGGGCACCGGATGCGCAGATGACCCTGACGGCAGATGACCTGACCCGCCTGACCGGGCCGGACAATCAGATGATGATCAAGGGTGATGCGGCCGATGACGTGAAGCTGAGCGGCGACTTCGCCGCGACGGGCACCCAGTCGATCGACGGGCAGACCTATACGGTTTACACGCTGGGCGACGGGCACGGTTCGGTTCTGATCGACGACGATATCAATACGACGTTGATCTGACGGAGGGCACAGGATGCCCGTGCAGTGTAAACCAGTTCGCGCCGGGGTTTTGCGCCCCGGCCCGGCCCTGACGCTTGTGCTGGCGCTGGCCGGCTGCATGGGCGGTCCGGGGCCGGATGTAACCAAATCAGGGTTCGGGGCGGGATATCGCCCCGACCAACCGGCTGGAATGACGGAACTTCGTCGCGCCGGGCAGGATGCCAAACAGCGGTCCGACATCATCGACGCGTTGCTGGCGCGCCAGTCGATCCTGCCACCTTCCGGCCCTTATGCCGAGGTCGCGCAGGCCGTGACCGAGGCCAATGCCGGTGTGGCCCGTGCCGAGCTGCGGGTGGCGCGGCTGCGGTCCGAGGCGAAGTCGAAAAACTGGCTGCCGAAGATCGGGCCGAGCGTCAGCCTGACCTCGCTTGGTGCGGTCGCCGCTTCCATCCTGATCGAGCAGACCATTTTCGACGGCGGCGCAAGGAAGGCCGAACGGGCCTATTCCGCTGCTGATGTCGAAGTGGCCGCCGCCTCGCTGGCTGCCGATGCCAATGCGCGCGTCTATGATGGCCTGTCGCTGTATATCAAGACGCAGCAATCGCGCGATTACGTGCGGCTGTCCGAAGCGGCAGTGGCCCGCATGGCCGAATTTCAGCGGATCGTCACGATCCGCGCCGATGGCGGCCTGTCAGACCGTTCCGAGCAGCGGGTCATCGAACAGAAAACCGCCGAGATGCGGGCAAGGTTCAATGATGACAGGTTCAATGCCAGCCAGACCCTGGCTGAGCTGAACGCGATGTCGTCCCGGCCGCTGGATGCCGTTTCGGGTCTTCAGTCCTTGCCGCCGGATGCCGCCACACCAGAGCCGATTGCGGTCCTGAAAACCCGCGCCGAGGGCACGCGCACGCTGGCCGAGGCTGATATCCTGCGTGCGGGCTATTTTCCGGGGATGAAGGCCGAGGCGAAGCTGAATGACGATGGCCTGCTGTCCGGCCTCTCTATCGGGGCCGACAATGCCTTTGGCTTTGGCACCGGGGCCGAGCTTGAGGCGCTGAAATCCACAGGCGATGTGGTGGACCGTCGGATTGCCAAAAGTGCCGAAGATACCAACCGGCGGATTGTCTCGCTTCAGCATGACATTGCCACCTTGCAGGCACGGGAGGCCGAGGGCGCGACTGTTCTTGCGCAGACCGAGGCGACGCTTGCGACTTTTACCCAGCAATACAAGATGGGCCGCCGCCCGCTGATGGAGTTGGTGGGCATGTTCGAGACCTTCGTCGCGATGCAGCGCGAACAGGCCGGACTGAAATATGAAATTGCGTTGCGGAGGCTGGAAATCGCCCGCGACCGCGGGGTTCTGGTAAGCGGGGCGCAGCTATGACCGATCGGGTCGTCGCATTCGAGTTGAATGCCAATCGCAGTGCGGTGCAGCCGCGTCCCGCCGCCCCGGCACATCCCGCCGTGAAGCCGGGCGAAAAGGCCCTGGCCCGCGCGCGGCTGGCGACGATCTATCTGGGTCTGACCGGGGCCGAGCTTTCCGCCGCCGATCTGGCCGAGGCGATGGTACGGCATGCCGACGCCGGGACGACACCTGACCTCAATCACCTTTGTCGCGCGCTGACCGAACTGGGCCTTGTCGCGCGGGTTGATCGTGCTGCTGCGCCAGAGCCTGCCTTCTGGCCCGCACTTGCGCAAATGTCCTCGGGGCAGCTTGTTCTGGTGCTTTCGCAATCCGATGACAGCGTGACGATCTATGACGCCACCCTGCCGGACAAGCGTGCCGAAGTCGCACTGGAGGAATTTGCGGCGGTGTTCGGTGGCACTTTCCTGCGTGCACGGCCTTCGATGGCGGCGCTGGAACAACGCCACGCCGAGGATGCGCCGCGTCCGCACTGGTTCTGGGGTGAGTTCAGGGGGTATCGCCGCCAGCTGGCAGAGGTTGCGGCCGGTTCGCTGGTTGCGAACCTGCTGGCGGTCGCCGTGGCGCTGTTTTCGCTTCAGGTCTACGACCGGGTGATTCCGCACCAGTCAGAGCCCACACTCTGGGTTCTGGCCCTTGGCGCCTTTCTGGCGGTGGTGCTTGAGGGCATGCTGAAGGTCGCCCGCTCGACCCTGATGGATACCACCGGCCGCCGGATCGAACTGTCGGTGCAGGAACGGCTGATGCAGCGGCTGCTGAACATGCGCGCCGCACCCGGAAAACGCACGCCGTCGCAAACCTTTTCGGCGATGCGCGAGTTCTCTTCGGTGCGTGAATTCTTTACCTCCACCACCATCGGCACATTGGCGGATCTGCCCTTCCTGATTATTTTCTTCCTGCTTGTCGCCTCGATCGGCGGCAATCTGGTATGGATTCTGGTGGTCGGCGGCATCCTGATGGTGGCGCCGGGCCTGTTCTTCCAGAAGCGCATGATCGCGCTGACACAAGCGACACAGGGCGCCTCCACCCGCGCGGCGCGGCTGCTTTACGAAGCGGTCTATGAACATGAAACGGTCACAACCCAGCGCGCGCAGGACCGGATTTCTCGCATCTGGGCCGAGTTGACTGCGCTTTCGGCGCTGAAATCTTCGGAACAGCGGCATATGTCGTCGCTGCTGACCTATTGGGCGCAGGGCGTGCAGCAGGCGACCTATGTCAGCGCCGTGGTTGTGGGGGCCTACAAGGTTTTTGCCGGCGATTTCACGGTCGGAACCATCATCGCCATCGGTATCCTGACCTCGCGCACGCTTGGCCCGCTGTCGCAGATTTCTGCCACGCTGGCGCGCTGGGCCAATGTGCGCGCGGCGCTGGACGGGCTGGAAAGCATCGCCAGTGCCGAACAGCAGGAGGAAGCGGGCCGCAGCTATTTGCGCCGCGACCGCATCAAAGGCGGGTTCGAGCTGCGCAACGTGGAATTCCGCTATGATGAGAAATCCAGCGCCGTGGTCGATATCCCCGGCATTGCCATTCCGCCTGGCCAGCACGTCGCGGTGCTGGGGGCCAATGGTTCCGGCAAATCGACGCTGCTGCGGTTGCTGGCGGGTCTGTTTGACCCGACGCGCGGCCGCATCCTGATCGACGGGGTGGATCTGGGGCAGGTGCATCCGCGCGACCTGCGCCGCGGGATCGGCTATCTTGGGCAGGAGGTGCGACTGTTTGCGGGCAGCCTGCGCGACAACCTGAACCTCACCCAACTGGAACGCGATGACGACCGGCTTTTCGCCGCGCTGGATTTTGCGGGTCTTGGCCCCTTCGTGCGCAACCATCCGCGCGGGCTGGACCTGGAGATCCGTGAACTGGGCGAGGGGCTTTCGGTCGGGCAGCGGCAAAGCATCGGCTGGGCGCGACTCTGGCTGCAAGACCCGTCAGTCGTGTTGCTGGACGAACCGACCGCCGCGCTGGACCAGACCCTCGAGGCGACATTGGTCAGCCGGTTGCATGGCTGGCTGAAGGGGCGCACTGCGATCATCGCCACCCACCGCGTGCCGATCCTGCAACTGACGGAACGCACGGTGATCCTCCAGAACGGCAAGATGGCCGTCGATGGCCCGCGCGACGCCGTGCTGGCGCATCTGTCCAAGGCGCAGGGGGGCAAGGCATGAGCAGCGCAGCCTTCGATCACGACCTGTCCGAACGCACCCGCCGCCCCTCAGTCACCATCTGGGTGATCGGTCTTGCGGTTGTCGTCTTTCTGTTGTGGTCGGCCATCGCCTGGGTGGCAGAGATCGTGCATGCACCCGGAACGGTGGTTTCCTCGTCGCGTCCGCAGATCATCAACAACCTTGAGGGCGGCATTCTGGCCGAACTGAACGTGTCGGAGGGCGATATCGTTAAACCCGGTCAGGTTCTGGCCCGCCTTTACGGCACGCAATACCAATCCCAGGTGGACGATCTGACCGATCAGGTTGCGACACTGGAAATCCGCCGTCTCCGGCTGGAGGCCGAGATGCTGAACCTCGCGGATTTCGATGTGCCACCGGAGTATGCCGCGCGGGTGCCGGATATCGTGGCCTCGGAAACCACACTTCTCGGGGCCCGGCAAAGCGACTTCTCTTCCAAGAAAGAAGGCGCCGAGCAGGTTCTGAAGCAGGCGAACAAGGAACTTGAGATCCTTGAGAAGATGCTTGCGATGGAAGTGGTGCCGCTGATCGAGGTGACGAATGCGCGCAAGCAGCAGTCGGAAGCCGAAAACCGGCTGAATGACGTGATTACCCAGATGGAGCTGGATCGCGCCACCAACTATTCCGAGACGCTGGCCAAGCTGACCTCGTTGAAACAGCAGCTGAAGATCGCGGAAGACCAGTTGCGCCGCACGGTTCTGGTGGCGCCGATGAAAGGCGTGGTCAACAAACTGTCGATCACCACTATCGGCGGTGTGGTCCGCCCGGGCGAGGAAATCCTTCAGATCATTCCGCTGGAGGACGAGCTTTACATCGAGGCGCGGGTGAAGCCCGAGGATATCGCGCAGGTCCGCAAGGATCAGGATGCCACGATCAAGCTGACCGCCTATGATTACACGATCTATGGCACGCTTCAGGGAAAGGTCGATTTCATCTCTGCCGATACGTTCAAGGATGATCGCTCGCGCAATCCCGATGGCGACCCGCATTACAAGGTCACGGTAAAGGTGGACCTGTCGAAGCTGACCGAACGCCAGCAGGCGCTGGAAATCCGGCCCGGCATGCTGGCGGATGTGGAATTGCAGACCGGTGGCAAGACCATTCTGACCTATCTGACCAAGCCGCTTTACAAATCGCAGCAGGCGCTGCGCGAGCGTTAAAGGTAACTTCGGACCAGCGCACCGGACAGCAGGCTCCACCCGTCGGCAACGACGAAGAATGCCAGCTTGAAGGGCAGGGAAACGATGGCTGGCGGCACCATCATCATGCCCATGGACATCAGGATCGCGGCAACAACCAGGTCGATGATCAGGAAGGGCAGGAAGACCATGAAGCCGATTTCAAAGGCGCGGCGCAGTTCGGACAGCAGAAAGGACGGCACCAGCAGCGGCAGTGCGGCATCTGTGACCTCGGGTGGCTCGTTCTCGCGCAGCGAGGCGAGTTCGGCATAGGTCTCGGGGTTCGTTCGCGCGGCCATGAAGCGGCGGAAGGGCGCGATGGTCAGCGGGATCGCCTCCTGCAATTCAATCTCGCCCCGTGACAGCGGGCCTGCGCCTTTGGTCCATGCCTCTGTCAGAACGGGGTCCATGACGAACCAGGTCAGGAACAGGGCGAGGCTGACCATCAGCATGTTGGGTGGGGCCTGTTGCAGGCCGATCGCCTGTCGCAGGATGGACAGCACGGTCAGGATAAAGGGAAAGCAGGTCACCATGACTGCAAGTCCCGGCACCAGGCCAAGCAATGTGATCAGCGCGATCAGTTGCATGGACCGCAGGCCCAATGTCGGCCCCGCGCCCAGATCGACCGTCAGGCTTTGCGCCGCTACCGGGCCGGCAAGCAGCAGCAGAGTGCCAGTCAAAAGGGTTCCCCGCATTACAGCTCGCCACGCAGATTGGCGACTTCGGTCAGGCGAACCGCCAGTTGCCCGGCCTGATCACCCTCCATCTCCTGCAACTCGCCCCGCGCGATGAGCCGGTCGCCAACGTAAAGTTCCACCGGATCGTCCACGCGGCGGTCGAGCGGCAGGACCGCATCACGCTGGAGTTTCAGAAGATCCCGGATGCGTGGCCGAGCCTTGCCCACGGAAATCACGATTTCTATGGGCACCTGCCCGAAAGGGTTGCCATCTGCCGTGTCGTTCATGCTGTGCGATCCTGTTCTGACAATCCAAAGAAATTGCGAACCGCTGCGGTCAGTTCGCTGGTCGCGCGATCAAGGTCTATCTGCGCTTCTGTTTCCCCGAGGCGCAGATAGACCTGCCCCTCACTCAGGGTCGGCTCCTCGACCAGACGAAGTGGAAGCCCTGTTGCCTGGCCAAGCAGGATCTCCACCGGCGCGCGCGCGGCAGGATTGAGCACGAGCTCCACAGGTGCCTCCGCCAGTTCCTCCGCCAGGGGCATCAGGGTTTCGAGCACTGTTGGCGCAAGTGCCTCGCGGGCGACCCCGGGCAGCAGGCGGCAGGCGATTTCCTGCATCAGCGGCGCCAGGGCCTTCAGCACATGCATCCGCGCATCATGAAATGTGAAGCCAAGCGCCTGAATGCTGCGGGCAAGGTCGGCCGTCATCCGGCCCTGCTCCTGACTCGCGGCATTCGCGGCATCTTCCCAGCCGGCGGAATATCCCTGTTCATAGGCTGCAAGCCGCTCTTCCTCGGCAACCGAGGCACGCGGAGGTGTCGCTGCCTCGGATTCTTCCCGCGACTCGAAGACTTCAAGCTTCAGGGTCATGATGCCCTCTCTTCCGGCTCTTCCAGCCAGCCGCGCAGGATCTGCACGGATTCGGCCTGACGTGCCTCGATCAGTCGACGAAGCCTGTCGACCGGATCATCAGGAAGGTCGACACTCTCGCCGGGGATATCGGCGAAGCCGGAAATATCGCCGATATCGTCAATCTCGCCCGAAACCACGCGCGGACTTTCGGTCATGCCCGCGGGGACAGGCAGTATACCGGTGCCTGTTGCGGGCAGAAGGGGGGTATCCGAGCCGGGGATCTGCCTGGCGCCGGTCAGCAGGGGACGCAGAACAAAAATCCCAAGCACCAGCGTCACAAGTGCAAGCGCACCAATCTGGACAAGCCGCATCATGTCAAGCGGCGGCAGCCAGCTCGCCTCGGCCAAAGTGCCCTGCGGCGCAAACGACTCGAAAGACAGGGATTTCAGGGTCAGGACATCACCACGCGACGTGTCGAGCCCTGAGGCGGAAGCAACGAGTTCGCGCAGATCGGCAAGCTCCGTCTCGGGTCGGGGCTGCCAGCTTGTGCTTCCATCCTGCCCGAGGCTTGGCAGGCCGTTCACCAGAACGGCGATGGTGAGTCTTCGAATGGTGCCCGGACCCCGGACCAGCTCGCGCCGGGTTTCCGAAACCTCGAAGTTCACCCTTTCGCGTGTTTCGCTGCTCTGGCTTTGACTGCCGCCATTCTGTCCGGCATTCCCTTCGGGAAGGTTGGAAGCGACCGTGACATCCTGATTGGCCTCACGATTGGTGCCCGATTTCTCGGTCGTATCGGTCGAGATCGCCACCCGGCCTTGCGGATCGAATTTGTGCTCGGTGATCTGCTCCTGATCGGTGACCAGATCCAGCGACAGTTCGACTACGGCGTTCCCCGGTCCGACGCGGGCTTCAAGAAGACGCTCGATATTCTGGCGCAAGGCAGTTTCCCGGTCAGAAGCCGCGGCATTCGTGGCGGGGTCGGAGTCTGGCGGAACCAGACCGCCCACGCTGTCGATGACAGCAACATCTTCCGGCCGCATTCCGCTGACTGCGGCCGCAACCAGATGGCGCAGAGCCTTTGCCTGTTCGGCTGAAACTGTCCCTGAAGCTGTGGTGACGGTGACCGAAGCAGTGGGCGGCGCAGATTTGCGAAAGGGTTGCGCAGCAGACTGGGCGATATGAACCCTCGCGTTGCGAATCGCCGGGTTGGCCAGAATGGTTCGGGCCAGCTCACCCTCCTTCGCTCGCCAATAGGCGGCATCAAACATCTGCGAAGTGGTGCCAAAACCGGACATACCATCCAGAAGCTCATAGCCTGCGCCCCCCGCAGCGGGCAGGCCTTCGGCAGCAAGGGTCATGCGAATCGTATCCCGGCGCGCGGCATCGACCTGAATGGCGTTGCCGCGCACCTCATAGGCGATACCGCGCTGTTCCAGCGCCGCAACGATTTCGCCTGCCGCCTGAGGCTCCAGCCCGGAGTAGAGAAGGGCATATTCCGTGCGCCCGGCGATCTGCGACATGGCGAAAACCAGAAGAAATACGGCCAGCGTTACCCCGATCACCGTGACTCGTCTGCGCAGATTCATCTGCGACCAAAGCGAAATCAGATTCTGCATGCGCCGTCTCCGCCGTGCGGGCATCTGCCCCCGTTCAGACGACTCATGCGGGATCGGGCTTAACAATCGGTTAGTGACCTTGGCGTTATAGCTTTTTCCCGAAAGGTTGCGGAGAGAGCCATGGCAGACACGCAAGAGCCGCAGGAAGCGGCGTCGAAAAAAGCTTCCAAAAAGCCTCTGCTGGTGGGGGGCATTCTCGCCTTGCTGCTTGCAGCGGGCGGGTTTTATGGCACCTACAGCGGTTTGATCCCCCTGCCTGGCCATTCGGCCGAGGTGGAACCTCCGGCAGAAAACCTGCCCGATCTCGCTTTTGTGCCGGTCGATACGGTGGTGATGTCCCTTGGTGCCGCAGGAAACAACCAGCATCTCAAGTTCGGATCGCAGCTGGAGGTTTCGCCCATCTATACGGCCGAGGTTGCCAACCTGATGCCCCGGATTCTGGATGTCATCAATTCCTATCTGCGGGCCGTCGAAGTGGCCGAATTGCAGAACCCCAGTGCCCTTCTGAAGATCAGGGCGCAGCTTCTGCGCCGCATTCAGGTGGTCACAGGCGAGGGGCGCGTGCGCGACCTGCTTGTCACCGAATTTGTTCTGAACTGAGGGCAGTCATGACATTTGTCGCAGATATTCTGATGGTTGCGGGAACGTTTGGCGTCGCGTTCTACTGCTATGTGCTTTCGGCACGGCTGAAACGGTTCTCGACACTTGAATCCGGAATGGGTGGTGCGATTGCCGTTCTTTCGGCACAGGTCGACGATATGACCCGCGCTTTGGCCAGGGCGCAGGCCGCCGCAACCGGCTCTGCCGCGACGCTGGAATCACTGACCTTGCGCGCCGAAACCGCCGCCGCGCGACTGGAGGTCATGCTGGCCTCGCTGCACGATCTGCCGGAGCGGGCCGACGATGATGCGGGGGACCGGCGATTGCGGTTCGTGCGTCGGCGGAATGGCCGCGATGAAGCGGAGACCGGAATATGAGCAGGATGGTGCGTCGGCCCGGACGTGGCGCGCTCTATCTGCTGTCGGTCCTGCTTCTGGCAAGCGCATCACTGCGGATCGGCACCAACGTCGGTCAGGCACTGGCCGCATCGGAGGAGACAGGCCCGGCGGCGGTTCCGCTGAACTGCCCCACGCCGCCCGCCGCTCTGGTCGAGGCGCTTTCTCTGCGGGAACAAAGGGTCAGGGTGCAGGAAGCAGCACTGGCTGAAAAGACCGCAGCGCTTGCACTTGCTGAGGATGTTGTGACCAGACGGCTGGCCGAGCTCGCGACGGCCGAGGATCGTCTTCGCGCAACGCTTTCGCTCGCCGACGGTGCGGCAGAGCGGGATCTTACGCAACTGACCGAGGTCTATCAGGCCATGAAGCCCAAAGAGGCCGCAGCGATCTTTGCCGGGATGGACCCGCAGTTTGCCGCAGGTTTCCTTGGAAGGATGCAGCCGCAGGCTGCTGCGGCAATCCTCGCCGGAATGCCGCCGGATACGGCCTATGCGATGAGCGTGCTGATCGCGGGTCGCAACGCGAATGCACCAAGGGAGTGAGGGAATCTTAACCTGCCACACGGAAAGATCGTTGGAGATGCAGCGGGAAGGAGGTGCCGATGTTCGGCCTCGTCGGTATTGTCATAATCTTCGTCATGGTGTTCGGCGGGTACATTCTTGCCGGCGGCAAGCTGGGGATCATTCTCAAATCCCTGCCTTTCGAGATGATCATGATCGGGGGTGCCGCACTGGGCGCGTTTCTGCTGTCAAATGATCTGACTGCGGTCAAACACGCGATGAAGGATATCGCCAAGGTGTTCAAAGGGCCGAAGTGGCGGCCGGGGGACTACCGTGATCTGCTGTGCCTGCTGTTCGAGCTTATTCGCATTGCCCGTTCGAATCCGGTGGCGCTGGAAGAACATATAGAAAAACCGGAAGAGTCGGCGATCTTCGCGCGGTACCCGCGCATCCGGGCAGATCATGAGGCGCTCGACCTGATCTGCGACACGCTGCGTGCCGCTTCCATGAACTATGACGACCCGCATCAGGTGGAAGAGGTGCTCGACAAGCGGATGGATACCGCACGGCATCACGCCCTGCATTCCAGCCATGCCCTGCAATCCGTTGCCGATGCCTTGCCCGCCCTGGGGATCGTTGCTGCGGTGCTGGGGGTTATCAAGACCATGGGCGCGATTGACCAGCCGCCGGAGGTGCTGGGCAAGATGATCGGGGGCGCGCTTGTGGGAACATTTCTGGGGGTTTTTCTGGCTTATGGGATAGTCGGTCCCTTTGCCACCCGCGTGAAGGCCGTGGTGGAGGACGATGCGCATTTCTACCAGTTGATCCGCGAAGTTCTGGTCGCCAACCTCTACAACCATCCGGCCAATATCTGCATTGAGGTCGGCAGGCAGAATACGCCGCATAACTTGCGACCGAGTTTTGTAGAGCTGGAAGAAGCACTGCGCTCCCTGAAGCAGGAAGCCGCGTGATGGGGCGCTTTCTGGTTCTTCTGTTGCTCTTCCTGCCGAGCCCGATCTGCGCCGAAATTGCGCGGGTCACTTCGGGAGAGCACGATGGTTTTTCACGCCTTGTTGTGTCTGTCGGGGAGCCCGCAACCTGGAAACTGGGGCGGCTGGAGGATGGATATCTGCTTCAGATCAGCAAACCGGGCTTGACCTTCGATTTGTCACAGACATTCCGCCGGATACCTAAGACAAGGCTGGCCGGGGTTGATGTTGCGGCCTTTGGCAGACTCAGGATCGCCATGGCCTGTGATTGTCATGCCGAAGCATTCGAGTTTCGACCAGGGATTATCGTGATCGACCTGAAATCTGGCTCCCCCCGGAAGGACTCACCCTTCGAGATGCCTTTGCTGATCGACAACCCCGTGATACCGGGTTTACCGCCCTCCTCCCAAGAAGCAGAGAGCGGATCATTGCCGCTTCTGGATGATCTTGCCCTTGTCGGCATGCGAAAGACCATAGCCGAGGGCATTGGCGCAGCGGCGACCCAAAGTTTGGTTGATCTGAGCACCCCCAGGATCGCCCGACCCAGGGCTGTGGAGCAAGTTTCCACCCCACAATCCGAACATGTGAGGGTCAAACCGCCGGAGGGGTTGGAAACACATATCTCGGAAAATGCGGAAAAGTCGCCGCAAGACGGTGCGTGCCTCGGAGAGGACAGCCTCCTTCTTCCGGAATGGTCGGATGAAGCGCCGATTTTCGGGCAGTTTTCCGCATTGAGGCAAGACCTTGTCGGAGAGTTCGACGAGCCGCAGCCCGAGGCTGTCGCGATGGCGGCGCGGAGATATATTGCGATGGGTTTCGGGGCCGAAGCTGCACAGTTGGCCAATACCTTTCCCCAAGGCTTGAAAGATATCCCGATTCTGCTTGCCCTCGCGCGCCTGTTGGATGGCGAGAGGCCGGAAAGGAACCCGTTTACCGGCATGGAAGGCTGTGACTCGCCTGCCGCGCTCTGGTCGGTGCTGGCGCGTCCCTCGCTTCGCCCGGGCGAGCGGGTCAATCGAGATGCCATTTATATGGGCTTTTCCCGACTGCCACTTGCCCTGCGTGAATCCCTGGGTCCGGGTCTTGCAGAGCGTTTCCGGCAAAACAGGGATGCCGAAATGGTCCGAAAAATCAGGGATGTCATGGCACGCGGTAGCCCGTCGGCGAGTTCGGCTGTGCGTGCGCTTGACGCATCCATCGCGGCAGAGGAAGCGCCCCGCGAAGCCGAGAGATCTTTTCGCAACATCGCGTCCGGGCATGATGAACTGGAACCCGCAGCCCTGATCGCGCTGGTCGATATTGCCTGGAAAGCAAGCGCGCCGGTCGAGGCCGGGCTTGTGCAGGATCTGGAAATTCTTGCGCAGCAATACCGGGGTCAGCCGGACGACCAAAGGCTTCATCACGCCCTTGCTGTTGCGCTTGCGCTGAACGGACAGTTCTCGCGCGGCTTTGCGGCGGCGGCAGACAATCAGACGCGGCTGATTGTCTGGGATATTCTGGCGGAGCGCGCAGGGAGCTCTGATTTGCTGATGCTGGCAAGCGATGCCTCCGGCGCCCCTGCGGAGCTGCCGGCCAAAACCCGGTCTGTTCTGGTTGCGCGCTTCATGGACCTGGGTCTTCCCGAGCTTGCGGAGAGTTGGGCGACGCAGGGGCGTACCGCTTCTGAGGACGCATCGGATCGGCTTCTTTCGGCAAGATTGGCAGCGCAGCGCAAGGATGCCGCAGCCGCATTGCGAGGATTGGCGGGGCTGGAAGGGCCAGAGGCTGATGCGCTTCGCGGCGCGATGCTGATGCAACTGGGGTTGTCTGCCGAGGCTGTGGGGGCATTCCGGCGCGCGGGCGATGATGAAGCGATGCGGCAGGCGCTGCGCGTATCCCGGTCCTGGCGGGCGGTTGCCGAACAGGATCAGGGAATCTGGCGTAAGGCCGCGGCGTTTGACAGCGATTCACCCGTGGAAGAACTCGCGGACAAGCCGCTTGCCCACGCAAGAAGCTTGGTTGAAAGAAGCGGCCAGTCGCGTTCCGCACTTGAAAAGCTGCTTGCGGCAGTCGCCGGGGGCGGGTTGTGAGTCAGGCCTCGAAGCGGGTTGCGCCACGACGCATGGTGTTGACGGGCTCCGGCAGGGTCAAAGCCTGATATGCACGCTGGTCGCAATGATTGCGCGGGCAGATGCGGCAGTTGATCCCCACGGGTGTCATGGTGATGCCTGAAAGCAGGAAGGGTTCAGCATAGCCGATTTCGCTGACATGTTCGAGGGAACACCCCATGGCGACGGCCAGGCGATTGTCCTGTGCGTGGCGCACCCATGTTGGCCGCTCCACCGTGCGTGAGAATACGAAAAACCGGCCGCCATCGGGCATTTCCACAAATTGCGGGACGATGCGACCAGGCGTGCGGAAACTGGTGTGGACATCCAGCCGCGGGCATGCGCCACCGTGTTCTGCCAGCGGAAAACTGGTGGCATTGAACCTTTTGGCAACGTTGCCGCCCTTGTCGATGCGCAGGAAGAAGAAGGGCACACCCGGTGCGCCCTCGCGTTGAAGCGTTGTTGCGCGGTGGCAGGCCTGTTCGAAGCTGACGCCGAATCGGGTGGCAAGATGGTCGAAGTCGTACTTTGTGGCCTTCGCCTCTGCCAGAAAGGCATCATAGGGCATCAGGACTGCGGCGGCGAAATAGTTCGCAAGCTCCACCCGCAGACGCGCAACGCCTTGCGGATCTTTCAGCACCGACGCGGCGATAACCCCGTCCAGAAGCGGGGCCAGCTCCAGCAGGGCGCACATGTGCACAAGCTGGAAGATGCGGTTTGTGTGGTCCAGCGCTTCGGAAAGCTGAATTTCGCGCTGCGTCACGTTATAATCGCGCAGTGAAAAGGGCATGTCCTCAACAGGAAGAACCCGAACCCGAACGCCCAGCCTATCCCGCAGCCGACGCTTCAGCGCGTAATAGATGTCATCCCGTTCAACCTGTTCCGTGCCCCAGAAGGCTTCGGCAGCCTCTTCCAGATCCCGGAAATTGTTCCTGTTCTTGCGGAAGATGTCATGAACTGCTGCCTCGGGTGAGGACAGCGGGGTCTGGCCCGCAAGCTCCGTCATTGAAAGAAGCTGGTCGGAAATCGCGTGATAGGCACGATGCAGGCGCAGAAAAGCCGCTGCGAGGTCCGGGCTGTGAATGAGCGCGGCGCGCAGTTGCGGCAGATCCGGCCGCAGTTGCGCAAAGAGAGGGTCCTGCACAGCGCCGCGCAGCTCGGGCAAAAGATTGGCGTTGTCATCCTCGGCGATGTCCCGCCAGTCGACGCCATAAGTGTCCATCAGCCGGAACAGGATCGCGACGGAAACAGATCTTTCGTTATTTTCCAAAAGGTTGACATAAGACGCGCTGATGCCGAGCGCCTTTGCCATCTGGGCTTGGGTCTCTCCCCTTTCCTGCCGCAAACGGCGAAGCTGGGGGCCGATGAATGTCTTCTGCATACGGTTGCACACAAATTTCCGGTTCGTCAACTTTACAATATTACAATTTATGAACTATGTAAATTCTCGCGTTTACAGCAGAACGCAGATTCATTTCCCCACAGTGAAATTTCCCGGCATCAATAATCTCAGCAATGGGAGGATTGCCATGAAAACCGGACTTTCTCACCTCTTCATCCCCGGCCCCACCAATGTGCCGGAAACCGTTCGCCGCGCCATGAACGTGCCGATGCAGGACCACCGCGCCCCGGATTTTGGGGATTTGACGGCCAGTATCTTCGCCGATCTCAAAACCGTCTACGGCACCACCAAGGGGCGCGTGGCCCTGTTTCCCGGCTCGGGCACCGGCTGCTGGGAGGCGGCCATCACCAATACACTGAACCCCGGCGACAAGGTACTGATGGCGCGGCATGGCCAGTTTTCGCATCTCTGGGCAGAGATGGCGAAGAAGCTGGGGCTTGAGGTGCAGCTGATCGACCTGCCCTGGGGTGCGGGTGCCCCGGTAAAGGAATTCGCCCGTATTCTGGGCGCGGACAGGCATGGCGAGATCAAGGCGATCTTCGTCACCCATAACGAAACCGCGACTGGCGTGACCTCGGACGTGGCGGGCGTGCGCAAGGCGCTGGACGATGCGCTGCATGATGCGCTGCTGTTTGTCGATGGCGTGTCCTCGATCGGCTCGATCCCGTTCCGCATGGATGACTGGGGAGTCGATCTGGCGGTGACCGGCAGCCAGAAAGGGCTGATGAGCCCGGCGGGTCTGGGTATGCTCGCGGTCAGCCCGAAGGCGCTGAAGGCGATGGAAAGTTCCACCATGCGCCGTGCCTTCTTCGACCTGGCCGACATGCTGCGCGCGCATGACGGCGGTTCATTCCCCTATACGCCGCCGGTGCCGCTGCTGCATGGCGTGAAGGCGGCGCTGACGCGGATGATGGAAGAAGGGCTGCCGAACATTCATGCGCGGCACAAGCGGCTGGCATCGGGTGTGCGCCGTGCGGTGGCGGCCTGGGGGCTGGACCTCTGCGCCGAACATCCGACGCTTTATTCCGATACCGTCACCGCGGTGCGCGTGCCTGAAGGAGTAGATGCGCGCGAGGTCATCCGCATCGCTTATGAGCGCTACAACTGCTCGCTCGGGTCGGGGCTTGGCCCACTGAACGGCAAGGCCTTCCGCATCGGCCATCTGGGCGATCTGAATGAAGGGATGTGCCTCACCGCCATCTCCATCGCCGAAATGGCACTGGTCGAGGCCGGTGCCCGGATCAAGCTGGGTTCGGGCGTTGCCGCTGCCCAGGAAGTTTACCTGATGCGCCCCGCCCAGCCCGAGCTGCGGCTGGCCGCCGAATGATCTCCGGATAAACAGGACAGACATATGAGCCACACTTTGCACCCGCTGCGGCGCCAACGCCTGCAGCGCTCGGAACTTGCCGTCCCGGCGTCCAACCCCACCATGATCGACAAGGCCGCGACTGGCCCGGCGGATTACATCTTCCTTGACCTTGAGGATGCGGTGGCACCGCCGGAAAAGGAACAGGCCCGCAAGAATGCGATTCAGGCGCTGAACGACATCGACTGGGCGGCGGCGGGCAAGACCGTTTCTGTCCGCATCAACGGACTGGATACGCACTACATGTATCGTGACGTCGTTGATGTGATGGAGCAGGCGGGCGACCGCGTGCACACGCTTCTGGTGCCCAAGGTCGGCGTGACCGGCGATCTGTATATGGTCGAGGCCATGGTGAACCAGATCGAGATGGCGAAGGGCTATCAGACCCGCGTGGGCCTTGAGGCGCTGATCGAAACCGCGCTGGGCATGGCGAATGTCGAGGCCATCGCGCAGTTCGGTGGCCGGCTGGAGGCGCTGCACTTCGGCGTGGCAGATTACGCGGCGAGCCTCAGGGCGCGCACCACCAACATCGGTGGTCTGAACCCGCATTACCCCGGCGATCAGTGGCATTCGGCGATCAGCCGCATGGTGGTTGCCTGCCGCGCCTATGGCCTGCGCGCCATTGACGGGCCGTTCGGCGATTTCAGCGATCCCGAAGGGTATAAGGAGGGCGCGCGTCGCGCCGCCGCGCTGGGCTGCGATGGCAAATGGGCCATCCACCCCTCGCAGGTCACGCTGGCGAACGAGGTCTTCTCGCCGCCGGATACCGAAGTCACCCGCGCCCGTCGCATCATCGACGAATTGCGCAAGGCGGAATCCGAAGGGCGCGGCGCCGCCTCGCTGGACGGCAAGATGATCGACGCGGCCTCGGAACGCATGGCGCGCAACGTCATCGTTCTGGCCGACGCCATCGCCGCACGCTGAGGGAGGAATATAAATGGATATTCACGAATATCAGGCGAAGGAAATTCTGGCAGGCTTCGGCGTGCCGGTCCCGCGCGGTGGCCTGGCTTACAGCCCGGAACAGGCAGGCTACCGCGCGCGCGAACTGGGCGGCAGCGCCTGGGTGGTGAAGGCGCAGATCCACTCGGGTGGCCGGGGCGAGGCGGGGGGGGTGAAGCTATGCCGCAGCCCCGAGGAAGTGCAGGACTACGCGCAAACCCTGTTCGGTCGCCAGTTGGTGACAAAGCAGACCGATGCGAATGGCAAGGGGGTCTATCGGCTTTGGGTCGAGGCGGCGTCCGAGATCCGGCAGGAGCTGTATCTTGGCTTCGTGCTGGACCGGAAATCCGAACGCATCATGATTGTTGCCTCCGCTCATGGCGGGATGGAGATCGAGGATCTGGCGGAAAGCGACGCGGATTCGCTGCGCCGCATGGTCATCGACCCGGCGGTGGGTCTGGTGCCGTTCCAGGCGCGGGAGCTTGCCTTCTCGTTGGGCCTGCGCGGTGGTCAGATCGCGCAGATGGTCAATGTGCTGACGGCCTGCCACCGTGCCTACCGCGAGCTTGACGCCACGATGGTCGAAATCAATCCGCTGATCATCAACGGCTCGGGCGATCTGGTGGCGCTGGACGCGAAGATGAGCTTTGACACCAACGCGCTCTATCGTCGCCCCGAGGTCGCCGAACTGCGTGACCGCAGCCAGGAAGACCCGCGCGAAAGCATGGCCGGCGATTATGGTCTGGCCTATGTCGGGCTCGATGGCGACATCGGCTGCATCATCAACGGCGCCGGTCTGGCCATGGCCACGATGGACATGATCAAGCTGGCCGGGGGCGAGCCTGCCAACTTCCTCGACATCGGCGGTGGCGCCAGCCCGGAGCGGGTGGTCCGCGCCTTCCGCACCGTGCTGACTGATCGCAATGTGCAGGTGATCCTCGTGAACATCTTCGCGGGCATCAACCGCTGCGACTGGGTGGCCGAGGGGGTGGTGAAAGCCTACCGCGAGGTCGGCATGACCATCCCGGTCGTGGTGCGCCTTGCCGGAACCAATGTCGAGGAAGGCCAGCGCATCCTCGCCGAAAGCGGGCTTCCGCTGCACACCGCTGACACGCTTGCCGAAGCGGCCGACATCGCCGTTGGCCTGCGCCAGAAACGCGCCGCCTGAGGGAGGAAAGTATGACCATTCTGATCAACGAAACGACCAAGGTCATCGTTCAGGGCATGTCGGGCCGCATCGGCCAGTTCCACAGCGCTGACATGATCAAGAACAACACCAATGTGGTGGGTGGCGTGGTGCCCGGCAAGGGCGGAGAGACTTTCCTCGACCGGCCACTGTTCAACACCGTGCGCGAGGCGGTGGATGCGACGGGGGCCGAGGCAAGCCTCGTCTTCGTGCCGCCGCCCTTCGCGGCCGATGCGATCATGGAGGCGGCGGATGCAGGCATCAAGACCGCCGTCTGCGTGACCGACGGCATCCCAGCTCAGGACATGATGCAGGTGAAACGCTTCCTGCGCCGCTATCCCGAAAACCGCAAGATGCGGCTGATCGGGCCGAACTGCGCGGGCATCATCTCGCCCGGTCGCGGCTTCATGGGCATCATGCCGCCGCATATCTACATGCCGGGTCGGGTAGGCATTGTCGGTCGTTCCGGCACGCTGGGCTATGAGGCTGCCAGCCAGATGAAGGCGCTGGGCATCGGCGTTTCCACCTCGGTCGGTATTGGCGGCGATCCGGTGAACGGGTCAAGCTTCCGCGACATCCTGCAACTGTTCGAGGCCGATCCCGAGACCGATGCCGTCGTAATGATCGGTGAGATCGGTGGCCCGCAGGAGGCGGAGGCCGCCGCCTGGGTGCGGGAACATATGTCGAAGCCGGTGGTGGCCT
>NZ_LJSC01000055.1:0-2500 GCF_001303875.1 Gemmobacter sp. LW-1 | reverse complement strand
CGAGTCTTAAAAGGGCGCATGAGTTCGTTGGATCAGACCCGAAACCAGGTGATCTAGCCATGAGCAGGATGAAGGTACGGTAACACGTACTGGAGGTCCGAACCAACACCCGTTGAAAAGGGTCTGGATGACTTGTGGCTAGGGGTGAAAGGCCAATCAAACCTGGAGATAGCTGGTTCTCCGCGAAAGCTATTTAGGTAGCGCCTCGGACGAATACCTCGGGGGGTAGAGCACTGCATGGGTGATGGGGTCCCACAGACTTACTGAGCCTAAGCAAACTCCGAATACCCGAGAGTACTATCCGGGAGACACACGGCGGGTGCTAACGTCCGTCGTGAAGAGGGAAACAACCCTGACCTGCAGCTAAGGCCCCTAATTCGTGGCTAAGTGGGAAAGCATGTGGGACGTCCAAAACAACCAGGAGGTTGGCTTAGAAGCAGCCATCCTTTAAAGATAGCGTAACAGCTCACTGGTCTAGTCAAGATGTCCTGCGGCGAAGATGTAACGGGGCTCAAGCCACGAGCCGAAGCTCAGGATGCGTAGCAATACGCGTGGTAGCGGAGCGTTCTGTGATATAGCTCAATGCCTCTTGTGTGCCCTTCGGGGTGCCATGGAGGCAAGGAGCTTTCTGTGAAGCCGGGCCGTAAGGCATCCGGTGGAGAGATCAGAAGCGAGAATGTTGACATGAGTAGCGACAAACAGGGTGAGAGACCCTGTCGCCGAAAGTCCAAGGGTTCCTGCTTAAAGCTAATCTGAGCAGGGTAAGCCGGCCCCTAAGGCGAGGCCGAAAGGCGTAGTCGATGGGAACCACGTTAATATTCGTGGGCCAGGAGGATGTGACGGATCGCAGGTGTAGTTCGGTCTTATCGGATTGACCGGGCTGCTGAGCGGTTCCTGGAAATAGCCCTCCATCAGACCGTACCCCAAACCGACACAGGTGGACTGGTAGAGAATACCAAGGCGCTTGAGAGAACCACATCAAAGGAACTCGGCAAAATGCTCCCGTAAGTTCGCGAGAAGGGAGCCCCTCTTGTGCGCAAGCATGGGAGGGGGGCACAAACCAGGGGGTGGCGACTGTTTACTTAAAACACAGGGCTGTGCGAAGCCGTAAGGCGACGTATACAGTCTGACGCCTGCCCGGTGCTGGAAGGTTAAAAGGAGGGGTGCAAGCTCTGAATTGAAGCCCCAGTAAACGGCGGCCGTAACTATAACGGTCCTAAGGTAGCGAAATTCCTTGTCGGGTAAGTTCCGACCTGCACGAATGGCGTAACGATCTCCCCGCTGTCTCTGATGTGGACTCAGCGAAATTGAACTGTGTGTCAAGATGCACACTTCCCGCGGTTAGACGGAAAGACCCCATGAACCTTTACTCCAGCTTTGCACTGGCATCAGGATTGTGATGTGCAGGATAGGTGGTAGGCATCGAAGCAGAGACGCCAGTTTCTGTGGAGCCTCCCTTGAGATACCACCCTTCGCACTCTTGATGTCTAACCGCGGCCCGTCATCCGGGTCCGGGACCATGCATGGTGGGGAGTTTGACTGGGGCGGTCGCCTCCCAAATCGTAACGGAGGCGCGCGAAGGTTGGCTCAGAGCGGTCGGAAATCGCTCGTTGAGTGCAATGGCAGAAGCCAGCCTGACTGCAAGACTGACAAGTCGAGCAGAGACGAAAGTCGGCCATAGTGATCCGGTGGTCCCAAGTGGGAGGGCCATCGCTCAACGGATAAAAGGTACTCTGGGGATAACAGGCTGATGATGCCCAAGAGTCCATATCGACGGCATCGTTTGGCACCTCGATGTCGGCTCATCTCATCCTGGGGCTGGAGCAGGTCCCAAGGGTATGGCTGTTCGCCATTTAAAGAGGTACGTGAGCTGGGTTTAGAACGTCGTGAGACAGTTCGGTCCCTATCTGCCGTGGGTGTAGGAGACTTGAGAAGAGTTGCCCCTAGTACGAGAGGACCGGGGTGAACGTTCCACTGGTGGACCAGTTGTCGTGCCAACGGCAGTGCTGGGTAGCTATGAACGGACAGGATAACCGCTGAAGGCATCTAAGCGGGAAGCCCCCTTCAAAACAAGGTCTCCCTTGAGAGCCGTGGAAGACCACCACGTCGATAGGCCGGAGGTGTAAGTGCAGCAATGCATTCAGCTGACCGGTACTAATTGCTCGATAGGCTTGATTTGATCCAGTAACAGCAAGACTGGTCAAAAGCTCAAAACCTGAACAAGCGCTACTGCGCCTGATGTTCCTCATAAACGGGTCTTTCCTCGGTTTGGTGGTCATAGCGCTGGCTAAACACCCGATCCCATCCCGAACTCGGCCGTTAAGGGCCAACACGCCAATGGTACTGCGTCTCAAGACGTGGGAGAGTAGGTCACCGCCAAACCTAGAAAAGACCCCATCAACGATACAAAAAACACCCGGACGCGGGGTGGAGCAGCCCGGTAGCTCGTCAGGCTCATAACCTGAAGGCCGCAGGTTCAAATCCTGCCCCCGCAACCAAA
>NZ_LJSC01000054.1:156008-177122 GCF_001303875.1 Gemmobacter sp. LW-1 | reverse complement strand
GGCGCGTGGTGCGCGGTCCGTTGCTTCGGCGCCCGATCTGGCCGAGGCGGTGGCAGAATTGCTGGCGCCCGACCGGGCGGCGTTGCTGGCGCGTGCGGCATGGATCGTATCATCCGAAGGGACTGAGGCGACGGCGCAGGCCCTGGCCCTCATGCGGCAATTGCTGGGGGAGGGGTAGCCGATGCGCGCACCTGATTTCTGGTTCCAGCCCGCCCCGAGTCTTGCCGCGCAGGTGTTGCGCCCTCTGGGTGCGCTTTACGCGGCCGCGACGGCACGCCGGGTGGCGCGGGCCGGTTATCGCGCGGCGGTTCCGGTTATCTGCATCGGCAACCTGAACGCGGGTGGTACGGGCAAGACGCCGACGACCCTCGCGCTGCTGGAGCGGCTGCCCGAAGGCGCTCATGTTGTGACGCGCGGACATGGCGGACGCTTGGCCGGGCCGGTGCAGGTGCAGCCCCGGCATCTGGCCTCCGAGGTGGGGGATGAACCGCTGCTGATCGCCCCTTTCGCGCCGGTCTGGGTGGCGAAGGACCGTGCCGCCGGCGTGAAAGCTGCCGAGGCCGCCGGGGCGCGCGTCATCCTGCTGGATGACGGATTTCAGAACCCTTCGGTGCAGAAAGATCTGTCCATCGTGGTGGTCGATGCGGCGCAGGGCTTTGGCAACGGGTTGTGTCTGCCCGCCGGCCCGCTGCGTGAGCCCGTGGCGGCGGGGCTGGCGCGGGCGGATTTTCTGCTGTCCATCGGGGATGCATCGGCGCAGGCACGGTTCGCGGCGGGCTTCACTGCCCCCGTGCCGCATCTGCGCGGGCGGCTGGAGGTTCTGCCCACCGGCATGGGCTGGCAGGGGGAGCGGGTGCTTGCCTTCGCCGGGATTGGCCAGCCTGCGAAATTCTTCGCCTCGCTCAGGGCCGAAGGTGCGATCATCGCCCGCGAAGTGCCGCTGGATGATCACCAGCCGCTGTCGCCCGCGCTGCTGGCGCGGTTGGAGCGGGACGCGGCGATGCTGGGCGCCCAGCTGGTCACGACTGAAAAGGATGCTGTGCGCCTGCCCGCCGCCTTCCGCCCGAAGGTGCTGACATTGCCGGTACGGCTGCGGCTGGATGACTGGCTGCCGCTGGAGGCGGCGCTGGTCAGGATTGGCGCGCTTGCCCGGCCCGGCGATCCGGCGTAGCTGTGGACGCGGAACGGCAAGGCGCGGAGGGTGGCATGGCAAGCGATGACGGCAAGGTGAAGCGACCGCAGCAGGTTTATACGCTGGTGGTCGAGGTCGGCCGCAAATCGGGGGACGGCCTGCCCGACAAGGCGACCGGCGCCGCGCTGATGATCTATGCCAGCGGCGTGGACGAGGCCGAGGCGGTGCGGGAAACGGTCGCCATCCTCAAACAGGCCGACCTGGCACCGCTGGACGTGTCGGGCTACGGCACGCTGGACGAACGGATTGAGGCGGGCGACGAGATCCCCGACGAGGAACGCGCGCTGATGCAGCGCGCGCTTGAGGAAAATTCGGTCGTGGTGGCGCAGATGACGCCGTTCTTCGACTGACAGGAAAAGGCTCAGCCCGCGGGAAAGCTGTCTTTCATCGACGGGCGGGCGCTGACCGTGGCAAACCATTCGGCCAGACGCGGGCGGGTGCTGCGCCAGTCCTTGCTGGCAAAGCGGAAATCCAGATACCCCAGCGCGCAGGCGGCGGCGATGGAAGCTGCATTGAACCCGTCGGTGATCGCGGCGAACCAGCGCCCTTCCAGATCGTCCAGACCCGAATCGATCTTGTCCATCTGCCCGCGCGACCAGTCCTCCCAACGCTTTTCTTCGGGGCGCAGCGCGTTTTCATAACGGTGCAGCAGGGCGGCATCGAGCACGGATTCGGCCAGCGCTTCGGCGGTCAGCACAGCAAAGCGGCGGGCATCCTGCGGGTAAAGCGGATCACCCGCAACGCCCAGGCTGTCGACATATTGCGTGATGACCCGGCTGTCGAACAGCGGCGTGTCATCGGCCAGCAGCGCACAGGGCACCTTGCCCGAGGCATTGTGCTGCACGATGCCCGGATCACGTTTCACCGGCCCGGCAGCCGAAGGCAGCTTTTCGATCTGGTCCGCAAGCCCGCGTTCGGCGGCGGCCACCATCACCTTGCGCACATAGGGCGAGGCGGGGGAATGGAATACGCGGATGGTCATTCTGAACTCCTTTTGCTGCGGCTGGCCTTGCGGCCCTTCGCGGGTTTGTCGGGGCTGGGCATGCGAAGGAAATCCTGCGGATAAAGCTTCAGTTGCAGGTCCAGATGCTCCAGCGCGAAGGTGATATGTTCGCGCATGATCGCCGCCGCACGTTCACCCTGGCCCTTGGCCAGCGCGCGGGCAATGCGGTGGTGATCGTCGTGCGACCGTTCGATCACGCGGAAGTCCCGCCACATGATCACACGGTCCGATGCGGCGGGTACATTGTGCAGGCTTTGCACGAAGGTCCGTATCCAGGCATTGCCGGACAGATCCATCACCGCCGTATGGAAATTGACATTCATCCGGCGGTAGGCGCCAAGGTTTTCCGGCAGCAGCGCGCCGGGTTCCAGAAGTCGGTCGCCTTCGGCCACCAGATCCGCCAGATATTTGCGGGCGGCATCGGTCATATTGGCGGCGGCAAGGCGGCAGGCCATCGCCTCAAGCTCGGCCCGCACCTCGAACGCGCCCGAGACTTCGGCAATCGAGAACTCCCGCACATAGAAGCCGCGGTTGCTTTCATAGGACACCAGCCCGGTCTGGGCCAGCGTCGTCAGCGCTGCGCGCAGGGGTGTGCGCGAGATACCCAGCATTTCAGCCAGGCGATCCTGATGCAGACGGTCACCGGGCAGAAGCTCGCCGCTGAGGATCGCCTCGCGCAGCTTCTCGATGGCCAGTTCCGTGCTTGTATGTGCCTCGGTCAAGCCACCCCTCCCTTGGGTTGTTTCGCTTAATGTATCCAAAAATTGTATTTACGGAAGATTCATTTTGCAATTACCGATTAAATGTGTTCATTTCGTTTGCAACGAAGGGGAGGATCTTCGGCAATGTCGAGAATCGTACTTGTCACCGGCGCGGCTGGCGGCATTGGGGAAAGTGTGTGCCGCAGGCTGGCGGCGGACGGTTTCGGGGTGTTGGCAGCAGATCTGTCGGCCGAGGCGGCGGCGCGCGTCGTGGCCGGTCTGCCGGGGCAGGGGCACCGCGCCATCGCGCTGGATGTTTCCGACGAAGCGGCGGTGGCGGATGCCTTCGCCGCAGCCGAGGCTGCGGGTGCGCCGGTGGAACATGTGGTTGCAGCGGCGGGAATCCTGCTGTTCGCAGCGAATGGCGACCGCCCGCCGATCACCGACATTTCGGTGAAAGAATGGGAGCTGACCCAGCGCGTGAACTCGACCGGCACCTTCCTGCTGTTGCGGGAATACCTGCGCGGAGCGACGCGTCGCGGCGCCACCGGCGGGCGGTTCATCGGTTTCGCCTCGGTCGCGGCGCAGCTGGGCGGCTATCGTTCCAGCGCGGCCTATATCGCGTCCAAAGGATCGGTCCTGGCGCTGGTGAAAGCGGGCGCCCGCGAGGCAGCGGCACTGGGCATCACTGTCAATGCGGTGGCGCCGGGTCTGATTGACGCGCCGATGCTGCGCCAGTCGCTGCCGCCGGAAAAGGACAGCACGGTGGCTGCCAATATCCCGCTGAACCGGATCGGCTCGCCAGGCGATGTGGCCGGGGCGGTATCGTTTCTGATGGGCGAGGACGCCGGATACATCACCGGCGCGGTGATCGACGTGAACGGCGGCTACCGGATGCAGTGATGCATCCGGCAGGGGAGGGGACGATGGTTAAGATCGCCGAAAGGCTGACGCATCTTCTGGGCTGGGCCGCCGGGGCGACCGTGGTGCTGATGATGCTGCATGTGATGATCGACGTGATCGGCAAATATGCCTTCAACGCCCCCTTGCCCGGCACGGCCGAGGTGGTGGCAGCCTATTACATGATCGGCTGCGTGTTCCTGCCGCTCGCCTGGGTCGAGGCCTCGGGCGGCTCGATCGTGGTCGAGGTGGTTTACGACAAGGTGCCGGCCCGGGTGCAGGGCGCGATGCGCTGGATCGCCGATCTGGTATCGGCCGTCTATTACAGCATCCTTGCGTGGTTTTCCTGGGATGTCGCCACTCATGCCTGGCGCATCGGCGAAACCGTGGACGGGATCTGGCGCATCACCACATGGCCCGCGAAATTCCTGCTGCCCTTCGGCTTTGTGCTGGCGGTGGTGGTCATCCTGCTGCGGCTGATCCTTGGCCCGCGCGGCCAGATCCGCACCACCGGCACGCCTGCCGTCCAAGATCTCTGAGGAAAGCCAATGGAACGTCTTGAAATCGGTTTTGCCGGGATCGCCGCCATCATGCTGCTGATCGGCATTCGGGTGCCCATCGGGGTCGCCATGGGGTCGACCGCCTTCTTCGGCATCTGGGCTATGATGGGCTTCAAGCCTGCGGTCGGCATCACCAAGGCCATTCCCTTCAACCTGATCGGTGACTGGAACCTGTCGGCTATCCCGATGTTCCTGTTCATGGGCTTCGTCGCGGTCGAGGCGGGGCTGACGCGCGGGCTGTTCGGGGCGGCGCGCATTTTCCTTGCGCGCATTCCGGGCGGGCTTGCCTCATCCACCGTTTTCGCCTCGGCGCTGTTCGGCGCGGCGAGCGGGTCCAGCGTGGCGACCTCTGCCGCCTTCTCGCGCATCGCGGTGCCGGAGATGCTGCACAGCAAATATGACCCTGGCCTTGCCACGGGCTCGGTCGCGGCTTCGGGCACGCTGGCGGCTCTGATCCCGCCCTCGGTGCTGATGATTGTCTATTGTCTGCTGGTCGATACCTCGATCAACACGCTGTTCATGGCAGGTGTGCTGCCGGGTATCCTGACGGCGCTGGCCTTCATCACCATGATCACGCTGCGCTGCATGCTGAAGCCGAGCCTTGCGCCTCGCTATGTGGATCAAAGCACACGGGCCGAGAAATGGGCGCTGCTGCGCGATGCCTGGCCCCTGCCGGTGGTGACGGCCATCGTGATGGGCGGCATCTTCACCGGCGCTTTCACCGCAACCGAATCCGGCGCTGTGGGGGCTTTTCTCGCCTGTGTCATCGCAGCGCTGCGTGGGCGGCTGAACCGGCCGATGCTGGTCCGGTCGGTCATCGACACGGCGGCGGGCACCTCGGCCATCTTCATGATCGTGCTGGGCGCCGCATTGTTCGCCCGTTTCGTGGCGCTGGCCACCATCCCGAACTGGGTGATGGGGTTCTTCGAAGGCTATGACACGCTGACGATCATTCTGCTGATCTGCGTCCTGCTGGTGTTGATGGGCACCTTCATGGAGGAAATCTCGATCATGCTGCTGACCATGCCGGTTCTGGTGCCGCTGCTGCACCAGCACGGGGTGGATCTGACGTGGTTCGGCATTCTGGTCATCAAGCTGATGACCATTGGCCTGATCAGCCCGCCTGTCGGCATGAATGTTTTCGTCATCAAGACATCGCTGGGGGATCGGGTGTCGCTGAACCAGATCTTCGCCGGGGTGAGCTGGTTCATCGCGGTGGATCTGCTGGTGCTGGCGCTGCTGATCGGCTTTCCGCAGATCGCACTGTGGCTGCCGGGAATGATGAGCCGTTAAGCGCCCGCCTGGCGCGCAACTGGGGCAGATGCGCCGCGGGAGGGCGGGCATCGCCAAAAAGGGAGGAATACCAATGAAACGACTGCTGCTTGGTGCAACGCTTCTGCCGCTTCTGGCCGGTGCGGCAAGTGCCGAAACCTATCAGGCGACCAACTGGATGGCGCCCGCCCATATCCTGAACGAATTCCCGTATCAGGAGTTCGCCAAAGATGTGGCCGCCGCCTCGGGTGGCGCCATGGAGATCGAGGTCTATTCCTCGGGCGCTCTGGTACCCGCGCCGACCACGATGCAGGGCCTGGCCGATGGCGTGGCGCAGATCGGGATTGTCTATCCGGGCTATACGCCTTCGGAACTGCCGCTGAACAACACGATCAACGACATGGGCTTCGTCGCCAAGGATGACCTTGCCGCCGCCTTCGCCTGGACCGAACTCGGCCTGACCAACAAGAAGGTGCAGGCCGAATGGTCGAAGAATGGTGGTATCTTCGCTGGCGGCTATTCGACGCCCTTCTACAACTTCATCTGCATGTCGGAAATCGTGACCCCGGCCGATGTGGCGGGCAAGAAGGTGCGCGTCGCGGGCACGGCACAGACGGAATGGATTCAATCGCTGGGCGGCGTGCCGGTCTCGGTGCCGATCGGCGATGTCTATTCGGGGCTGGAGCGCGGCTCTATTGACTGCACCATGTCGGACCCGACCAACCTCGACAAGGGCAACAAGTTCTGGGAGGTCGCCAAGACCGTGAACACCCTGCCGATGGGCGTGGTGGTCGGCGCGACCTATGTGATGAACAAGGATTTCTGGGTCGGGCTGGAACCGGCACAGCGCCGCATCATCCTTGATGCCATGGCCACCGGGCTGGCGCGGTCGCAGGTGGCCTACCACGTCGGCGTGCAGGCGGCGCTGGAAGGCTCGAAGGAGCGTGGGCTGAAAGTGACCGAACCGACCCAGGAAATGCGCGATACGCTCGCCGCCTTCCAGTCGCAGGTGGCAAGCAAGCTGCCCGCCAAGGCGATGGCCGAACGCGGTATCGACGATCCGACCGACGTGCTGAACGACTATACCGCGCTTGAGGCGAAATGGACGGGCCTTCTGGCCGATGTCGACCGCACCGACGCAGATGCGGTGGCCGCGATCCTGAAAGCCAATCTCTACGACAAGATCGACGAAAACAGCTTCGGTCTGGAATGACGCCTGACTGAACCTTCCCCGGCCCGCCACAGGGCCGGGGCAACAACCGACAGGACACCCCCCAAGATGAAATCAACGCTTCTTGCGGCAGCGGCGCTGCCCTTTCTTGTGCTGCCTGCTGCCGCCGACATGTATCAGGCGACCAACTGGATGGCGCCCTCGCATATCCTGAATGGCGTCGCCTATGGCCCTTTCGTGCAGGAAATCGCCAAGGCCACCAGTGACCGGGTGAATTTCGAGGTCTATTCCTCGGGTTCGCTGGTTCCGGCGCCGACCACGCTTCAGGCCATCGGCGATGGCGTGGCGCAGCTTGGTATCGTTGCCGCCTCTTACACGCCGTCGGAACTGCCGCTGTCGGGCGTGATCAATGACCTCGCCTTCCTTGCGAAGGACGATTATGCGGCGGCCTTCGCCCTGACCGAAATCGGCGTGCTGAACCCGCAGATGGTGGCGGAATACGGCAAGCACAATGCCGTGTTTCTGGGTGGCTATTCGACGCCGATCTACAATTTCTTCTGCATGAAGCCGATCAGCGATCCGGCCTCGGTCAAGGGGCTGAAGATCCGCACCGCGGGCACGGCGCAGAATGAATGGATCGCCTTCCTTGGCGCCACCCCGGTCGCCGTGCCGATGACCGATGTCTATACCGGGCTGGAACGCGGCTCGCTGGACTGCACGCTGTCGGACCCGACGAATCTCGAATTCGGCTACAAGTTCTGGGAGATCGTCAAATATGTGAACCGGCTGCCGCAGGGGTCGTCGCTGGGCGCGACCTATGTGATGAACAAGGAGTTCTGGGCGGGGCTGTCACCGGAAGACCGCCGCGCCATCCTTGATCTGACCGGCATGGCGCTGGCCCGTGCGCAGGTCGCCTATCATCAGGGCGTCGATTCCGCTCTGAAAGGTTCGGCCGAACGCGGCATCGTGATCGAGGACGCCAATCCCGACATGGCTGCGAAGCTGAAAGAGTTCCAGGATGGCATGCTGGCGGGCCTTGCCAAGCGCACGATGGAGGCGCGCGGCATCGCCGACCCGACCCCGATCATCGACGAATATCTGGCTCTGGTCGCGAAATGGTCGGGCCTCCTGGAAGGCGTGGACCGCAATGATACCGAGGCCATCGCCAAGCTGGTGAACGAACAGATCTACGCTAGGCTCGATGCCAACAGCTTTGGCCTGAACTGACACGACAGCCCCGCGCAGATGCCTGCGCGGGGTCTTTCTCCGGGCCGCAATGGCCAGTCCGAATCTTCTGGTGACCCCCATGACCACAGAACCTCAATCCACCGCCATCGTGACCGGCGCTGGCTCCGGCATTGGCCGGGCCATCGCCCATCGTCTTGCCGACGACGGCTATGCCGTCATCGTGGCCGACCGGGCCGCCGAAGGTGCGCAGGAAACCGTGCGCCAGTTGCAGGCGAAGGGCCATACCGCGCGGGCCGAGGTGCTGGACATCACCGATCCGGCCGCCACACAGGTGCTGATCGGCGGTGCGGCCAACCTGAGAGTGCTGGTGAACAACGCGGGCATCTTCAACACCCGCGATTTCGACAAGCTGACAGCCGATGACTTCCGCAAGATGTACGAGGTCAATCTGGTCGCCATGTTCACGCTCTGCCAGCAGGCGGCGCGCGTGTTGCCCGAAGGCGGGCGGATCATCAACCTCGCCTCGCGCGCGGCCTTCGGGGCGCGGCACTATGCGCATTATGTGGCCTCCAAGGCGGGGGTGGCGGGATTCACCAAGGCACTGGCGCTGGAACTGGCGGAAAAGCAGATCACGGTGAACGCGGTCGCCCCCGGTGTCATCGTCACCGACATGCTGCTGGAACGCGCCGAGGGGTTGGAGGGGCTGCGCGTGCAGCAACCCTCGGGGCGGCTTGGACAGCCAGAACATATCGCCCATGCGGTCGCGTTCTTCGCCGATCCGCGCGCCGAATATGTGACAGGGCAGGTGCTGATCGTCGATGGTGGCCGGTCCGTCGGCGGCACGGCGGCATTCTGAGGAGGGGCTTGAGATGACCATGGAACCAAGCACCCTGAACGGCCGCACCGCCATTGTAACCGGCGCGGGGCAGGGCATCGGCCTTGCGATTGCCGAGGCGCTTCTGGCCGCAGGCGCGCATGTCGTGGCGGTGGACCGCGAACCCGACGGGATTACGGCGCTCGCCACCCGTCCCGGCGTGACCGCCGTGCAGGGGGATGTGACCGACGCGGGCCTGCCCGACCAGCTTGATGCCGCGCTGGCGGCAGAGGGGCGGCAGCCGGACATCCTGATCAACAATGCAGGTGTCGCGCGCGGCGCGCATGCGCTGGAAACCAGCGATGCGGATTTCACCCGGTATTTCGATATCAACGTGCTGGGCCTGTTCCGCCTGTCGCGCTGGGCTGTGGGGCGGATGATGCGCAATGGCGGCGGCGCCATCGTCAACACCGCCTCGATCTTCGGGCAGATCGGCGCGCAAAGCTCCTGCGGCTATTCCGCCTCGAAAGCGGCGGTGATCGGATTGACGCGGCAGATGGCCAACGATTTCGGGCCGAACGGCATCCGCGTCAACGCGGTCGCCCCCGGTCTGATCGAAACCCCGCTGACCGCCGAACGCATCCGCACCGAAGCCTGGCGACGGCATCAGATGATCGACGGCGCCCCGCTGCGCCGTGTCGGCACGCCGGAGGATGTCGCCCGAGCCGTGCGCTTCCTCGCCTCTGACGAGGCGTCGTTCATCACCGGGCAGATCCTTGCCGTTGATGGCGGCTGGGCCATGGGCCGCTATCCGCGGGAAGAGGCGATCCATGCGTAAACCTCTGGTGCCTGATCTGCCGGAAAGCTGCGATCTGTTGATCGTCGGCTCCGGCGCGGCGGGCATGGCCGCCGCCATTTCCGCCCGTCACCATGGCCTGTCGCCGGTCATCATCGAGAAATCCGATGTGTTCGGCGGCTCCACCGCCGTTTCGGGGGGCGCGATCTGGGTGCCCGGCAACCCGCTGGCCGCCGCTGCCGGGATGACCGACAGTCGCGAGGCCGCGCGCACCTATATTAAAGGCGAGACAGGCAATCTGTTCAACGCCGAACTGGTCGATGCCTTTCTCGACAAGGGGCCGGAGGCCATCGGCTTTTTCCATGAAAAGACCGCGCTGAAGCTGGCGCACCGGGCGTATTCGCCGGATTACCATTCCGACGCCGAGGGCGCGACGGAAGGCGGCCGGTCGCTGGATGCCGATGATTATGATGGCCGCAAGCTGGGCGCCGATCTTTACCGCATGCGCCCGCCGATCGCGGATTTCACCATCCTTGGCGGCATGCCGCTGGGGCGGCCCGACATCTTTCACTTCCTGCGCATGGCGCGCTCGGTCAAATCCGCGACCTATGCCACGAAAACCGTGCTGCGGTATCTGCGCGACCGGGTGACCCATGGCCGCAATACCCGGCTGGTGATGGGGGCTGCGGTGTCGGGGCGGCTGGCGGAAACGGTATTCGCGCTGGGTATTCCGCTGTGCACCGGGCACGAGCTGATTGGCCTGATCCGTGATGAGACAGGCCGCGTGACGGGGGCCGAGGTCAAGGGGCCGAAGGGCTTGCGCCGCATCGCGGCCAGGCACGGTGTGGTGCTGGCGGCGGGGGGGTATCCGCAGAACCCGGCGAAGCGGGCGGAAACCTTCGACCATGTGAAACGCGGTCTGCCGCATTATTCCATGTCGCCTGGCACCGGCACCGGCGGCGCGATTGCGGCGGCCGAAGCCATCGGTGCGGCCTTCGTTGACACCAATGCCAATGGCGGTTTCTGGACCCCGGTGTCGCTGCTGCGCAATACTGATGGCTCGGTCCGGCCCTTCCCGCATCTGTTTCTTGACCGTGCGAAACCGGGTATCATTGCCGTGGGCCATGACGGGCAGCGTTTCGTGAACGAGGCCTCCAGCTACCACGATTTCGTGCAGGGGCTGATTGCGAAACTGCTGGCCGAGGGGCAGCGGTCGGCCTGGCTGGTGGCGGATCACCGGGCGGTGCGGCGCTATGGTCTGGGGGCGGCCCATGCCTTCCCGGCGCGGATCGGCAAGCATATCGCCAGCGGCTATCTGAAGCGCGATGCCACGCTGGATGGGCTGGCGCGGCAATGCGGTATAGACCCGGCAGCGCTGGAAACGACGGTGCGGGCCTTCAACGCCGGTGCCGTGAGGGGCGAGGATGCGGCCTTCGGCAAGGGGGCCACGAGCTATCAGCGCTATCTGGGCGATGCCGAGAACAAGCCGAACCCCTGCCTGCGCCCGCTGGAAGCGCCGTTCTATGCCATCGAGATCTTCCCCGGTGACATCGGCACCTCGATGGGGCTGGATGTGACGGCAGAAGGCCGGGTGAAAGACCGGCAGGGTCAGCCGATCCCCGGTCTGTTCGCCTGCGGAAACGACATCAACTCGATCATGTCGGGGGCTTATCCGGGGCCGGGTATCACCTTGGGTCCGGCGCTGGTGTTCGGCTATGTGATCGGGCAGGTTGCCGCCCAGTAAGGCAAAGGCGCCCCGCGAAGGGGCGCCGCAGCATCACTCGAACGGGCGGTCCAGACTGGCCGAGGGGGCACAGAACCAGCGCGGCCCCTCCTCGGTCATATAGGCGATGTCCTCCAGCCGGACACCGCATTCGCCATAGACGCAAAGCATCGGCTCGATGGAAAAGCACATGCCGGGGGCAAGCGGGGTGGTATCGCCTGCGACGATCCATGGCTCTTCATGCAGGTCCAGTCCGAGCCCGTGGCCGGTGCGGTGCGGCAGGCCCGGAACGGCATAGCCGGGGCCGAAGCCATCGGCGACGAGCGAGCCCCGCGCGGCGGCATCGACATCGGCACAGGCCACACCGGGGCGGGCGGCGGCAAATCCCGCCATCTGTGCGCGATACTCGCAGTCCCAGAGATGGCGCTGCCGGTCGGTCGGCGTGCCGAAGACATAGCTGCGCGTGATATCGGAATGATAGCCGTGCAGGTTGCCGCCAAGGTCAACCAGCACCATGTCACCGTCCTTCAGGCTTTGCTCGTAGGGCACGCCGTGGGGATAGGCCGTCGCCTCGCCAAACTGCACGGCGACAAAGACATGGCGCAGCCCCAGCGCCTGATGCGCCGCGGTCACGAAAGCAGCCACCTCGCCCGTGGTTACACCAGGGCGCAGGCCCGTATGTACTGCCTTCTGTACCGCATGGCTGGCATCCATCGCAGTTTGCAGGATGGCCAGTTCGGTGGCCGACTTGATCCGCCGTTGCGCCGCGATCAGCGGCCCGGCCGAGGTGACGGACAGGTTCGCCGCCATCAGCCGGTTGGCAAAGCCAAAACTCATTCCGGGGTCCAGCCCGATGCGATCGGAGACGCGGGCGGGGATCAGGGCGAACGGGTCTTCGTCCTCTTCCCAGACTGCAATTGCACCGGGAATGTGGATCATGGTTTCCAGCTTGGGCCGTTCAAAATTCGGCGTCACATAGGTCAGCGACCCATCTGCTCCCACAAGCGCGCCATGCAGCCGTTCCGAGGCATGAAGCGCCAGCCCGGTGTAATAGGTCAGCGACGATGTGGCATCGAGCCAGACCGCATCCAGCCCGCCCGCGCGCATGGCGTGGCGCAGCGTGTCAAGACGGCCCGAGAGTTCGGCGGCGGGAATTGCGGGCACATCGACCGGGCGGAACCCGGCCAGCAATGTATCATAGTCGGTCATCGGACTGTCCTTCGGGACCGGGCAATCGGGCCGCCCCCGATGCGGGGGCGGCGGCATCTCATGCGGGCTGGGCCTGCCGGGCGGCCTTGCGGCGGGCGACGCGGGCGCGTATCGCCTCGACATCCGTCACCGGCGTCGCAGCGAACAGCGATTTGGTATAGGGATGCTTCGGGTCGGCAAACAGCTCTTCCCGCGAACCCTGTTCCACCGCCTCGCCCTTCGAGATCACCATGACCTCGTCGGCGATATAGCGGACCACCGACAGGTCATGGCTGACGAAAACGTAAGTCAGATCGAACTCGTCCTGCAAATCGGCCAGAAGGTTCAGCACCTGCGCCTGCACCGACAGATCCAGTGCTGACACGGGCTCGTCCAGCACCAGCAGCGAGGGGTTCAGCATCAGCGCCCGGGCAATGGCGATCCGCTGCCGCTGTCCGCCGGAAAACATATGCGGATAGCGGTTGAAGTGTTCGGGTTGCAGCCCGACCTTCTTCAGCATCGCCTCAGCCCGTTCGCGCCGTTCCGAGGCAGGAACATCGGTGTTGATGACCAGCGGTTCCATCAGCACGTCGCCGATCTTCTGACGCGGGTTCAGGCTGCCATAAGGGTTCTGGAACACCATCTGCACCTTGGAGCGCATGGCGGGGCCGGGGCGCTGACGGCGGATGTCGACGGGCTGGCCGTCAATCCGCAACTCGCCGCCGGACGGCGCGTCGATCAGCGCGATCACGCGGGCCAGCGTCGATTTGCCCGATCCGCTTTCGCCCACGATGGCCAGCGTCTTGCCCTTCTGTACGGCAAAGTCGATGCCCTTCAGTGCCCGAACCACCTTGGCGCCGGAAAACATGCTGCCCGGAATGTGGTAGTCCTGAACGATGGCGCGGCCTTCAACGACGGGGGTTGCAGTCATCACACGCCCTCCTGCTGGAAGAAATCGGAAACGGTGGGCAGGCGGTCGCCGGTCGCATGTTCCGGCAGGGCGGCCAGAAGCGCGCGGGTATAGGGGTGCTGCGGCGCCTCGAACAGCGACAGCACATCCGCCTCTTCCATCTTCTTGCCTTTGTATTGCACCACCACACGGTCAGCGGTTTCGGCCACCACGCCCATGTCATGCGTGATGAGGATGAGCGCCATGCCGTAATCCTCCTGCAGCTTCATCAGCAGGTCGAGGATCTGTTTCTGGATCGTCACATCCAGCGCGGTGGTCGGTTCATCCGCAATCAGCAGACGCGGGTTCGAGGCGATGGCGATGGCGATCATCACACGCTGGCACTGCCCGCCCGACATCTGGTGCGGATAGGCGTTGATCTTCACCTCGGGCTCGGGGATGCCCACGGCGCGGAACAGGTCCAGCGCCTTGGCATGGGCGTCGCGTTTCGACAGCCCGAGGTTCAGGCGCAGCACCTCCTCGATCTGGAAGCCCACGGTGAACGAGGGGTTGAGTGAGGCGATGGGTTCCTGAAAGATCATCGTGATCTCGCGGCCGATCAGGCGGCGGCGTTCGGACCCGCTCATCTTCAGGATGTCGCGGCCGTCATAGGTCATTTCATCGGCGGTAATGGTGGCGGTATCGGGCAGAAGCCCCATTACCGCCAGCATCGACACCGATTTGCCGGACCCGCTTTCGCCCACGATGGCCAGAACCTCGCCCCGGTCGACGCGGACGTCGATGCCGTCCACGGCGGTAAAGCTGCCGGTGGCGGTGGCGAATTTGACGGTCAGGTTACGGATGTTCAGAAGCGCCATGATGTCAGCTCCGCTTCAGCTTGGGGTCGAGTGCGTCGCGCAGACCGTCGCCCATCAGGTTGATCGCCAGCACCGAAATCAGGATGGCGAGGCCGGGGAAGGTCACGACCCACCAGGCGCGCAGGATGAATTCGCGCGCTTCGGCCAGCATGGTGCCCCATTCCGGCGCGGGCGGCTGCGCCCCCATGCCAAGGAAGCCCAGGGCGGCGGAATCGAGCACGGCGGACGAGAAGGACAGCGTGGCCTGCACGATCAGCGGTGCAAGGCAGTTCGGCAGGATGGTCTTGAACATCAGCCGGATATTGCCGGCCCCCGCCACGCGGGCGGCGGTGACATATTCGCGCTTCATCTCGGACATGACGGCGGCGCGGGTCAGGCGGGCGAAATGCGGCTGATAGACGATGGCAATGGCGATCATCGCATTGGTCAGCCCCGGCCCCAGCACGGCCACCAGCACCAGCGCCAGCAGCAGCGACGGGAAGGCAAGAATGACATCCATCACCCGCATGATGACGCTGTCCACCCAGCCGCCGAAGAACCCGGCCAGAAGGCCGATGACGATGCCGCCCACCAGCGCGATGGACACGACGACGATGCCGATGAACAGCGAATACTGCGCGCCGAAGATCAGGCGGGACAGGATGTCCCGGCCAACGGCATCGGTGCCCAGCAGGTAGCTGGCGCTGCCACCGTCCTGCCAGACCGGCGGGACCAGCAGCGCCTCACGGTATTGCGTGGTCGGGTCATGCGGTGCCAGCACAGAGGCGAATACCGCGATCAGCACCAGCAGGATGAAGACGGCGAGGCCCACGACTGCGCCGCGGTTCTGGCTGAAGTAGAACCAGAACTCGGCGATCATCCGGCGGCGGATTGCGGCGTCCGAAAGCTTGACCGGGGCGTTGGTTTGGGACGTATCGGTCATTTGACGCGGATCCTCGGGTTGATGAGGCCATAGGTAAGATCGACCAGCAGGTTCACGACCATGACCAGCGCGGCAATCAGCAGGAGGCCGGATTGCACCACCGGATAGTCACGGCGCGAGATGGAATCGATCATCCACTTGCCGATGCCGGGCCAGGAAAAGATGGTCTCGGTTAGGATGGCGCCCGCCATCAGCACGCCGATTTGCAGGCCGATGGTGGTGATCACCGGGATCATGGCATTGCGCAGCGCATGCACGCCGATCACGCGGTAGGTGGGCATCCCCTTGGCGCGGGCGGTGCGCACATAATCCTCGCCCATCACCTCCAGCATGGCGGAGCGGGTCTGCCGGGCGATCACCGCCAGCGGGATCGTCGCCAGCACGACCGAGGGCAGGATCAGGTGGCTCAGCGCCGAGGTGAAGGCGCCCTTTTGCCCCGACATCAGGCTGTCAATCAGCATGAAGCCCGTCACATTGGGGAAGAAATACAGCAGGCTGATGCGGCCCGACACCGGGGTCCAGCCCAGAATACCGGAAAACAGGATGATCAGGAGCAGGCCCCACCAGAAGATCGGCATGGAAAAGCCCACCAGTGCGGCGGTCATGGAAATCTGGTCGAACCAGCTTCCCCGTTTGATGGCGGCCAGCACACCCACCGGCACACCGATCAGCGTGGCGATGATGATGGCGCACAGACCCAGCTCAACCGTTGCAGGGAACAGGGTCAGGAATTCGGTCAGCACCGGCTTCTTGGTGACCAGCGAATTGCCGAAATCACCTTGCAGCAGACGGCCGAGGAAGTCGAAATACTGCATCACCACGGGTTTGTCGTAACCCAGCTGCGCCGTCAGTTCGGCGTGCCGTTCAGGGCTGACGCCGCGTTCGCCCGCCATCAGCAGCACGGGGTCGCCGGGCAGGATGCGCACGAAGCTGAAGGCAATGACGGTGATCCCGAGGAAGGTCGGGACCAGATACAGAAGCTTTGAGAGGATGAACCGGACCATGCACCGTTTTCCTTGTAGAACGCGCGGGGAACCATGTCCCCGCGCGTCCGGTTTCCGTTAGATGCGGCCCGATTATTCGGCGATGTCCACGGTTTCGAAGGTGAAGTCGCCCAGCGGGCTCATCACGAAGCCGGAGACCTTGTTCGACATCGGCACATACTGGGTCGAGTGCGCGATGGTGAACCAGGGCGCCTGCTCCTTGAAGATGACCTGAGCCTCTTCATAAAGCTTGGTGCGCTCGGCCGGGTCGGCGGTAACCTTGGCGTCCTTCAGCAGTTTCGAGAAGTCCTCGTTGCACCAGAAGGCACGGTTCGCGCCGCCTTCACCGGCGGAATCGCAGGACAGCAGCACCGACAGGAAGTTGTCCGGGTCGCCGTTGTCGCCGGTCCAGCCCAGGATCACGGCGCCGTCGCGGCCGGGTTCCATCGACTTGGCCAGATACTCGCCCCATTCGTAGGACACGATCTCGGCCTTGACGCCGACCTTCGACAGGTCTTCCTGCATCAGCTCTGCCGTGCGGCGGGCGTTCGGCATGTAGGGACGCTGCACCGGCATCGCCCAGATCTTCATGGACAGGTCGGTGACACCGGCCTCGGCCAGCATGGCCTTGGCGGCTTCCGGGTCGTAGGGATCGTCCTTGATCGAGTCGTTGTACGACCACATGGTCGGCGGGATCGGGTTCTTGGCGGGTTCGGCCGCGCCCTGGAACACCGCGTCAACAATGGCCTGCTTGTTGATGGCCATGTTCAGCGCCTTGCGGACCTTCGGATTGTCAAAGGGCGCCATGGTCGTGTTGTAGGCCAGATAACCCACGTTCAGACCGGCCTGTTCGTCCAGCTTCAGGTTCGGGTCGGCCTTGATCGCCTCGATATCGGCCGGGGCCGGATAAGGCATCAGGTGGCATTCACCGGCCTTCAGCTTTTGCAGACGCACCGCTGCATCGGGGGTGATCGCAAAGACCAGATCGTCGATGATCGGCGCCTCGCCCCAGTAGTCGGGGTTCTTGGCGTAGCGGATCACGGCATCTTTCTGATAGGCGACGAACTTGAACGGGCCGGTGCCGATCGGCAGGTTGTTCAGGTCTTCCTTGGTGCCCGCGGCGTCCAGCGTATCGGCATATTCCTTCGACACGATCGAGGCGAAGGGCATGGCGATATTGGCGAGGAACGGCGCTTCCGGCTGGTTCAGCGTGAACTTGACCGTGTAATCGTCGATCTTCTCGACCGACTTGATCAGGTTCGGCATGTCCATCGAAGTGTAGTATTCGTAGGTGATGCCCGAGATGTACTGGTGCCACGGATTGCTGGCATCGCCCTGACGCGCATACGAGAAGACCACGTCATCGGCGTTGAAGTCGCGCGACGGGGTGAACTTTTCGTTCGAGTGCCACTTCACGCCTTTGCGCAGGTGGAAGGTGTATTCGGTGCCGTCTTCCGACACATCCCAGCTTTCGGCGAGGCCGGGGATAACCTCGGTCGTGCCTTTCTTGAACTCGGTCAGGCGGTTGTAGACCGGGTGGGCCGAGGCGTCGAAGGTGCCGCCGGCGGTATAGGGCGCGGGGTCGAACCCTTCGGGCGACGCTTCCGAGCAATAGACGAAGGTCTTGGCTTCCGCCATGGCAGCGCTCATGGCCAGCGCCGAGGCAAATACGAGAAATCGCTTCACGTTTATACTCCCTTGAGGTTTGAAGTCGTCCGCCAGCTATTTGGCGGTTGCGTCGGGCGCGCCTTCCGGCGCGTCGAGTCGGGTTTCGTCCGGCACGGGGGATGATGAAATCTCGTGCGGGATATGGGCTGACGGCGTGGCGCCGTGCAGCATCTTGCCGGTCCACAGCAGACGCGCCATGCGGTCGCCGGGGTTGGACCAGGAATGCGGGTGCTGGCCAAGGTAATGGATGCTGTCGCCTGGGCGCAGCAGGAATTGCTGTCCGTCCACCACCTGAAGAATTTCGCCGTCCAGAACGAAGATCAGCTCTTCGCCCGCGTGCTGGATGGTTTCGGAGGCATAGCCTGCGGGCACGTTCAGGACGAAGGAGGTCAGTTCATGGCCCGGAAACTCGGCCCCGATCCGTTCATAGATGACCGAAGTGCCGGAAACCGCGAATTGCTGGCGCTCGGAGGCGCGGGTGACGCTGTCGGACTGGCGGGGGGTGGCGATGAAATGTTCGATTCCCACATCCAGCGCCGCCGCGATTTCCGCCAGCGTTCCCAGTGTCGGGGTCGCATTGTCGCGTTCGACCTGGCTGAGATAGCTCACCGATACACCACAGGCATTGCTCAACTCCTGCAAGGTCATCGACATCATCTGCCTGCGCTTGCGTATCCGTTGTCCCAGAGCGACGGGCGCGCCTGCGGGTTTCCTTGCCATTGTCATCCTTGATCGCAGAATCTTGCCCCAGAGGAAGTTCATCCGAATTGCTGCGACATTGCAACACGAATTTTTGTCTGGGAAAAAATTTAACTCCGATTCGGTCCTTTCCGTAAGGGCAGCTTTCCAAGGGTCTGTCAACCCTTGCGGGAATGGTTGCGGCTGAACAGGCACGGTGGCCTGCTGTTTCGGACTGGCTTTCACAGGGCGGTAGCTTGATACTCCCGCTGATCCGCAAGCGGCGGATCAGCGGGAAAGGGTGCGGATCATGCCGGATCATCTGTTCGGGCGGTCAACGAAAGGGGCCTTGCCCGTCGCCGTGCGGGGCGAGGGGTGCTATCTGATCGACGCGGCGGGCAAACGCTATTTCGACGGGTCGGGTGGCGCGGCTGTGTCCTGCCTTGGCCATTCCGATGCGGGGGTGCGGGCGGCACTGCATGACCAGCTGGATCGGCTCGCCTTCGCCCATACCGGCTTCTTCACCTCCGAACCGGCCGAGGCGCTGGCCGACCGGCTGATCGCCCATGCGCCGCCGGGGATCGACCGGGTCTATCTGGTCTCGGGCGGGTCGGAGGCGGTGGAGGCGGCGCTGAAACTCGCGCGACAGTATTTCATGGAAATCGGCCAGCCGCAGCGCCACCGCGTCATTGCGCGGCGGCAAAGCTACCACGGCAATACCCTGGGTGCGCTGGCGGCGGGGGGGAATGCCTGGCGGCGCGCGCAATTCGCACCGCTGCTGGTGGAAACCAGCCATATCGCGCCCTGCTACGAATACCGCGACCGCGCGCCGGGTGAAACGGTCGAGGCCTATGGCCTGCGCGTCGCGGACGAGCTGGAGGCCGAAATCAACCGCCTTGGCCCCGAAACGGTGATGGCCTTCATCGCCGAGCCGGTGGTCGGCGCAACTGCCGGGGCGGTGCCTGCTGTGCCCGGCTATTTCCGCCGCATCCGCGAGATTTGCGATCAGCATGGCATCCTGCTGATCCTGGACGAGGTGATGTGCGGCATGGGCCGCACCGGCCACCTGTTCGCCTGTGAGGAAGATGGCGTGGCGCCCGACCTCATCACCATCGCCAAGGGGCTGGGGGCGGGTTATCAGCCCATCGGGGCGCTGCTGACCTCGGGCCGGATCTATGACGCCGTCGCGGCGGGCTCGGGCTTTTTCCAGCACGGGCACACCTATATGGGGCATCCGATGGCGGCGGCGGCGGCCAATGCGGTGCTGGAGGCGATTGTCGCGCGCGGGCTGCTGGCGCGGGTGCGCGAACAGGGCGCCAGGCTGCAAGCCGCGCTGGAGGCAGAGCAGGGCCAGCACCCCCATATCGGCGACATCCGGGGGCGGGGGCTGTTCCGCGGCGTTGAACTGGTCGCGGATCGGGAGACGAAAGCCCCTTTCGACCCGGCGCTGAAACTGCATGCCAGGGTGAAGGCGCTGGCCTTTGAGGCCGGGCTGATCTGCTATCCGATGGGGGGCACCATCGACGGCCAGCGCGGCGACCATATTCTTCTCGCGCCGCCCTTCATCATCGAGGATGCACAGATCGACGAATTGGTAAGCAAACTTTCCGGCGCGATCCGGGGCGCGCTGGCGGCATGACCCTGCCGCGCATCATGGTGGCGCCCACCGGCGCGCGGCTGGGCAAGGCGGACCATCCGGCGCTGCCGGTGACGATTGCCGAAATCGTGGCCTGCGCGGTGGAGTGCCATGCCGCCGGGGCCGGGGCCATTCATGCCCATGTCCGCGATGCGCAGGGCGCGCATGTGCTCGACGCGGGGCTTTACGCGGAACTGCTGGCCGAGCTTGCCCGCGCCGTTCCGGGCATGGCGGTGCAGATCACCACCGAGGCGGTGGGGCGCTACACGGCCGCCGAACAACGCGCGCTGGTCATGGCGCTGCGCCCGCCCATGGTGTCGGTCGCGCTGCGCGAGATCACCACCGAACCCGACGAAGGCCTGACCCGCGCCTTCTTCCACGATTGCGCGGGCGCGGGGATCGCGGTGCAGCATATCCTTTATGATGCCGCCGATGTGGACAGACTGGCCGCCCTGCAAACTGCGGGCGTGGTGCCGGCGGGCGGGTTGCAACTGCTGCATGTTCTGGGGCGCTACACGGCGGGCCAGGTCTCGGACCCTGCCGATCTGACGGCGCCGCTGGCGCGGCAGCGGGCGGCGGGGTTGCAAGCCGATTGGGCGGTCTGCGCCTTCGGCCCGGCGGAAACCGCCTGTCTGCTGGCGGCCATCGCACAGGGCGGCAAGGCGCGGATCGGCTTTGAAAACAACCTGTTGAACGCCGATGGCCGCCCGGCCCGCGACAATGCCGACCGGGTGCGCGAACTCGTCGCGGCGCTTTAGGCGGCCAGCAGCGCGATCATCGCGTCGCGCAGTTCCGGCGTCGCGGCGGTGATGACGCGGCCGTCGGACTCAAGCGTCAGCGGCTTGCCCTGCCAGTCGCAGATCAGCCCGCCCGCCGCTTCGACCAGCGCGATCAACGGCAGATAGTCATAGGGCTGCAAGCCGCAATCGACCACGACGTCGATCTGCCCCGC
>NZ_LJSC01000054.1:20041-155979 GCF_001303875.1 Gemmobacter sp. LW-1 | reverse complement strand
ATGCGGCGGGTATGGCCGACGCGGCAGAGCCGGGCGAAACGGGCGGGATCGGCGGCCTCGATCTTCTCGGCCTCGTTGATATAGACCATGGCCTGCGCCAGATCGCGGGTCTGCCGCACCGCGATGGGGGCGCCGTTCAGCGTGGCACCATGGCCGCGCGCGCCCGCGAAGGTTTCGTTCAGCGCCGGCATCCGCACCACGCCGATTTGCGGCACGCCCGCCACCAGCCGCCCCAGCAACATGCCGAACAGCGGATGGCCGGTGATGAAGGACCGTGTGCCGTCGATCGGGTCGATGATCCACGTCGCATCGCTTTGGCCTTCGGTCACGCCATATTCCTCGCCGAAGATGCCGTCCTGCGGAAAGGCTTCGGCCAGTGCGTTGCGGATGAACCGTTCTGTCCCCCGGTCGGCAATGGTGACGGGGCTGTCATCTTCTTTCGCCACCAGTTCCAGGGGCTTGCGGAAATGCGCCATCGGAATGGTACTGGCGCGTTCGGCAATGGCGATGGCCTGTGCCAGCAGGGTCTGGGTCATGGTCACTTTCCTTCAGCAGGCATGTCGGCGGCGACACAGATCGAGACGCCCCAGTCTGCGGCGGCGGCGGCGATGTCGCCGGGCGGGGCCGCATCGCAGACCAGCAGGTCGATCTCGGTCGGGTCGCCCAGCGAGACGGGGGCAATACGATGGAACTTGCGCATGTCGGCGGCGACGATGCAACGGGTCGCGCGCCGCATCATGGTGCGGGTCAGCCGCGCCTCTGACAGATCGGAGAACAGGAACCCTCGCTCCGGGCAGATGCCCGAGGTGGAGAGGATCGCCAGATCCAGCATGAAATATTCCAGAAACCCCAGCGCCTCGGGGCCGAAGGCGCCGCCATCATTGGCGCGCAGCTCTCCCCCCGCAAAGAACACCCGGTTGCCGTTGCGCGTGGCCAGCTTGTAGGCCACCGCGACGGAATTCGTGACGATGGTCAGCCCGCGATGGGCATGCAGCGCATCGGCGATGAAACTGGTGGTGGAGCCGACATCCAGAAACATCGAGCTGCCGTCCGGCACCATGCCCGCCACTACGCCCGCGATGCGGCGCTTGGGTTCGGCCTGTTCCATCAGCCGGGTTTGCAGATCGGCCTCCACCGCATGTTCGACCAGCCGCGCGCCGCCATGCAGCTTTTCCACCAGGCCGCCCTTGGCCAGCCTGCGCAGGTTGCGGCGGATGGTTTCGTCCGAAACGTCAAGCTCATGCGCAAGGCTTTGCACCCGCGCGGCACCGCCTGCCCGGCGCAGGGCATGCAGGATCTCGGCCTGACGGTGGTTCGAAGTGGGGTCAAGATCGCTCATTCCGGGCATCCGATGCGGGGCTCTGACGAAAGATTAGCCATCGAGCGCACATAAATCCACATGAATGGCAGAATGGTGAGCGTATATGTTGAAATTATGTTGCCATGTGTTGAGTTGCTGTTACCGTTTCTTCAGCGCCTGATTCAGCGGGTGCCAATACAATCGAAAAACACAGGGAGTCCGAAATGAAAAAGACGTTCACGCCTGTCGCACTCGCATTGTCGGCCGCGCTCGCTGCGGGTGCGGCCTCGGCCGAGGTGGAAAGCAACGACCCGATCAAGATCACCACGCATGACTGGTCTGGCCAGATCATCAGCGCAACGCTGATGGGCGAGGTGCTGAAGAAGGCGGGGTACAATGTCGAATATGTGCAGGCCGACTATCTGGCGCAGTTTGCGGGGCTGAAGACCGGCGATCTGGATCTGGCGATGGAGATCTGGGCAACCACCGGGCAAGAGGCACTGGACGAGGCCGTCGCCTCGGGCGGGGTGGTGAATTTCGGCGAGACCGGGATGAAGGCGAAAGAGGAATGGTGGTATCCGGCCTATATGGAGGAAACCTGCCCCGGTCTGCCCGACTGGAAGGCGCTGCGCGATTGCGCTGAGGCATTCTCGACCGCCGAGACAGCCCCGAAGGGGCGCTATCTGGGTGGCCCGGTGACCTGGGGCGGCTTCGACGAGGAACGGGTCGAGGCGCTGGACATGGATTTCGAGGTGGTCCACGCGGGCACCGACGCCGCGCTGTTTGCCGAACTGCAATCGGCCTATGAACGCAAGGCGCCCATCGTGCTCTGGCTCTATTCCCCGCATTGGGCGCCCGAGAAATACGAGGGTAAATACGTCGAATTTCCGCCCTATGAACCGGCCTGCTACACCGATCCCGCCTGGGGCGAGAACCCCGATGCGGCCTATGACTGCGGCAAGCCGACCGGCCCGATCTGGAAAGCTGGCTGGGCGGGGCTGGAGGGTAAGTGGCCGGGCGCGGCCAGGATCATCCGGGCGTTCCACGTTGAAAACCCGGAGATGGGTGAGATGATCTACAAGGTCGATGTAGATGGCGCCGAGATCCCGGCAGTGGTGGCCGAATGGATGGGCGCCAATGAATCCGTCTGGCAAGGCTGGCTGAAGTAACGGCCCGTCGGGGGGCGTCCGCCCCCCGTCCTTCCTCACTGCCCGGACCGGACCGCCATGGAACAGCCGATCATCCTTGAATGCCGCAATGTCTGGAAGCTTTATGGCGCCAGTGCCGACAGCTTTCTGCAAAACCATGGCGGCCCGCCCACGCCCGAGGCGCTGCGCCGTGCCAATATCGTCAGCGCGGTGCGCGCCGCCGATGTGACGATCCGCAAGGGCGAGATCTTCGTCATCATGGGCCTGTCGGGATCGGGCAAATCGACGCTGGTGCGCTGTCTCGCCCGGTTGATCGAGCCGACCGCCGGGGAGATCCGGTTCGAAGGGCGCGACCTGCTGGGCATGTCAGGGCCGGAGCTGATTGCGTTGCGGCGGCACAAGATGGGGATGGTGTTTCAGCATTTCGCGTTGTTGCCGCATCTGACCGCACTGGAAAACGCAGCCTTCCCGCTGGAGGTGCAGGGTATCGACCGCAAGACCCGGCTCGACCGCGCCATGCAGGTGATGGAACTGGTCGGGTTGCAAGGGCGCGAAAACCGCTATCCGCACGAGCTTTCGGGCGGGCAGCAGCAGCGTGTCGGTATCGCGCGTTCCCTGATCGTTGAACCTGACCTGTGGTTTCTGGATGAACCCTTCTCGGCGCTGGACCCGCTGATCCGGCGCGAGATGCAGGATGAATTGCTGCGTCTTCAGGCGCGGCTGCACAAGACCATCGTCTTCATCACCCATGATTTTGACGAGGCGATCCGTCTGGCCGACCGCATCGCGGTGATGCGCGATGGCGCCATCGTGCAGACTGCCACGCCCGAGGAACTGGTGCTGAATCCCGCCGACGATTACGTCGCCGAATTCACCCAGCACATTCCGCGCGCCAAGGTGGTGCGGCTGGGCACGGCGGCGAAACCGCTGGGGCCGGGGCCGTTTGCCGGTGATCTGCCCGCGTCCCTGCGCGTGGCTGAGGCCGCCGACCGGATCGAGGCGGCGGGCCTGCCGTTCCGCGTGCTGGCCGCGGATGGCGCGCCGATCGGCCAGATCGACGGCCGCGCCGTCATCGACATCCTGATCGGCCGCGAGGTCGCGCGATGAGGCGCTGGCGCCCGGTCGATCTTCTGTTCTGGGGCGGGCTTGCGCTGGTGACTCTGGGGCTGTCGCTGGCGTCAAAACAGATCGGGGCGGCGACGGGCTGGAAATGGCTGACCAAATTCCCCAAAGGCTGGGAGTTGCACGCTGACCGCGCGATTTCGGCTGCGATGAAATGGCTGGTCGAGGATGCGGCCCTTGGCCCCCTGCGGTTCCGCGATCTGACGCGGCTGCTGTCGGCGCTGGTTGAGGCGCCCTATTTCGTGCTGCGCGATTTCCTGATCGACGGGTTCCAGATCGGGCAGGGTCAGCAGGCGGTGCCGGTGCTGCCGCATGTCAGCTGGCTGGTCGTCGTGCTGGGCTTCGGCCTTCTGGCGCATCGGGCTGGCGGCTTCCGGCTGGCGGCGCTGGTCGTGGCGAGCTTCCTGTATCTTCTGCTGTTCGGGCTGTGGGAAAGCGCCATGGTCACGCTGGCCTCGGTCGCCATCGCGGTGCCGCTGGGCGTCGGGCTGGGCATCCTGCTGGGTATCGCGGCCTTCCGCTTCCGCTGGGTCGACACAGGCCTGCGCCCGCTGCTGGATCTGATGCAGACCGTGCCGGTCTTTGCCTATCTGGTGCCCATCCTGTTCCTGTTCGGCTTTGGCGCCATGTCGGCACTTGTGGCGACGATCATCTACGCGATGCCACCCATGGTGCGGATCACCACCCTGGGCCTGCGCGGTGTGCCGGAAGAAATTGTCGAGGCTGGGCGCATGTCGGGCTGCACTCCGCGCCAGAACCTGTGGAAGGTGCGGCTGCCTGCGGCGCGGGGCCTGCTGATGGTCGGTGTCAATCAGGTGATCATGCTGACGCTGAACATGGTCATCATCGCCTCGATGATCGGGGCGGGGGGCTTGGGCTTTCAGGTGCTGACCGCGCTGCGCAAGCTGGACGTGGGCGCGGGGGTCGAGGCCGGGTTCGGCATCGTCATCCTTGCCGTGGCGCTGGACAGGCTGAGCCAGGCCATCGCGCGCCGTGGCCCGGTGGTGCAGGCACAAGGGGGGTGGATGGCCCGCCACCCGCGCAGCCTTGCCTTGCTAGTGGTGCTGCTGGTCAGCTACCCGCTGGGCGTGCTGCTGCCCGCGCTGAACAGCTTTCCCGAAAGCTGGCAGCTCAGCACCGGCAGCTTCTGGCAGGGGGTAATTTCATGGATCAACCTCAACCTCTATGACCAGATCGAGGCGGTGAAAGTCTTTGCCCTGACCTGGGTTCTGGTGCCGGTGAAGCAACTCTTGCTGGGTATCCCGTGGCCTTGGGGGCTGGCGCTGGCATTTGCGATTCCTGCGAAGATCGGGGGCTGGCGGCTGGGCGCCATGGGCCTTGCCATGGCCAGTTTCATCGCGGCGAGCGGGCTTTGGCCCGAGGCGATGATCACGCTTTACCTTTGCGGTGTCTCTGTCGTCATCGCCATGCTGATCGGCGTGCCGCTGGGCGTCTGGGCCGGACAGAACGCGCGGGCCAATGCCGTGCTCACGCTGGTCATCGACACGCTTCAGACCCTGCCGACCTTCGTTTATCTGATCCCGGTGGTGATGCTGTTCCGGGTTGGCGATTTCTCGGCCATGATTGCGGTTGTGCTTTATGCCGTGGTGCCCGCCGTGCGTTATGCCGCCCATGGCATTCGCAGCATCGACAGCCAGCTTGTCGAGGCGGGGCTGGTTTCTGGCTGCACGCCACGGCAGCTTTTGTGGAAAGTGAAGGTGCCGCTGGCCATGCCCTCAATCCTGCTGGGCCTGAACCAGACCATCATGCTGGCGCTGTCGATGCTGGTCATCACCGCGCTGGTCGGCACTCGCGACCTCGGGCAGGAGGTCTATATCGCGCTGACCAAGGCCAATGTCGGCAAGGGTGTGGTGGCCGGTCTGGCGGTGGCCTTCCTTGCCATCATGAGCGACCGGATCATCACCGCCGCAGTGAACCGCAAGAGGGGGGAGGACCATGCCTGAGACGCTGCAACAGTTGCAGGACCGTGCGGCGGCGCTGCCCTGTTTCACCGCGCCGACACGGGTGGCGCCGCTGGAGGGGGGCAAGACCAACCTCAACCTGCTGGTCGAGGATGGCGGCGCGCGCTTCGTCGTGCGCTTCGGCGTCGACATCCCCGAACATGGCATCCTGCGCTGGAACGAACTGGCGGTGTCGCGCGCGGCCGAGGCGGCGGGCATCGGCCCCGCCGTGCGCCATGCCGCGCCGGGGGTGATGGTGGTGGATTTCGTCGATGCCCGGCCGCTGACACCCGAGGACTGCGCCGATCCCGCCACGATCCCCGCGCTGGCCGATCTGCTGCGCCGGGTGCATCACGATGTCTTTGCCCGGCTGGATGGCCCTGTCCTGTCGTTCTGGGTGTTCCATATCCTGCGCGATTATGCCCGGCGGCTGTCTGCCAACGACTCGGCCCATATCGCGCTCCTGCCCGGCCTGATGGATCAGGCGGCGGCGCTGGAGGCCGCCATCGGCCCCACCCCTACGGTGCTGGGCCATAACGACCTGCTGCCGGGCAACATCCTGAAGGGCGATGGCCGGTTCTGGCTGATCGACTGGGAATATGCGGGTCTCGGCAGCCCGCTGTTCGATCTGGGCGGGATCGCCTCGAACAACGGCTTTACCGGGGCCGAGGAACTGGCACTGCTGGCCGCTTACCACGGTCAGCCGGTCAGCGATGCGCTGTGGCGGCAATATACCGCGATGAAATGCGCCTCTCTCCTGCGCGAAACGCTGTGGAGCATGGTCAGCGAACTGACCTCGGCGCTGGATTTCGACTACGGCGCCTATACCGCCGAAAACCTTGCCGCCTTCCGCGCGGCCTATCACGCTTATCAATCCCTGTGAGGACTTTGTGATGACCAGCCTTCCTTCATCCTCAAAGGTCGTGATCGTCGGCGGCGGTATCGTCGGCTGCTCGACCGCCTACCATCTGGCCAAGATGGGCGTCGAGGTCGTGCTGCTGGAACGCAAGAAGCTGACATCGGGCACCACCTTCCACGCGGCGGGCCTTGTTGGTCAGGCGCGCAGCAATGCGAATGTGACGCAGTTGCTGGGCTATTCCATCGACCTTTACAAGAAGCTGGAGGCCGAGACGGGGCAGGCGACCGGCTGGAAGATGAACGGCGGGCTGCGGCTGGCCTGCAACGAGGAACGCTGGACCGAGGTGAAGCGGCAGGCGACCACGGCGCACAGCTTCGGGCTGGACATGCAGCTTCTGTCGCCGCAGGAGGCGCAGGATCTGTGGCCGCTGATGGACATCGGCGATGTCGTCGGCGCGGCTTTCCTGCCGACTGACGGGCAGGCCAACCCGTCCGACATCACGCTGTCGCTGGCCAAGGGCGCGCGCATGGCCGGGGCGCAGATCTTCGAAGATGTGAAGGTGCTTTCGGTGGACATCCAGAACGGGGTGATCCGGGGTGTCGTCACCGAACAGGGGCGCATCGACTGTGAAAAGGTCGTGGTCTGCGCCGGTATGTGGACGCGCCCCTTCTGCGCCGCGCATGGGGTGAACGTGCCGCTGGTGCCGGTGGAGCACCAGTATATCGTCACCGAACGGATCGAGGGCGTGACCTCTACCCTGCCCACGCTGCGTGACCCTGATCGCCTGACTTACTGGAAGGAAGAGGTTGGCGGGCTGGTGATGGGCGGCTACGAGCCGAACCCGAAGCTCTGGCGCGACGGATCTCTGCCGCCGGGGTTCCATTACACGCTGCTGGACAATGACTTTGACCATTTCACCCCGATCATGGAGCTGGCACTGGGCCGTGTGCCCGCGCTGGAGCGGGCAGGCGTGAAACAGATGATCAACGGGCCGGAAAGCTTTACCCCCGACGGGATGTTCATTCTGGGCGAGGCACCGGAACAGCGGAATTTCTTCGTCGGTGCCGGGTTCAACGCCTTCGGCATCGCCTCGGGTGGCGGGGCGGGCATGGCGCTGGCGGAATGGGTGGCCAAGGGGCAGGCACCCTTTGACCTCTGGCCCGCCGACATCCGCCGCTTCGGCCGCCCCCATTTCGATACCGACTGGATTCGCAGCCGGACCTATGAGGCTTACGGCAAGCATTACACGATGGCCTGGCCCAGCGAGGAACACCATTCGGCCCGGCCCTGCCGCAAATCGCCATTGTATGACACGCTGAAAGCCGATGGCGCGGTGTTCGGCGAAAAGCTGGGCTGGGAGCGGCCGAACTGGTTCGCCGATCTGGCGGCGGGCGAGGGGCAGGCGGATATCTACACCTTCCAGCGGCCGAACTGGCACGATGCGGTGGGCCGCGAACATCGCGCCTGCCGCGAGGCGGCGGTGTTGTTCGACCAGACCTCTTTCGCCAAATTCGCGCTGAAAGGCCCGGATGCCGAGGCTGCGCTGCAATGGATTGCCGCGAATGATGTGGGGCGTCCGGTCGGCAGCCTGACCTATACCCAGATGCTGAACGACCGGGGCGGGATCGAGGCCGATCTGACCGTGGTGCGCCGGGCGCGGGACGAGTTCTACATCGTCACCGGCACCGGCTTCGCCACTCGTGATTTTGACTGGATTTCGCGCAATATCCCGGCAGGCATGAATGCGCAGCTGTTCGACATCACCTCGGCCCATGCAGTGCTGTCGCTGATGGGGCCGCGCGCGCGCGACATCCTGCAAGCGGTTACGCGGGCAGATGTGTCGAACGCCGCCTTCCCCTTTGGCACGGCCCAGACCATTGGCATCGCCGGTTGCCCGGTGCTGGCGATGCGGGTCACCTATGTGGGTGAGTTGGGGTGGGAACTGCATTTCCCGGTGGAATACGCCAGCGCCGTCTATGCCGCGCTGTACAAGGCGGGCGCGGCGCATGGGCTGCGCAATGCGGGCTACCGCGCCATTGAAACGCTGCGTCTGGAAAAGGGCTATCGCGCCTGGGGCGCCGAGATCGGGCCGGATCACACGCCGGACGAGGCGGGCCTTGGCTGGGCAGTGAAGCTGAAGAAAGACATCCCCTTCCGGGGCCGCGAGGCGGTTGCGGCGCAGCGGGCAAGCGGGGTGCGCAAGATGATGGCGACCTTCACCACCGCGCCCGACATCATCCTCAGTGGCCGCGAAACGATCTATCGTGACGGGCAGCGCGTCGGCTGGCTCAGCTCGGGTGGCTTCGGCCATACGCTCGGCCGGTCCATCGGTATGGGCTATGTCCGCAACCCCGAAGGGGTCAGTGCCGATTATGTGCTGTCAGGCCGGTATGAGCTTGAGGTGGCGACGATCCGGGTGCCCGCCGAAGTCTCTCTGGCGCCGCTTTACGACCCGAAGATGGCGCGGGTGAAGGCCTGAGGCTCAGGCGCCGGTCTGGCAGGGCACCAGCCGGAACGGCGCCAGCACTTCGGTAAAATCGGCGGCAGGCGGCCGGTCCGTCACGATCTGGCTGTCTGGGGCAAGCTGCACCTGAAAGGTGCTGGGCGGGCGGCGCCCTTCGGTGAATTTGGAATGATCCACCGCCATGATCGTGCCTTCGGCGATCGCCTGCATGGCATCGGCGATATCTGCCTCGCATTGCTCGAAGGCCAGAAAACCGCGCCGGGGATCGACGGCCGAGGCTGACAGGATGCAGCGCCCGACCCGTATCCGTTCGATGGTGGCGAAGGCCTGCCGGTCATAGGCGGCGCCGTCATGGTCGCGCAACTGGCTGCCCGCCATATAGACCTTGTTGCCGGGTACGGTGGCCAGTGTCGAGGCGACGAAGGTGGAATTGGTGACCACCGTCAGGTTGCGCCGGATCTGCAACGCCTGCGCGATGAAGCCCGAGGTCGATCCGGTGTCGATGGCAAGGCTTTCGCCGTCTTGCACCATCGAGGCGACCATCGTGGCAATGGCGGTCTTTTCCTGCCGCATGAGCTGCATCCGGGCGTGATAGGGCGCATCCACCGGCTTCGACACCGCGACGATGGCGCCATGGACCTTGCGCACCTTGCCCGCATCGACCAGCGGCTTGATGACCCTGCGGATGGTCTGATCCGATACGCCCAGCAGATCGGACAACTCGCCGACAGAGATCGAGCCGCGCAGCGCGACCGCATTTTCGATCTGATAGGAATACTTGGTCATCGCCGTGGTTATCCGCCAGAATGCCTGCCATTGCAACAGAACCGCCCCGGTCAGGCGGGCTGCGGCGCACGCGACAGTTCGATGATCCGGTCCACAATCAGGCGGCTTTGCTGGTAGAAGATCAGTTCGCCCGCATCGGCGACAGGCTCGACCCGGATCCTGGGGTTGCGCCGCTCGATCTGGCGGTAGCGCATCTCGTCGAACACGCCGTCCAGCACGGGGGCGAGAAACAGCAGCGGGATGGTCAGCGCCTCGATGGCCGCGTCGATGGGCGCATCCGCCAGTTGCAGGTCGCGCACGAAAGCGCCATGTCCCTGTTTCAGGAGGTGTTCACAGGCGTTGCGGATCAGCGCCGCCACCTCTGGGTTCTGACAGGTGCGCATGTCCAGCGGGCGGGTGCGGTAGGCCCGCTCCAGATACCAGTCGACGCCATGTTGCCGCATCATGCGATGCGCCGATTTCGCCACCAGTTCCGCCAGCCAGGGTGTATGTGCCGCCATCCGCATCATGGTGCGCTGGATCGGTTGCAGGCGGTGTATGCCGCTGCGGTCCAGCACGCCGGTATAGCCAATGGCCATCAGCGCATGAAACCGCGCCGGATTGGCTTGCTGTTCCTCCAGCAGCGGAACAAAGCCGTTGGACATACCGATGCCAAGGCAGGGCTGGCGGATGACCCTGTCCAGAAACATCCGCAGGGCGGCCTGATTGTCCTGCCGTACATCCAGATCCTTGTGGAGCGAGCTGTTGCCATAGCCGGGGCGCGACAGGGCATAAAGTTTCACCCCGGCGCGGCGCAGCCGGTCCTCGGCCTCGGGCGGCAGGATATAGGTCATCGGAAAGCCGCGCAGCAGCACGGCGGGGCGGCCGTCACGCGCGCCCATCCATGTCCAGGTCACCACCCGGCCGTCTGGCGTCTCGATGCGGTCCTCGCGGCCCAGCGGATCCTGCCAGACCGGGCTTTCGCCGCGCTGGCCCATCGCCTCGCGCCCTGCGATCATCGCCAGAAGCCGCATCAGATCGACGTTTGTCGGGGCCTCGACCTTGGACATGATGGTCTTGACCTGCGTGCGCACGGTCAGGCGCGACACAGCCCGTGCCTCGGCGATGCGGTCAATGTCACGCAGCAGGAAGAACAGCCGCGCCACCTCCGCTTCGGCGGCGCTCAGCCCGAAGGCCTCGCGCAGGCGGGCCGAGACCGAAGGCTCCCACGCGATTTCGAGCGAGCGCAGCGCCACATGCGCACCGCTTTGGCCGCGCACGGCGATCATGTAGCCTTCGGCGGTAAAGGGCGGAAGCTCTGTTTCCGGGGGCGGGATCACGGTCAGGATGGCCTGCGCCGCATTGCCCTGGCCGCGCGCCGCCCGCATCAGTGCCGTGTAATCCTGAAGCGAGGCGGGGGCGATCACCTCGGTATCCAGAAAGGCGCCCTGCTTGGTGGCAAAGGCGCGCTCGCCCGCGATATTGGCCATGGCCACCCGGCCATCGGGTGTCAGTACGACCGCAGGCCCCGGCACATCAGTAATCGCGCGTTTCAGCGGGTCGTTCTCGGCCGGGATGTCGAGCGTTTCCAGCGTGTGCCGCGCCATCATCAACTGGCCGAACAATTGCTGCGACAGGCCCCGCCTGCGCCCGGTTTCCGGTTCGATCTGGTCCAGCTTGGCGGCCCAGCTTGCGATCATATCCTCGAAAGCATCCTGATCGACGATAGAGCGATAGGTGCTTGCCACGATCTGCATGTCGATCGGATCGGCCGTGGCGCCGTCTTCCGGCGCGCGCCCGTCCTCGGGGCCGAACAGAAACGCCTGATCGGCAAGCTGACCCTTGTGCGTCTGATCCGGCATTGTCCTGTCTGCTTTGGTTCCAATAGGGACACTCTAGCAGCGGATGCCGTTTCTTTCACCCGGTTTCGCGGCCCGGACCATCCGGGGTCTGCGCGGCATCCCAGTCCCGCAACCAGCGTTTCGGTGCCGCCGCGCGCCAGTCACGGATCAGGCGCGGGCGGGCCCAGCCGGGGTCGATGTGTCCGGCCCGCACCAGAACCAGCGCGCTGCGGGCATAATGCGGATGCAGGAAGAAGGTGGCGGGATCCGCCTGCATCAGCATCTCGCGTTCCTCCGCTGCGGCGCGAAAGACCGCGGCATCAACCAGCGGCGACCACCAGCACCACATCTTGCCATGCGCCTTCAGCGCCTCGTTGCCCCAGGGGTGTTCCACCGTGATCCGGGGCAGGCCCAGCCCCAGCGCAAACGCCTTCAGAGCGGGCCAGTCGGAAATCAATGCGCCGCCGCCCAGTTCGAGCCGCGTCCGGCATCGGCTTGCAGATGAACGCTCAGCTTCACCGCCGGTTCGGCGGCGCTTTCCATCACCTCACGGGCCGTGGCGATCAGGCGGTCAGTCTGATCCTCGGCCACTTCGAACAGCAGTTCGTCATGCACCTGCAACAGCATCTTCGCGTCGATGCCCTGAATGGCGGCAGGCATGCGGATCATCGCGCGGCGGATCACATCGGCCGCCGTGCCCTGGATCGGCGCGTTGATCGCGGCGCGTTTGGCAAACCCGGCGCCGGGGCCTTTCGCGTTGATCTCGGGCGTGTGGATCTTGCGGCCGAACAGGGTCTGCACGAAGCCGTGCGCCTTGGCGAAGGCAATCGTGTCATCCATATAGGCGCGGATGCCGGGGAAGCGTTCGAAGTAACGGTCGATGAAGCCCTGCGCCTCGGCCCGCGGGATGCGCAGGTTGCGGGCAAGGCCGAAGCCGGAAATCCCGTAGATCACGCCGAAGTTGATGGCCTTGGCCTGCCGCCGGATCATCGGGTCCATGCCTTCCACCGGCACGCCGAACATTTCCGAGGCGGTCATGGCATGGATATCCAGCCCGTCACGGAACGCCTGTTTCAGCGCCGGAATGTCGGCGATGTGGGCAAGGATGCGCAATTCGATCTGGCTGTAATCGAGGCTGACCAGCACCCGGCCTTCGGGCGCCACAAAAGCCTCGCGGATACGGCGGCCTTCCTCACTGCGGACGGGAATGTTTTGCAGGTTCGGATCGGTGGAGGCCAGACGCCCGGTGTTGGCCCCGGCGATGGAATAGGATGTATGCACCCGTCCGGTATCGGGGTTGATATGGTCCTGAAGGCTGTCGGTATAAGTGGATTTCAGCTTGGCGATCTGCCGCCAGTCCAGCACGCGGGCCGCCAGTTGCGCGCCCTGCGGATGGGTGTCTTCCAGCGTGGTCACATCTTCCAGGACATCGGCGCCAGTGGCATAGGCTCCGGTCTTGCCTTTCTGCCCGCCGGGGATCTGCATCTGGTCGAACAGGATCTCGCCCAGTTGCTTGGGGGAACCCACGTTGAACTTGCTGCCCGCGATGCCCTGAATTTCCTCTTCAAGCTGCACAAGCTTTTGCGCGAAGGCGTTTGACATGCGGGACAGCACATCACGATCCACCTTCACGCCCGCCATCTCCATCTCGGCCAGAACCGGGATCAGCGGACGTTCCAGCGTCTCATAGACCGTCGTGACCTGCGCGCGATGCAGCATCGGCGCGAAGCGTTGCCACAGCCGCAGCGTGATATCGGCATCCTCGGCCGCGTATTTCACAGCATCAGCGATGGCCACGCGGTCGAAGGTGATCTGCGACTTGCCGCTGCCGATCAGATCCTTGATCGGGATCGGCTTGTGGCCAAGGTAACGGTCAGACAGTTCGTCCATGCCGTGATTGTGCAGGCCCGCGAACATCGCATAGCTCATCAGCATGGTGTCAGCGATGGGGAACAGGTTGACGCCGTGGCGCGCCATGATCTTCAGATCGTATTTGATGTTCTGCCCGATCTTCAGGATCGCCGCATCCTCCAGCACCGGCTTCAGCGCGGCGATGACGGCTTCAAGCGGCATCTGCCCTTCCACCGGCGCATCGGAGGTGAACAGATCGCCGCCGCCCTGCCGATGCCCCAGCGGGATATAGCAGGCCGCCCCCGCATCGACTGCCAGCGAGATGCCCACCAGATCGGCGCGCATCTCGTCAAGGCTGGTGGTTTCGGTGTCGAACGCCACATGCCCCGCCTCGCGGATGCGGGCGATCCAGCGGTCCAGCGCCTCGGGGGTGGTGACGCCCTCATAGGCGCTGTGATCGAAGGGCAGGGCGACCGGCTCTGCCACCTCTTCGCCCGCAACGGGGGCGGCGGTGGGCATCGCGGGCGGCGTGATGTCCAGCTTGTCGGCGACGCGCTTGGTCAGGGTGCGGAATTCCATCGCGTTGAGGAAAGCCATCAGCGCCTCGGGCTCCGGCTCCTTCACTTCAAGGCTTTCCAGCGAGAAATCCAGCGGCGTGTCGCACTTCAGCGTGACCAGTTCCTTGGAAACCCGGATTTGGTCGGCGAAATTCACCAGCGTTTCCCGTCGCTTGGGTTGCTTGATCTCACCCGCTCGCGCCAGAAGGCTTTCCAGATCTCCATATTCGGTGATCAGAAGTGCCGCCGTCTTGATACCGATGCCGGGCGCACCCGGCACGTTATCCACGCTGTCCCCGGCCAGCGATTGCACATCCACCACCCGTTCCGGTCCCACGCCGAATTTCTCGAACACCTCGTCGCGGTCGATGGTCTTGTTCTTCATCGCGTCGAACATCACGACGCCATCGCCGATGAGCTGCATCAGATCCTTGTCGGAAGAGATGATGGTCACCCGGCCCCCGGCATCGCGGGCCTTGCAGGACAGGGTGGCGATGATGTCATCGGCCTCGTAGCCCTCGGTCTCGATACAGGCGATGTTGAAGGCCCGCGTGGCCTCCCGCGTCAGGGGGAATTGCGGGCGCAGGTCTTCGGGCAGTTCGGGGCGGTTGGCCTTGTAGGCCGGAAAGATCTCGTTGCGGAAGGTTTTCGACGAATGGTCGAAGATCACCGCCACATGGGTCGGGGCGTCGCCGGATTTGTTGCCCTCGATATAGCGGTAGAGCATGTTGCAGAACCCGGCGACCGCGCCGATGGGCAGGCCGTCGGTCTTGCGCGTCAGCGGCGGCAGCGCGTGATAGGCGCGGAAGATGAAGGCCGAGCCGTCGATGAGGTGAAGATGGCAGCCCTTGCCGAAAGTCATGGTCGTTCTCCGCGCGGTTTCATGGCAGTATTGGCACGAACGGGGGCTGTCTGCCACCCATCGGAGGCATGGATGCGGGTTCTGGGACGTGCATTGGCCGGTTTCGTGCTGGGGGCGCTGGTCGCACTGGGGATCGCGGTCGGGTTGACCTATGTGATGCCGGTCTCGCAGGCCGAAGGCGCCTATGCGATGAGCGTGGCGTTCTTCTGGATGCCCGCAGGGGCGGTGCTGGGCGCCATCCTCGGGGCGATCAGCGCCAAACGCGGGGCTTGACGCGCGCGCGGCGCGGCGCCATGGTGCGCGCCATGCTGAACCTGATCGCCCTCGTCTCGTTTTATTGGTCCGACGCTACATAGGCGGCCGGTCAGCATTTCCACATGACCCACAGGCCGCCCGCGAGGGGCAGGCCATGAGGATCGGGGTTCCCAAGCGGGCGAAACGCAAAGGAACCTTCCATATGTCTGTCGTCAACGTCCGAACCGCCGAACCCGTGCATCTGCCCGAGGTGCATCGCATGCTGATTGCGCTGGCCGCGCATCATGGCGACGCGGCGACCATCACCCCCGCCGATCTGTCGCGGCTGGTATTCCAAAGCCCGGCAACGCGGCTCCTGGTCGCCTGTCTGGCTGACAGCCCGGCGCCGCATCCGGTGGGTTATGCCCTGCTTGTGGCGCGGCAGAACCTGGTGACGGGGCAGGTGGGATATGTGATGGACCACCTGTTCGTGCAGCAGCCCTTCCGGCGGGCGGGCGTGGGCCGGGCGCTGATCGCAGCGGCGCGGGAACTGACGCTGGAAGAAGGGCGCAGCGGGCTGACCATCTCAACCCATCCGGCGAATACCGACGCACAGGCCGCCTATCGGGCGATGGGGCTGGCGGAGCTTCCGGTGACCGGGCCGCGATTTGCTGTGGCGCTGGCCTGATCGTCGGAAGGCGAAAGGGACGGGCGCAACGCCGTGGTGCCGGGGACTGGCCCCGCATCGCGGCCCTGCGGCCAGCGGCAGGCGATTCGCCCTGTCGTCAAAAGTCACGACCCTGCCCGGCATCGACGAGCCGGCAAATTGCCGGTCAGTCAGCGGCGGTATCGTGCGGGGATCAGTGGTCGTCGTGGGCGTGATCGCGGTCGATCACATAGCGCTTGTCGCAATAGCCGCATTCGACGAAGCCGGTATCCTGCGGAATGGTCAGCCAGACGCGCGGGTGGCCAAGCGCGCCTTCGCCTCCGTCGCAGGCCACTTTCCAAGTGGTGACGACCTGGGTTTCCGGGGCTTCGATGGTCATGGCTGTCCTCATGGATCATGGCTTGGCCCTGAGGGCCTTTGACGCATGATAAAAGCAGGCGGCGAGGGCGGCAAGGGCGAAGCGCCGCGCTGCGGCGTCAGACCGTCAGCCGGGCCACGATGCGGCGGGCGACCGGCGCCACCAGCAGCACGACCGGGAAAGCCACGGCCCATGCGGTGAGCCAGCTTCCCATCCATTCGCCAAAAAAGCCCGGTGCAGGGCCAAGGGCGCGCAGGGTGGCGATGCCGCTGACGATCCAGGACATCAGCCCCGACAGGATCAGGCCGAACAGGACGGGGGAGAAACGGGTGGGGATCATGGCAACCTCGGTCAGGAATGCGCCCCTGTTAGCGCAAGGGCACTGCCATTGTCCTGTGCGCCCGCGCAGGCTGCCTTGTGCGGAGGCTCCTGCGCGTCAGCTGCCCAGTTCTGCGGCGGGAATGACCGGAAAGAAGGCACCATCCGACATCAGCCCGAACCAGTCCGCCCCTTCATGGGGCCGCGTGATACCGATTTCGACGAGGCGGTAGAAACTCTTGCGGTCGATCCGCGCCTCCAGCCCGCGCCGCACCATGACGTAAGGCGCGGGTTCGCCCTCCGGCCCGTGGCGTTCGACGCGGATCGGGTGTTCGGGGCCGGCCGTCACCTCGTCGCCGACATTGGTGGTGAAGGTCAGGCGCTGGGCCTCGCCCGCACCTTCGCGGGTGAAATCCACGGCGATGAAGGGCGCGTCCTCGACCACGATGCCCAGTTTCTCGACCGGGGTGACGAGGTAATAGCGCCCTTCCTCCAGCTTCAGGATCGAGGCGAACAGTTTCACCAGCGGTGCGCGGCCGATGGGGGTGCCCTCGTGAAACCATGTGCCGTCGCGGGCGATGCGCATGTCCATCTCGCCGCAATAATCGGGGTTCCACAGATGCACCGGCGGCGGGCCTTTCTTCGCCGCGCGCTGCGCCTGTTCCAGAATTCCCGAAGTTTCGACCTTTGGTCCCGATTTCGCTTTTGTCATTTGTGCCTGCGCTCGTGATCCGTTCTAATGTGAATATAGTCTACGAAGGGCAGATGTCATGACCGATGAACTGGTGACGCGGATCGAGGCGCTGGGCGACCGGCTGGCGGTGGCTAAGGCCATGATCGACAAGCGGTTCATCGGGCAGGAAAAAGTGGTCGATCTGGTGCTTGCCTCGATCCTGTGTGGCGGGCATGCGCTGCTGGTGGGTCTGCCCGGTCTGGGCAAGACGCGGCTGGTCGATACGCTGTCCACCGTTCTGGGCCTGCATGGCAACCGCATCCAGTTCACCCCCGATCTGATGCCCGCCGATATCCTCGGCTCCGAAGTGCTGGAAACTGCCGCCGATGGCAGCCGCGCCTTCCGTTTCATCGAGGGGCCGGTGTTCTGCCAGCTTCTGATGGCGGATGAGATCAACCGCGCCAGCCCGCGCACGCAATCGGCACTGTTGCAGGCGATGCAGGAACGCGAGGTGACCATCGCCGGGCAGCACCGCCCGCTGGGCCGCCCGTTCCATGTGCTTGCGACGCAGAACCCGATTGAACAGGAGGGCACCTATCCGCTGCCCGAGGCGCAGCTTGACCGGTTCCTGTTGCAGATCGACGTCGCCTATCCGGTGCGTCAGGCGGAACGTGACATCCTGCTGGCCACCACCGGCGCGACCGAGGCGGTGGTGCATCCGGTGTTCACCGCCGAAGAACTGCTGTCCGCGCAAGAGGTCATCCGCCGCATGCCGGTGGGCGACAGCGTGGTCGAGGCGATCCTCGATCTGGTGCGCGGCTGCCGTCCGGGTGAACCCGAGGGGGCCGCGCTGGCCGGTACGCTGGCATGGGGGCCGGGGCCGCGTGCGGCGCAGGCGCTTATGCTGGCAGTGCGCGCGCGCGCTCTTTTGGAGGGGCGTCTGGCCCCGTCGGTTGCCGATGTGGCGGCGCTGGCGCAGCCGGTGCTGGTGCACCGCATGGCGTTGACCTTTGCCGCGCGGGCGCGGGGCGAAAGCCTTGCCGATGTCATTGCCGCCGCCACGGCCCGCAGCCTCGGGCTTGAGGCCGCCGCGTGACCGCTTCCCCCGACCTGCGTGCAAGGGCCGAAACGCTCGGCGCCACGCTGCCGCCGCTGCTGGCGGCGGCGGATCATCTGGCGCAGGCGGTGGTTCTGGGCGACCACGGTCGTCGCCGTGCCGGTCTGGGGGATGAATTCTGGCAATACCGCCCGGCCCATGCCGGGGATGGCGCGCGCGGTATCGACTGGCGCCGTTCTGCCCGGTCGGATGCGCATTTCGTGCGCGAACGCGAATGGCAGGCGGCGCAGAGTGTGGCGCTGTGGGTTGATCCGGCGGCTTCGATGCGGTTTTCCGGCGCGAAAGACCGCCCGACCAAGGCGGACCGTGCGCGGCTTCTGGCGCTGGCGCTGGCGGTGTTGCTGCTGCGCGGGGGCGAGCGGGTCGGGCTGGCGGGCGGTGACATCGCGCCGCGTTCGGGCCGGGCGCAGGCCGAACGGCTGGCGCTGGCGCTGGCCGAGGACAGCGCCGAGGATTACGGCCGCCCCGAGGTTGGCGGCTTGCCGCACCATGGCCGCGTCGTGCTGATCTCTGATTTCCTTGGCGATCTGGCGGGGGTGGAGGCCGCGCTGGAAGCCGCCACGGCGCGCGCCGCGCGGGGCGTTCTGCTTCAGGTGCTGGACCCGGCGGAGGAGGAATTTCCTTTCGACGGCCGCACGATCTTTGAATCCATGGGCGGCACCTTGCGCCATGAAACCCGCCGGGCGGGTGACCTGCGCGGCCGCTATCTGGCGCGGCTGGCCGAACGCAAGGCGCGGCTGGCCGACCTTGCCGCCGCCTCGGGCTGGCATGTGACCACGCATCACACCGGCACTGCGCCGCAACCGGCTCTGCTGTGGCTTTACCGGGCGCTGGAGGCCGCGCTCTGATGTGGATGCTGGGCCCTGTCGGTTTCACCGCGCCGCTTCTGCTGCTGGCTTTGCCTGCACTGCCGCTGCTGTGGCTTTTGTTGCGTGCGGTGCCGCCCGCGCCCCTGCGTCGCCGTTTTCCGGGTGTGGCCCTTCTGCTGGGCCTGACCGACGAGGATGCCGAGACGGAGCGCACGCCGCTCTGGCTGCTGCTGCTGCGCATGGCGGCGCTGGCGGCGGCGATCATCGCCTTTGCAGGGCCGGTGCTGAACCCCGCGCCGCCTGCGGCTGCGACGGATGACCCGCTGCTGATCGTGGTGGATGGCACCTGGGCCGATGCCCGTGACTGGCCGCGCCGCATCGACCGCGCGATGACCAAGGCCGAGGCGGCCGGCCGTGCCGGGCGCACGGTCGGGCTGATCCGTCTGACCGACCGGCCCGAGGCCCCGGTGTTCCACAGCGCTGCTGCCATTCGCGACCGTCTGGCCGGGCTGGTGCCGCAACCTTTCGCGCCTGCCGATCTGTCGGCCTGGGCTGCTGCGCTGGGCGAGGGGCGGTTTGAAACCTATTGGCTGTCAGACGGTCTGGACCATCCGGGGCGTGCCGATCTGGCAGCCGCCATGGCTACACATGGCCCGCTGACCGTGTTTGAAACACCGCGTCCGGTGATCGCGCTGAAGCCGCCGGTGTTCCGTGATGGGGCAGTGCAGCTTGCCGCGCTGCGCCTGCCCGCCGGTGCGCAACAGGAGATCGAGATTTCCGCCCGTGGCCCGGACCCTGCCGGGATCGAACGCGAACTGGCCCGCACCACGCTGGTGTTCGCCACCGGGCAGGGTGTGGCCGAGGGGACGCTCGACCTGCCGCCCGAGTTGCGCAACCGGCTGACGCGGTTTGAAATCGCGGGTCAGCCGACGGCGGGGGCGGTCTCGCTGACCGATGACAGCCTCAAGCGGCGCAAAGTGGCGCTGGTAGGCAGCGAGGCGGATGCCGAGGGGCTGATCCTGCTGTCGCCTGCGCATTATCTGCGGCAGGCGATGGCGCCCGAGGCTGATCTGATCGAGGGCGGCCTGTCGGATGTGCTGCTGGCCAGCCCCGATGTGGTGGTGCTGACCGATGTTGCGCGGCTGGGCAACGCCGAGGCCGAGGCGCTGCTGAAATGGGTGGCCGAGGGGGGCACGCTCCTGCGCTTCGCCGGGCCGCGTCTGGCAGCCGCCGAATGGGCGCCGGGCGAGGATGACCCGTTGCTGCCAGTGCGTTTGCGCGCGGGGGGCCGTAATCTCGGCGGCGCGATGAGTTGGGGCGACCCCCGCACATTGGCGCCCTTTGCCGAGGGCAGCCCGTTTTTCGGTCTGGCGGTGCCTGACGAGGTTTCGGTGACCCGGCAGGTGCTGGCTGAACCGGGGCCGGAACTGGCCGCGCGGACCATTGCCGCGCTGGCCGATGGCACGCCGCTGGTGACGCGCAAGGAGACGGGCGCGGGGCAGGTGGTGCTGTTCCATGTCACGGCCAATGCCGAATGGTCCTCGCTGCCGCTGTCGGGGTTGTTCGTGCAGATGCTGGACCGGCTGGTTACGGCTGCCCGCATCGGGATGACCGAAGATCGCGCGCTGGCCGGGCACAGCTTTGCGCCGGTGCAGGTGCTGGATGCCTTCGGCGTGGCGCAGGATGCGGGCAATCTGCCGGGTGTGACGGGAGAGGCTCTGGCGGTGGGGCGCCCCGGCCCCGACCTGCTGCCCGGTCTTTACGAGGAGGAAGACCGCCGCGTGGCGCTGAATGTGACCGCAGCGGACACCACGCTGCAAGCGGCGATCTGGCCTGCGGGCACCCCGGTCGAGGGCGCCGCGCGCGACACGGAACGTCCCCTTAAAGGGCCGCTCCTCGGGGCTGCGCTGGCCCTGATGCTGGTTGATATTCTGGCGGCGCTGGGCATTTCGGGCCGTTTGTCAGGCGGGCTGGCGGCGCGGCTGATGCTGGCGCTGATGCTCACCTTCCCGGCGCCCGCCGCGCGGGCCGATGCGGCAGAGGATGCCTTTGCCATCGAGGCGACGGGCGAGGTGCGTCTCGCCCATATCCTGACTGGCGACAAGCGGGTGGATGATCTGGCGCAGGCGGGGCTGCGCGGCCTGTCGATGAGATTGTTCGAACGCACCACCGTCGAACCGGGCGACCCTATGGCCGTCGATATCGAACGCGACGAACTGGCGTTCTTTCCCTTCCTTTACTGGCCGGTCACCGCCGACCAGCCGCTGCCTTCGGTCAATGCCTATCGCAAGCTGAACGATTTTCTGCGCACCGGCGGCATGATCCTGTTCGATACGCGGGATGCGGGCGTCAGCGGCGGCACCACGCCGGAATCGAAGCGGCTGCAACTCATCGCCTCGGGCCTGGACATCCCGCCGCTGGAGCCTGTGCCCGAAGATCACGTCCTGACCCGCACCTTCTATCTGTTGCAGGATTTTCCGGGCCGCTATTCCGGGCCGGTCTGGGTCGAGGCGGCACCCCCCGATGCGGCCCAGGCCGAGGGCATGCCGTTTCGCAATCTCAATGACGGGGTGACGCCGGTTGTGATCGGCGGGAATGACTGGGCGGCGGCCTGGGCGGTGGATGAAATCGGCATCCCCTCGCATCCGGTCGGGCGCGGTTCTGGCGGGGACCGGCAACGCGAGATCGCCTATCGCTTCGGGATCAATCTCATCATGCATGTGCTGACCGGCAACTACAAATCCGATCAGGTGCATGTGCCCGCGCTGCTGGAAAGGCTGGGCCAATGAAACCCGTTCTGGCTGGCGGTATCGTGCTGGACCCCCAATTGCCGCTTGCAGTGATTGCTGCGCTGGGTGTGGTGGCCGTGGTACTGGTGGCGCTGGCCTTCTGGCGCAGGCTGCCTGGGTGGTGGCTGCGCGGGCTGGCTGCCATTGTGGCGCTGGTGGCGCTGGCCAATCCCTCGCTGCAAGAAGAAGACCGCGCGCCGCTGTCGGACATCGTGATCGCTGTGGTGGACCGCACCGCAAGTCAGGGCATCGGCGGGCGTGAGGCGCAGACAGAGGCGGCGCTGGCCCGCCTGCGGGCCGAAGTGGCGGCGATGCCCGGCACCGAATTGCGCGAGGTCACGGTGCGCGATGCGCCGGGGGATGGTGGCTCGCGCGTGATGACCGCCCTGGCCGAGGCGCTGGCCGAGGAACCCCGCGCACGGGTCGCCGGAGCGGTGATCGTCTCGGACGGGCAGGTGCATGACACCGAACTTGCGCCACAGATGCCTGCACCGCTGCACCTGCTGCTGACCGGCAAACGCGCCGACTGGGACCGCCGCCTGATTGTCAAGAACGCGCCCGCCTTCGCCATTCTGGGCGAAGAACTGACGCTGACGCTGCGGATCGAGGATGACGGCGCCGTGCCAGAGGCATTGCAGGGCGAGGCGCAGCTGTCCATCGCCATAGATGGCGGCGAGCCGCGCTGGTATTCCGTGCCGGTCGGAGAGGATCTGGAACTGCCGGTCACCCTTCCGCATGGCGGCCAGAACATCCTGCAATTCGAGGTGCAGACCTCGGAGGGCGAGCTGACCACCCGCAACAACAGCTCGGTCACCGCGATCAACGGGGTGCGCGACCGGCTGCGGGTGCTGCTGGTTTCGGGCGAGCCGCATGCGGGCGAACGGGTCTGGCGCAACCTGCTGAAATCCGACCCGTCGGTGGATCTGGTGCATTTCACCATCCTGCGGCCGCCGGAAAAGCAGGATGGCATTCCGGTGGACGAACTGTCGCTGATCGCTTTTCCGACGCGCGAACTGTTCGTGGAGAAGATCGAGGAATTCGATCTGATCATCTTCGACCGTTACCGCCTGCGCGGTATCCTGCCGCTGCAATACCTTGAAAACGTGCGCGATTACGTCACGCGTGGCGGTACGGTTCTGGTGGCGGCGGGGCCGGAGTTCGGCACGGCCGACAGTCTGTGGCGCTCGCCCCTTGCCGATATCCTGCCGGTCACGACCACCAGCCGCGTGCTGGAGGGGGGCTTTCGCCCGAAGATCACTGCGCTGGGGCATCGCCATCCGGTGACGCAGGGGCTGGAGACCGGGGCGCCCGAATCCGGGTGGGGCCGCTGGTTCCGCCAGATCGAGATTGCGGCGCGTGGCGCCGGTCAGGTCGTGATGGAAGGCGCCGAGGGCAAGCCGCTGCTGGTTCTGGCGCGCGAAGGGCAGGGGCGCATCGCGGTGCTGGCCTCGGATCAGGCGTGGCTCTGGGGACGCGGCTACGAGGGGGGCGGGCCGCAGCTGGAACTGCTGCGCCGCCTGGCCCACTGGATGCTGAAAGAGCCCGAGCTGGAGGAGGAAACCCTGTCGGCCCATGCGGGCGCCGCGGGGCGTCTGATCGTCACCCGGCGCACGCTGGCCGAAGTGCCGCCTGGTCCGGTGACGCTGACCGCACCGGATGGCAGCGAAACCGAACTGGTGCTGCCCGAGGTGGAGCCGGGGCATTACGAGGCCGATATCGCCGCGCCACAGGTCGGGCTTTACCGCCTGAAGCAGGGCGAGTTGCAGACGGTCGTGGCGCTTGGCCCCCCGGCGCCGAAAGAGTTTGAACGCACCATCGCTGCGCCCGATGTGCTGGAGCCGGTTCTGGCGCAATCCGGCGGCGGCGTGCTGCGGCTGGAGGACGGCGCCTTCGACCTGCGGCAGGTTGCTCCGGGCCGGGTGGCTGCCGGGCGCGGCTGGCTGGGCATCACTCCGCGCGGGGCCTATCTCACGCAGGATGTACGGGTTGCCGCCCTGCTGCCAGGCTGGGCATGGCTGTTGCTGGCCAGCGTCCTGATCCTTGCAGCCTGGCTGCGCGAGGGGCGTCTGCCCGCCCGCCGCTGAACGCTTCCCCGAATCCCCTGCCGGGTGCATGCTGCGTCTGCGGCTTTGCCGTTCTTTGATTTTTTCACGGAAATTTTCGGCGGAGGGATTCATGGGCGGGGACGTCGATGTTGTTATTGTCGGTGCCGGAGTTGCAGGTCTGGCTGCGGCGCGCGCCTTGCGCACGGCGGGGCTGAGTTTCACGGTGATGGAGGCGATGGGCCGGATCGGGGGGCGGGCGTGGACCACGACCGCCGATTTCGGCGTGCCTTTCGACGTCGGCTGCGCCTGGCTGCATGCCGCCGACCGCAATCCCTTCTTTCCCGAAGCACAGGCGGCGGGCTGGACGCTTTATCATCACGACATGGGGTTGGATCACCTGTATTTCGGATCGCGCCGGGCTTCTGATGACGATCTGGCGCGGATGCGGGCGGCGGAGCGGGCGATGGCGGATTGCATTGCCGCGCACCAAGGGGCGGAGGACCGGCTGTCCGCGGTGCTGGCGGATTGCCATTATCTGCGCGCCTCGTCGACCTTTGCGGGGCCGATGGATTTCGGCGCCGATGATGACGAAATCTCCATCGCCGATTTCCGGGCAGCGGCGGATCTGGACCCCAATTACTTCACACGGGAAGGATTTGGTGCGCTGATCCACCATTGGGGGGCCGATGTGCCGGTGTGGCTGCGCACGCCGGTGCGGCAGATCCGCTGGGACGGGCCGGGGGTCGAGGTGGAAACCGATCGGGGTACGCAGCGCGCACGGGCTGTGATCGTGACCGTCTCGACCGGGGTGCTGCAATTCGATGGCATCACCTTTGCCCCTGCGCTGCCCGAAGCACAGCAGGAGGCGATTTTCGATCTGCCGATGGGGCTGCTGACCAAGATCCCCGTCGCGGTCAGTGGCACGCGGCTGGGCCTTGCGCCCTTCGACGATCTGCTGATGGAGCGCCATGCGCGGCATGATCTGTACTTTCTGTGCTTTCCTTTCGACCTCGACCAGATGGTCGGATTCGTCGGCGGCGATTTCGCATGGGAGATCGAGGCGGCAGGGGCCGAGGCCGGGGTGGACTTCGTCTGCGACCGGCTGGCCGACATGTTCGGCTCGGATGTGCGGCGCCATATCGGGCGGGGCGCAATGACACGCTGGGGCGGCGAGCGCTGGGTGCGCGGGGCCTATGCGGCGGCGCGGCCCGGCAAGGCGGGGGCACGGGATGTGTTGCGAAAGCCTGTGGGCGACCGCATCTGGTTCGCGGGCGAGGCGCTGGCAGGGGCTGGCCTCGTGCAGACCGCTGGCGGTGCCCGTCTGTCGGGGGAGGCCGTCGCGCAGGCGGTCGCGGCCCGTTTGTCAGTGGTGGTCTGAGGGGTCTTCCGACAGGCGCGGCAGCATGGCTGCACGCGACTGCGAGGCGAATTCGCGCCGGATCAGCGTGGCGAATGTTGCCGTCATGGTCAGGAACAGCCCCCAGGGCCCGACCAGCCAGCCCAGAGCGCCGATCGCGAAATAGACCGAGCGCAGGCCCCGGTTGTAGTTCTTGGCAGCGGTGATGTTCACCTCGGCGGCGCGGGCGGCGCGGTCATAGGCGGCGGGATGCTCCGGATCATTCGGAACCGACGCCATCAGAAGCGAGCAATAGCCGAACAGGCGGTGCGACCAGACGAATTTCAGGAAACCGTTCACCACGAAGGACAGGATGAAGACGATCTTCACCTTCATCACCAGCGCCGGATCATCATGCAGGGAAAACGCAACGGCCAGCCCCTCCAGCGGGGCGGTATCGCCCAGCAATGCCAGGCCACCGCCGAGCGCCAGCATGCAGGTCGAGGCGTAAAAGGTGATGCCCTGTCGCAAGCCATCCAGCACCGAGGCATCATACATGCGCGGCTGCCGGGTCACGAATTCCCGCATCCAGTCGCGCCGGTAATATGCCATGATGACCGAGACCGAAAGGTGCCGCCCGTTCGGGCGTTCTATGGCCAGTTGCAGCACAATCACCCCGGCCAGCGTATAGGCCACGGCAAGCATGTCGGCGGTCGAGAACTGAAGAAGAAGTGTCGGCAGGTCCATCAGGCGTTGATAGACCAAAGCCTTGGCTTGCCAAAAGCAAAAATTGGTTATACTTTTTTACCAATCAGGGAGGTCTGCCATGGATATGCCAAGGCCCGATGCCGCGATCCTGTCGCGCAAGGCGCGGATTGTCGCGCGTCTGCGCGAGGTTCTGCCCGCCGATGCGGTGGTGGATGACCTGCATGAACTGCGCGCCTATGAGTGCGATGCGCTGTCGGCCTATCGCTGCCCGCCGCTGGCGGCCATCCTGCCGCGCAGTACCACTGAAGTCGCCGCCGCGCTGAAAGTCTGCCATGACGAAGGTGTGCCGGTGGTGCCGCGTGGTGCGGGCACCTCGCTGGCGGGCGGGGCGCTGCCCACTGCGGACAGCGTGATTCTGGGCGTCGCGCGGATGAATGCGGTGCTGGAGGTCAGCTACACGGACCGTTTCATCCGCGTGCAGTCGGGCCGCACCAATCTGAGCGTTTCGGGCGCAGTGGAGGAAGCGGGGTTCTTCTACGCCCCCGATCCCTCCAGCCAGCTCGCCTGTGCCATTGCGGGCAATATCGCCATGAACTCGGGCGGGGCGCATTGCCTGAAATACGGCGTGACGACCAATAATCTGCTGGGTGTGACCATGGTGCTGATGGATGGCACGGTGGTCGAGATCGGCGGGCCGTGGATGGATGCGCCGGGGCCGGATCTGCTGGGCGTTGTCTGTGGCTCGGAAGGGCAGCTGGGTGTGGTGACAGAGGCCACGCTGCGCATCCTGCCGAAACCCGAGGGCGCGCTGCCGGTGCTGATGGGATTCGATTCGTCCGAAGTGGCGGGTGCCTGCGTGTCGGACATCATCAAGGCGGGCGTGCTGCCTGTCGCCATCGAATTCATGGACCGGCCCTGCATCGAGGCCTGCGAGGCTTTCGCCAGGGCGGGCTATCCGATGTGCGAGGCACTGCTGATCGTCGAGGTGGAGGGATCGGAGGCCGAGATCCGGCACCAGCTTGACCTGATCATGCAGATCGCCCGGCGGCACAGCCCGGTGGAACTGCGCGAAGCGGCGGACGCCGATCAGGCGAAACGCATCTGGCTTGGCCGCAAATCGGCCTTCGGTGCCATGGGGCAGATCAATGATTACATGTGCCTCGATGGCACGATCCCGGTGTCGAGCCTGCCTTTCGTGCTGAAACGCATTGGCGAGCTGAGCCGGGATTTCGGGCTGGATGTGGCCAATGTCTTCCATGCCGGGGACGGCAACATGCATCCGCTGATCCTCTATAATGCCAATCTGCCGGGCGATCAGGAGAAATGCGAGGCGCTTGGCGCTGAGATTCTGAAGCTCTGTGTTGAGGTGGGCGGCTGCCTGACCGGCGAACATGGCGTGGGGATCGAGAAGCGCGACCTGATGGCGGTGCAGTATGGCCCCGCCGATCTGGAGGCGCAGTTGCGGGTGAAAGACGTGTTTGACCCGAAATGGCTGCTCAATCCCGCCAAGGTGTTTCCGTTGCAGGTGACGGCCAGTCGTCGCGCGGGTTGAAAGCTTGGCGGGGGCTGTCTGCCCCCCACGGCCTTCGGCCTCCCCCCCGAGGATATTTTTGAACAGATGAACGAGATGCGTCCAGCAAGCGAAGCGGAACTTTGCGAGATCATCCGGGCGGCCTCGGGGCCGCTGGTCGTGCGTGGCGGCGGCACGCGTGGGGCTTTGCCTGCGGGAGCGGTCCTGGAAACCGGCGGGTTGAACGGGGTCACGCTGTACGAGCCGGGCGCGCTCACGCTGGTGGCCGGGGCGGGGACGCCGGTCGCGGAACTGGAGGCGCTGCTGGCCGCCGAGGGGCAGCGGCTGGCCTTCGAGGTGCCGGATCTGCGCGGACTGCTGGGGCGCGAGGGGACTTCGACCCTGGGGGGTGTCGTGGCCGAAAATGCCTCGGGTCCGCGCCGGGTTTCGGTGGGGGCCTGTCGCGACTTCTGCCTCGGCGTGCGTTTTGTCGACGGGCGCGGCGAGGTGATCCGCAATGGCGGCCGGGTGATGAAGAACGTAACCGGATATGATCTGGTGAAGCTGCTGGCGGGCAGCCGGGGGCGGCTGGGGGTCTTGACCGAAGTGGCCCTGAAGGTGCTGCCCCGCCCCGAGACGGAGGCGACGCTGTGCCTGTCCGGGCTGTCGGATGCGCAGGCTGTGGAGGCGCTGTCTGCCGCGCTGGGATCGCCCTATGAGGTCACGGGGACGGCGCATCTGCCGGGGCAGGGGACTTACCTGCGGATCGAAGGGTTCGAGGGATCGGTGCGCTACAGGCTGGAGCGGCTGCGCGCGGTGCTGGCATCTTACGGTGCGGGGGCGGAGGTGGCCTCGCCCTGGGCGGCGATCCGCGATGTCACGGCGCTTGCAGGGCGCCGCGGAGATCTTTGGCGGCTGTCTCTGCGCCCCTCCGAGGCGCCGGGCGTGGTGGCGCGTCTGGGGGCCGAGGCGGTCGTCTACGACTGGGGCGGCGGGCTGGTCTGGGCGCTGATGGCGCCGGGCAGCGATGTTGTCGGGCGGCTCGGCGCCTTTTCCGGCCATGCAACCTGTCTGCGGGGGGGAGTGGCAGGCCCGGAGGAGCCGCCGACGATTGCCACATTGACCAATGGCCTGCGTCTGCAGTTCGATCCGCGCGGGGTTTTCGCATGACGCTGCCATTCTGGGCAATGCAGGCTGGGCCGCCGGTCGTGGTGTATCTGTTGTTGTGCCTTCTGCCGCGCGGCTGGCCCTTCTGGGGTGGCTGCTTTCTGGCGTTGCTGGCAATGGGCGTGCTGTATCTGCGGGCTCTTGGGGCGGAAAACCTGCCGGGGCAGGTTCAGGCCATGGCGCTTGGTGTGGCCATCGCGCTGGCCGGGCTGGCACAGACGCTGCGGCAGGTTCTGCCTGCCCGGTTTTATCCGCTGGTGGTGATCGGGCTGCTGGCCATCCCCGGCGCCGGGCTTTATCTGACGGGACTGATCTGAAATGCAGACGAGCTTTACCCCCGAGCAACTGAAAGATCCCGGAATTGCACGGGCGAACCAGATCCTGCGGACCTGTGTGCATTGCGGCTTCTGCACCGCGACCTGCCCGACCTATCAGGTGTTGGGGGACGAGCTGGACAGCCCGCGCGGGCGCATCTACCTGATCAAGGATATGCTGGAAAGCGGGCGGCCTGCCGATGCGCAGACGGTGAAGCATATCGACCGTTGCCTGAGCTGCCTGGCCTGCATGACCACCTGCCCGAGCGGGGTGCATTACATGCATCTGGTGGATCACGCGCGGGAGTATATCGAGCAGACCTATCGCCGTCCCTGGCACGACCGGGCGCTGCGCTGGCTCCTGTCCCGGATCATCCCCTATCCGGGGCGGTTCCGGCTGGCGCTGCTGGGCGCCAAGATGGCGCGGCCCTTCGCGCGGCTGCTGCCGGACCGGCGGTTGCGGGCCATGATCGCCATGGCACCGAAGCAGGTGCCTCCGGTCAGTCGCAATGACGATCCGCAGGTGTTTGCGGCGCATGGCGCGGCGCGGATGCGGGTGGCGCTGCTGACGGGCTGTGCGCAAAAGGCGCTGAACACCGACATCAACGATGCCACCATCCGGCTGTTGCGCCGGCTGGGGTGCGAGGTGGTTGTGGCCAAAGGCATGGGTTGCTGCGGGGCGCTGACGCATCACATGGGGCGCAGCGGCGAAAGCCATGCGCAGGCCGGAGCCAATATCGCGGCCTGGATGGTGGAAAAGCGTGGTGCGGGGCTGGATGCGGTTGTCATCAATACCTCGGGCTGCGGCACCACGGTCAAGGATTACGGCCATATGTTCCGCAACGATCCCTTGGCGGGGGATGCGGCGACGGTGTCTGCCATGGCGCTGGACATCAGCGAACTTCTCGCAAGGCTTGGACTGCCCGAGGGCGCGCCGAAGGGGCTGCGTGTGGCCTATCATGCTGCCTGTTCGCTGCAACACGGGCAACAGGTGAAGACCGCGCCAAAAGACCTGCTGAAACGCGTGGGGTTCGAGGTGGTGGAACCTGCCGACAGTCATCTGTGCTGCGGTTCGGCCGGCACCTACAACCTGTTGCAGCCCGAACTTTCAGCTGAGTTGAAGCGCCGCAAGGTGGCAACGCTGGAGGCGAAGGCGCCGCAGATCATCGCGGCGGGCAATATCGGCTGCATGATGCAGATCGGGTCGGGAACCGGGGTGCCGGTGGTTCATACGGTCGAATTGCTGGATTGGGCGACCGGCGGCCCGGTGCCGCGCGCCCTTGCCAGCGGCGGGCTTTTGTCACAATCCTGAGGGGTGTGCCGCGATACGGCCACAGGATTGCCCTGCGGGGCCGCTAGGCCGGGGGAATGATGATCCGACGCGCCCTTCTGTTATTGCTGCTGTGCGCCCTGCCTGCCGGGGCGCAGGACAGCCATTTGCGCAGCTTGCAGACGGGCGATGACAGCCGGGGCTGGAATGCGGTGGGACGTCTGAACCTTGGCCGGCGGGGCTTCTGCACCGGGACGCTGATCGCGCCGGATCTGGTGCTGACTGCCGGGCATTGCCTGTTCGACAAGGAGACCGGCGCCCGCATCGACCCGACCACCATTGAATTTCTCGCGGGCTGGCGCAATGGCCGGGCCGAAGCCTATCGTGGTGTGCGCCGTGCGATTGCGCATCCCGATTTCGTCTATGGCGGGGACGAGCGGCTGGACCGCGTCAGTCACGATCTTGCGTTGATCCAGCTGGACCGCCCGATCCGCATGCCTTCGATCGAGCCGTTTGGGATCGGGGATCAACCGCTGCGGGGGGATACTGTCGGTGTCGTATCCTATGCGAAGGACCGGGCTGAAGCGCCGTCGATGCAGGATGCCTGCGAGGTGCTGGGCCAGAAGCCTGAAATGCTGGTGCTGAGCTGCGATGTCGATTTCGGCTCGTCCGGCGCGCCGGTGTTTTCGATGCTGGGCGGTATCGCGCGTGTTGTTTCGGTCGTTTCGGCCAAGGCTGAAGTTGAGGGGCGCAAGGTTGCGCTGGGCACATCGCTGGCCAAGCCGCTGGAGGATCTGCGGCAGGCGATCTCTGCCGAAGGGCGACCGGGGAAGGTGCGGGTGCTGTCGGGCGGCGGTGCCGGAAACTTCTTCAAGCCCTGAGCTTTACGGGGCGGGGGGAAACAGCCGCAGCAGCTGCCGGGTGGCCCGTTCCGCGCGGGCCTTGCACTCGGTATCGTTCAGCGCCGGAATGGCGCCGATAACGCGGCGCAGTTGAAGGTCCCCTGCCAGCAGGGCCAGCCAGAGGTCGGCGAGCGCCTCGGGTGTTTCGTCGCCGGGGGCGATCTGGCACGCAGCCGCCATGCGGGCGATCAGATCGGCGATGCGCGGCATGACCGTGGCGCGGCCGCCTGCGGCAAGTTCGGCCCCCAGCGCGCCAGTGGCATCGGCTGCCGCTGCGCGATTGAGCGCGACCGCCCGCGGCCCGGTCAGCAGCGCCAGCAGGCTTTCGCCTACGGCAATCAGCGTCGCGGCTCCGGCGGTGCCTGCCTGTCCGTCCAGCACCTGCTGCACCGTTTCCGCATTCCGGGCGATCAGTGCCCGGAACAGGCCGGGCTTGTCGCCGTACCAGCTGTAGAGCGTTTCCATCGACGCGCCCGCGCGCCGGGCCAGCGCCTGCATCGTGGCCCCGGCGTAGCCCTTCTCCTCCAGCAAGGCATAGGCGGCATCCTCGATCTGGGTCTGGCGGCGCAGGCGGGCCTCTTCGCGCATGGGTGTCTCCGGTTCAGCTTCGGCGGGTAACCAGCACAAGCGATACCGCCGTGGCGAAAAGCGCAAGTCCTGAGGCGATGCAGCGCAGCAGGTTGGCCTGTTGCCAGGGGCCGGAATAATCAGCCCAGATCCGCGCGGCCTGGTCCGGGGTGAGTGGCAGGCTGACCTGCGCCAGAGCCTGATTCATCGGGATATTCACCTGTGCGGTGAACAGCGTCACGCCCAGACCATAGCAGGCCAGCGCGATGGCCAGTGCCATGGCCGCGCCCCTTACCTGCGTCAGCATGGCTGTGGCGAGGGTGATCAGCAGCGCCACAGGCGTGCCGAAATAGCCAAGGCCGAAGGCCATATTGCGTACCGAGGCATTCATGGCCTGCATTGCGGCGATGGCGGTTTCCGGCTCGATCCGGTCCAGCCCGCGCAGGGTCGATACGCTCCAGGCATAGAAGAAGCCGAAGATCGCGCCGCAGCCCAGAAGGCTAAGGAGGGTGAGGCAGAGAAGGGGAAGGTTGCGCATGGCGGCTCCGAAATAACCGTAATTGATATTTCGGATAATCCGTAATTTAAGTTACGGATTCGGTCAAGCGTCGCAGTAATGCAAAACGCGCCGCCCACGGGGGCGGCGCGCCTTGCCTTTCAGCGACCGACCGGAGGGGGTCAGTTCGCCATGGCAAGCTGTTTCGGCAGGCGGAAGGTCCAGACCGTGCCACCCTGATTGAGGTAGTTCACCTTCTTGGCGACCTCACCACCCCACAGCGGAACGGCGCCACCCCAGCCCGACACGACCGAGACATATTGCTCGCCATCGGCTTCCCACGTGACCGGCTGGCCGACGATGCCCGAGCCGGTCTGGAACGACCACAGCTTTTCGCCGGTGGTGTCATCCAGCGCGATGAACTCGCCTTCAGGTGTCCCGAAGAACACCAGACCGCCGGCCGTGGTCATCACGCCACCCCAGAGCGGGGCCTCGTTCTTGTATTCCCACTTCCATTCGCCGGTGGCCGGGTCGATGGCCTTCAGGCTGCCGATATGATCTTCGTAGTTCGGCTTGATGGTGAAGCCCGATCCCAGATAGGCGGCGCCCTTCTTGTAGCTGACCGGCTCGTTCCAGATATCCATGCCCCATTCGTTCGAGGGAACGTAGAACAGGCCGGTATGCTGACTGTAGGCCATCGGCATCCAGTTCTTGCCGCCAAGGAACGAAGGCGAGGCAAAGACCATTTCACCTTTGGCGCCATCGGCGGCCTTGGACGGATCGCCGGGGCGGTTCTCTTCGTTGAAGATCGGGCGGCCGGTCTCGTCGATGCCCTTGGCCCAGGTGATGTCCTTCACGAAAGGCCAGGCGTTCAGGAACTTCCCGTCCTCGCGGTTCAGGACGTAGAAGAAGCCGTTCCGGTCGGCGGTGGCGAATTTCTTCGCGCCATCCTTGTCGGTGAAGGCCACGACCTCGTTCACGCCGTCATAATCCCAGCCTTCGCGCGGGGTGGTCTGGAAGTGCCATTTGATCTCGCCGGTCTTCGGATCCATCCCGATGCGCGAGGCGGCATAGAGATTGTCGCCCTTGTTACCCTCGACCGGGGCGCCCGCGTTGCGCAGGTGGCTGTTCCAGGGGGCGGGGTTGCCTGCCCCGAAGATCAGCGTGTCGGTTTCGATATCATACGAGCCGCCAAGCCAGGTCGCACCGCCGCCGGTTTTCCACATGTCGCCCGGCCAGGTCGCGTTGAGCGTCCCGGTCATGGTGCTTTCCTTGCCCATGTAGGTGCCCATGTTGCCTTCGATGGTCGGACGGGTCCAGACCAGCTCGCCGGTATTGGCATCCCGGGCCTGCACCTCGCCAATGATCCCGAATTCGCCACCCGAGTTGCCGGTGATGACCAGCCCGTTCACCACCAGCGGCGCGGCGGTGTAGCTGTAGCCTTCCTTGTAGTCGGCGATCTTCTTGTTCCAGACCACGTCGCCGGTCTTGGCGTTCAGTGCGACGATCCGTGCATCCAGCGTGCCGAAATAGATATTGTCGCCATAGATGGCGGCGCCACGGTTGATGACGTCGCAGCAGGGCAGGATGCCCTCGGGCAGGCGGGCGTCGTATTGCCAGACTTCCTTTCCGGTCGCCAGATCCACGGCATAAATCCGCGAATAGGAGGCGGTCACATACATCATCCCGTCATAGACGAGCGGCTGCGTTTCCTGCCCGCGCTGTTTTTCCCCCCCGAACGAGAAGGCCCAGGCTGGCACAAGGTTCTTCACATTGTCCTTGTTCAGCGTCGTCAGCGGGCTGAAGCGCTGGAGGTCGCGGCCCATGCCGTTGGTCAGCACGTCACCCGTCGATTCGGCGTCCTTGGCGAGATCTTCCTCCGTCACGCCCGAAAACGCCGGGGCGGCGGCCAGCACTGCGGCCGTCACGGCCACGATAAAGCGGTTCATCTGTTTCCTCCCTTGGATGATCCGTCGGAGACCTCAGCGCCTCGCTCCCTCCTGCGGAGACACGGTTCTCGGGGGGTATCATCGTCCCGGTCACGGGGGCGTGAAAATTGCACCATGGTCGTAAGGGGGCAGGGCAGGCAGCAAAACGGCCCGGCGCACCCTCCTGCGCCGGGCCGTTCCGGGCTTGCGCCGGGGGCGTTTAATGCGCCGCGCTCTGGCGCAGCCAGGTCAGGATGAATTCCTGCTCCACCGGGTCGGTGATCCCGACATGACGCATCCGGGTGCCGGGGATCAGGCCCTGATTATCCTCCATCCAGGCCCGGATCGCGCCTTCGGTCCAGGTGATGCCCGCCGCTTTCAGTGCCGCGGAATAGGGGTATCCTTCCACCGATCCGGCCTTGCGGCCAATGATACCCTCCAGCGGCGGGCCATAGCTTTTGTCTTTACTGTCAATGGCATGGCAGCGGCGGCATTCGGCGTCAAAGAACTTTTGCCCGGCCTCGGTCTTGATGGCGCCGACATTGGGGCTTTCGGCCAGTGCCGGTGCCGCGGCCAGCAACAGCGTGATGAGAGAGATGCGGAGGGTCATGCCCGTCTCCTGTCTTTAGGGAAGCGCGTTTCCTGGTCCCGGTATCGCGCCGCGTCAGGGTGGGGGCGTTGATGCAGGTCAAGCCCCGCCTCGTGCTTTGGTCGTAGTTCGCGCGGACCCGCCCCGACGCTTTGGTCGAATAGGCATCCGGTCATTGCCTGCTATCCTGTAAGGCAAGCTTTGGGAGGAGCCGATGAGTTTCACGCGCCACATGATCGCCGCCACCGTTCTGGCGCTGTCCTCCACGACCGCATGGGCCGGAGACATGGTGTTGCGCATCGCGACACAACTTTCGGGCACGGTGAACTGGGAACTGACCACGCTGCACGAACGCGGCTTCGACACCGCCAACGGCTTCCGGCTGGAGGTGCAGGATGTCGCCGCCGGCCCCGCCGCGCAGGTGGCGTTTCAGGCAGGCGAGGTGGATGCCATCGTGTCGGACTGGCTCTGGGTCGCGCGCAAGCGGGCGGAGGGCGAGGATTATGTCTTCATCCCCTACAGTCGCGCGGTGGGGGCGCTGCATGTGCCGAAGGACAGCAAGGCGCAGGGGCTTGCCGATCTGAAGGGTGGCAAGATCGGCATAGCGGGTGGGCCGGTCGACAAAAGCTGGCTGATCCTGCGCGCTTACAGCCGCAAGGAGCTGGGTTTCGATCTTCAGGAGGCGACAGAACAGGTGTTCGGTGCGCCGCCGCTGATCTTTGAAACCGCGCTTGCGGGCGAGTTGGATGGCGCGGTCAACTTCTGGCATTTCGGCGCCAAGATGGGGGCGGCGGGAATGCGGCCGCTGATCACCGTGGCCGAGGCGGGAGCGGCGCTGGGGCTGGACCCGGATACGCCGCTGCTGGGCTATGTGGTGCGCGGCGATCTTCTGCGGGACAAGCCCGCTCTGGTGCAGGGATTTGCCGCGGCCAGCCGCGCCACCAAGGAGGTTCTGGCAACTGACGATGCGGCATGGCAGGCGCTGCGGCCGCTGATGAATGCGAAAACCGATGCTCAGTTCGAGGCGCTGAAGGCGGGCTTCCGCGCAGGCATTCCCGCGCCCGGCCCGGTGGACGAGGCGGCGGCAGCGCGGATGCTGGCGATCATGGCGGACCTCGGCGGCGCTGATCTGGTCGGCAAGATGGACAGCCTGCCAGGCGGTGTGTTCCTTGCTCCCGGCGGCTGAGGCTCCGGTGGCCGAAGCGCTGGCACTGCGGCTTGCCCGTGCCGGGCACGGGATGGTGCAGGTGCTGGGGCCGCTGGATCTTCGGCTGGCCGCTGGGGAAACCGTGGCGATCTGTGGACCATCAGGGGTGGGAAAGACCACGCTTTTGCGCATCCTCGCGGGGCTGCATCGTGACTGGCAGGGTAGGCTGACGCTTCCCGGTCGGCTGGCGATGGTGTTTCAGGAACCCGTTCTGCTGCCCTGGCGCAATGCGCAGGACAATCTCACCCTTGCCACCGGCTGCGATGTCGGGGTGGCGCGGGCAGCGCTGGTGCGTGTGGGTCTGGCTGACAAGGCCAGGGCACTGCCCGGCGCGCTGTCGCTGGGCCAGCAACGGCGACTGGCGCTGGCGCGTGCCTTTGCCGCGCAGCCCGATGTGCTGCTGATGGATGAACCTTTCGTGTCGCTGGACCCGGCGCTGACCGACGAGATGATGGCCCTGCTGGAAGCGGAACGTGCACGGCGCCCCATGGCCACAATCCTCGTGACCCATGCCCCGGCAGAGGCGGCGCGGCTGGCCGACCGCCTGCTGCGCCTGGAGGGCAGCCCCGCGCGCCTAGTCTAGAACATTGGCGCGTATTTCCAGTTGTCGGCATCCGGCGTGACCTCATCAAGGTCGTAATCCGCCGCGCGCAGACGCTGGGCCACGGAAAGGCCCATATCCGCCGCCCGATCCACCAGTGCGCGCCCCGCTTCCTCGTCCCGCCGCGTGCCCCGGCCGCGCATCTGGTCCAGCCCGTAGTTGAACATGCCGACCGGATCGCCCGCCTCGGCGGCCATGCGGTCATAATCCGCTGCCGCATCGGGGTTCTCCGGCGCGCCAAAGCCATTGTCCTCAAGATAGGACATCCATGTCATCGCGCCGGTGTAGCCGTCGGCAACGCAGGCTTCGAACAGCCGCCGCGCCATTTCGTGCTGGCCCGATTTGGTCATCAGATAGCCGGAGGCGCAGGTGGTCATCGAGGTTTCGCCTTCCATCGCGTCGGTCAGTGCGCGATTCAGCGACAACTCCTCGGGGTTCAGCGTGCCCTGCTCCGGTGCCTCGGCAAAGGCGGGCAGCGTGGACAGGGCCAGGCAAAGCACGGCGCGATTGATCATGGCAGTTTCCTCATCCCGGTAGGATAGCATAACGCCGAATCGGCCCTTGCCCCATGCGACCATGGTCGCCCGCCGGGACGCCAAATTCGCGTTTGGCGGGGGGGGAGCGCGGTAAGTGGCGGAATGTCGCAGGGCAGGGCGCGAAGCCATGCCGCAGTCCGGTAACAAAGAGGCCCGAAAAGACGAAAGCCGCGCAACCTGATCGGGTTGCACGGCTTTTCGCAAGTCTTGGTGCCCAGAAGAGGACTCGAACCTCCACGCCTTGCGGCACTGGTACCTGAAACCAGCGCGTCTACCAATTCCGCCATCTGGGCGATGTCGTGACGCGGCTTCTATGCGGGCGCCGGAGGGCTGTCAACAGACGAAATCAACAGATGAAATGCGGCGCCGGAAAACCAAAAGGCCCGGCGCCTTTGCAGGAGCCGGACCTTTTGGTATTGGTGCCCAGAAGAGGACTCGAACCTCCACGCCTTGCGGCACTGGTACCTGAAACCAGCGCGTCTACCAATTCCGCCATCTGGGCGATGTCGTGAGCCGGTATCTACGGATGCCGCGCGGGGGTGTCAACAGGGGGAATCGCAAAATCTTCACAGGATTTGCGACTTGTTTGGAAATCCCCTTAAAGTTATGGAGACAGGCGAAAATGCAGCATCCGGGAAGGGCTCGTAGCATGAGCAAGCTGGTCACGATCTTCGGGGGTTCGGGCTTCGTTGGGCGCTATGTGGCGCGGCGCATGGCGAAAGAAGGCTGGCGCGTGCGCGTCGCCGTCCGTCGCCCGAATGAGGCGCTGTTCGTGCGCCCCTATGGCGTTGTGGGCCAGGTGGAGCCTGTGCTGTGCAACATCCGTGACGATGCAAGCGTGCGTGCGGCGCTGGCCGGTGCCGATGCCGTGGTGAACTGCGTGGGCATCCTGAATGCCGTCGGCAAGAACAGCTTTGATGCCGTGCAGGCCGAGGGTGCGGGCCGGGTGGCCCGGCTGGCGGCCGAGGCGGGTGTGACCCGTCTGGTGCATATCTCGGCGCTGGGTGCCGACAGGGACAGCGACAGCGATTACACGCGCACCAAGGCCGAGGGCGAGGACGCCGTTCTGGCTGCCTTCCCGTCTGCGGTGATCCTGCGGCCCTCGATCATCTTCGGGAACGAGGATGGCTTCTTCAACCGCTTCGCCGCCATGGCGCGGATGACCCCGGTGATTCCGATGTTCGGCGCCGCGACCCGGTTCCAGCCCGTGCATGTCGAGGATGTGGCCGCGGCCGCCGTGAAAGGCGCCCTGGGTCAGGCCGCGCCGGGCATCTATGAACTGGGCGGGCCGGATGCCGAAAGCTTCCATGACCTGATGAAGGGCATGCTGCATGTCATCAATCGCCGTCGCCTGTTGCTGCCGCTGCCGCGTTTCGTCGGCCGGCTGATTGCCTTCGGTTTCGATGTGGTGCAGGCGGTCACGCTGGGCCTGATCGAGAACAAGGTTCTGACCGGCGACCAGCTGAAGAACCTTTACCGCGACAATGTGGTGGCGCCGGGCGCCAGGGGCTTCGCCGATCTGGGCATCCAGCCCGCCGCCATGGGGGCGGTGCTGCCCGATTACCTGTGGCCCTATCGTCCGTCCGGCCAGTACGACGCGATCAAGGCTTCGGCGAAGAACCTGCGCAAGGCCTGATCCATGGCTGACCAGTCGCTGCTGAGCGCTGCGGTCCTCGGCATTGTCGAGGGCCTGACCGAGTTCATTCCGGTCTCCTCGACCGGGCATCTGCTGCTTCTGGGGCATTTCATCGGCTTCGAAAGCGCGGGCAAGACCTTCGAGGTGGTGATCCAGCTGGGCGCGGTGCTGGCTGTACTGTCGGTCTATTCGGCGAAGCTGTGGCAGGTCTTTTCCACCGCCCGCACCGACCCCAAAGCATTCCGCTTTATCATCGCGGTGGCGCTTGCCTTTCTGCCCGCCGTTGTGGTGGGCGTGCTGGCGCATGATTTCATCAAACGCGTGCTGTTCGAAACCCCGATGCTGGTGGCGATCAACCTGATCTGGGGCGGGGCGGTGCTGCTGTGGGTCGACCGCATGAAGCTGGAGCCCCGCTATGAGAATGCGATGGATGTGCCGCTGGGCGTGGCGCTGAAAATCGGCCTGTTCCAGTGCCTTGCGATGATCCCCGGCGTCTCGCGGTCCGGGTCGACCATCGTCGGTGGGCTGCTGATGGGCGTGGGCAAGCGCGGTGCGGCGGAGTTTTCGTTCTTCCTGTCGATGCCGACCATGGGGGCGGCCTTCGCCTATGACCTGTGGAAAAGCCGGCACATGCTGGACAGCAGTGCCATGACCGAAATCGCGGTGGGTTTCGTGCTGGCGCTGATCTCGGCGATTCTGGTGGTGAAATGGCTGCTCGGCTACGTCTCGCGCCATGGCTATGCGCTGTTCGGCTGGTGGCGAATCATCGTCGGTGCAGTGGCTTTGACGGCGCTTTCATTGGGGTTTTGATTTGATAGGGAAATTGTGCTGACCTAAATTCTGGAATTTAAGTCAGCACATCAGATGTTTTTCAGCAAAAAGCTGTATTTAGGTCAGTTTTGCTGACTTTTATTCGAATCCGGCCCGGAGTATCAATGCGCACCCACCGATTTGCCGAGGGAGGCGTGGCTCATGGCCAAGGAACGGATGCTTCAGTTTGTGACCGTCGAACGGGAAATGCCCGAGAAGCGTCCGGCCGATCTGCGTGCGCAGGATTTCCATGAAATCTATCGGGAATTTGCCGCACAGAAGGCGGCGGAACAGGCCAGCCGGTGCAGCCAGTGCGGCGTGCCCTATTGCCAGTCGCATTGCCCGCTGCACAACAATATCCCCGACTGGCTGCGCATGACGGCCTCGGGCCGTCTGGAAGAAGCCTATGCGCTGAGCCAGGCGACCAATACCTTCCCCGAGATTTGCGGCCGCATCTGCCCGCAGGACCGGCTGTGCGAAGGCAATTGCGTGATCGAGCAATCGGGCCATGGCACCGTGACCATCGGCTCGGTCGAGAAGTACATCACCGATACGGCCTGGGAAAACGGCTGGGTGAAGCCGGTGAAACCGGCCGTGGAACGCGCTGAAAGCGTGGGTATCATCGGCGCGGGTCCGGGCGGGCTTGCTGCGGCCGACATGCTGCGCCGCAAGGGCTTTCAGGTCACGGTCTATGATCGCTATGACCGCGCGGGTGGCCTGCTGACCTATGGCATCCCCGGCTTCAAGCTGGAAAAGCCGGTGGTCATGCAGCGCATTGACCAGCTGGAAGCCTCGGGCGTGAACTTCGTGATGAACTGCAAGGTCGGCGAGGATCTGAGCTTCGATGCCATCCGGGGCCAGCATGACGCGGTGCTGATTGCGACCGGCGTCTACAAGATGCGCGACGTCGGCGGGCCGGGTGTCGGCCAGAAGGGCATTGTACAGGCACTGGATTACCTGACCGCCTCGAACCGCAAGAGCTTCGGCGATGAGGTCGAGGCCTTTGACAACGGCGATCTGGATGCCAGCGGTAAGCGCGTGGTGGTGATCGGCGGCGGCGATACGGCGATGGACTGCGTGCGCACCGCGATCCGTCAGGGCGCGACCTCGGTCAAGTGCCTCTATCGCCGCGACAAGGCCAATATGCCGGGCTCGCGCCGTGAAACGCAGAATGCCGAGGAAGAGGGCGTCGAATTCGTCTGGCTGGCGGCGCCCAAGGGCTTTGCCGGGAATGGGGCGGTTGAAGGCGTGATGGTGCAGAAGATGCGCCTTGGCGCTCCTGATGCGACCGGCCGCCAGACCCCCGAGGTGATCGAGGGCGCGGATTACGTCGAACCCGCCGATCTGGTGATCACGGCACTTGGGTTCGAGCCGGAGGATCTGCCGGTGCTCTGGGGCGTGCCGGAACTGGCCGTGACCCGCTGGGGCACCGTCAAGGCAGATTTCCAGACCCATCAGACCGCGCTTCCGGGTGTGTTCGCGGCGGGAGATATCGTGCGCGGCGCCAGCCTCGTGGTCTGGGCGATCCGCGACGGACGCGAGGCGGCCGATGCGATCGAGGCCTATCTGGCGCAACCCGCCAGCGTCGCCGCCGAATAAGGGCTGGCGCCGGGAATCCCTTGTCTGCCGTGTGATGCGGCAGTCTTTCTGACCTGAAAAGAGAGGGCCCGATCATGGGCGAGACGGCACCAGCATCGGCGGAAGGCAGCGCAGCGGCGCCTTCGTCGCGTGCTGCCCGCCCGGATGTGGAAATTTCGACGCTGCGGGATGACCGTGCGCTGCGCGTCTGGCGTCATCGCGGGCGCGGGCGCCGTCTTGTCGTCTGCTTTTCGGGGGTGGGTCGCTATCAGCGCCGCCCGCCACGGCTTGAATTTGCAAAAACGGCCAGTGCCTCGGGGCGCGATCATGTGCTTTACATCGCCGATGTCCGCCGCAGCTGGCTGAACGCCCCGGGGTTGATCGAGGAGGTCGTCGCCCTGGTCGAGGCCGAGGCGGTCGAGGTTGGCGCGACCCAGGTGGTCAGCATGGGGCATTCACTGGGCGGCTTTTCGGCTCTGGCCCTGGGCGGCTTCACGCGTGTGGACAGCGCGCTGGCGCTGTCGCCACAGCTTTCGGTCGATCCGGCGGTGGTGCCGGACGAAACACGCTGGAAATCCTTTCGCGACCGGATCGAGACTTATCGCATTTCCGATGTGCGCAGCGTGATGGCGCGGGCCACCCAGCATTACATCATCTATGGCACCCATCGTTCGGAGCGCGCGCAACTGCGGCTGCTGCGCCCGGCAACGAATACGCATTGCTTCACGCTGCCCGGTGTGCGGCACGATACCGTCATGCGCATGTTTCACGCGGGTATTCTGGATGATGCGGTGCAACTGGCCTTCGGGCGGCGCACCCGCCGGTTGCGGAAAATGCTGTCTGACGCGCTGGATGGCGTGCAGCTTGCAGTTCCTGTCGAGGAGGACGCGGCATGAAATACGGGATCGTCTTGTTTCTGGCACTGACGGCGTCTCCGGCGCTGGCAGGAAGTTTCACGCCCCCGGCGGGCTGCGAAACCTATCTGACGGTGCAATCGCGCGGCTGCCGCGTCTCGAACCACTATACCTGCACGGCCGATCAGCCCGGCGACAAATGGCGTGCCGACTTCGATCAGGAGGGGATCTTCTTCCTCAGCCGGATCGACCGGGAAACCCAATGGGTTGAAAGCTTCGAGATGAACCCGCGTGTGCGGCAGACGCTCGATGCCAACCCCGCCGACCCTGCCAGTTTCGATGCGCTGCTGGGCGGACGTGACGATTTCGATTTCCGGCTGTCCAAGGACGATGGCTCGCGCAGCCATGTCACCGGCTATGACGCGCTGACCGGCAAAAGCTTTGTGATTGACGGGGTGACGCTGCAACAGACCGAATTCGAGTTCACTGAAACCGATCTCGACGGCAATGTCATGCGCCACGCGCGCGGCAACGAATACATCCATCCCGAATGGCGGATGTTTTTTGCCGGTCCGTCGGAATGGGATGAAAACGGCGAGTGGTTTCCTTCGGATGGCAGCCCGGTGCAGTTCATCCAGCCGGGCGAGCCGGGCTTTGCCGCCACCCAGCCGATTTTTGAATGCGGTGCGCTGATGTCTCAGGCGCCGGGGAACCCGTTGCTGCAAAAGGTGCGCCATGAGCCATGATCTGACCGGACATTGCCTGTGCGGAGCGGTGCAGGTGACCGTGCGCAACCCCGCGCACGAGCTTGGGGCCTGCCATTGCGCCATGTGCCGCCGTTGGACCGGGGTTGCCTTTGTCACACTGGATGTACCCGAGGCCGATCTGACCGTGACGGGCAGTGAACACATCCGCTCCTACGCCTCCTCGGACTGGGCTGAGCGCAGCTTCTGCGGCACCTGCGGGTCCGCGCTGTGGTATCGGCTGAAGCCGGGTGTGGGGCCGACCGATTATTACATGGCTGCGGGCCTTCTGGACGATCTGTCCGGGCAGCGGCTGGAACGCGAAATCTATATCGACCGGAAACCCGGAGCCTTTGCCTTCGCCGGTCCGACCCAGCAGATGACCGAGGCCGAGTTTCTGGCCACGTTGCAAGCCAATCCCGAGGAGTAAGCCATGACGATCTATGATGAAGCCTGGGTGAAGGCCGAAGAGGAAAAGCGCCGCTTCATGGGCGAACATGGCCTGTGGCGCGAGGATGACGAACATTCCTCCTGCGGCGTGGGTCTGGTCGCCTCGATCAGTGGCAAACCTTCGCGCAAGGTGGTGGATGCGGGTCTGGATGCACTGCGCGCGATCTGGCACCGCGGCGCGGTCGATGCCGATGGCAAGACGGGCGACGGCGCGGGCATCCATGTGCAGATCCCGGTGAAATTCTTCTACGATCAGGTCCGCCGCACGGGCCATGAGGCCGACCCGAAGAAGCTGATTGCGGTGGGACAGGTCTTCCTGCCGCGCACCGATTTCGCCGCGCAGGAACGCTGCCGCACGATCGTCGAAACCGAAGTGCTGCGCATGGGCCATTATATCTATGGCTGGCGTCACGTTCCGGTGGATACGTCGGTGCTGGGCGAAAAGGCCAATGCGACGCGGCCCGAGATCGAACAGATCCTGATCCGTTGTGAAAAGGACATCGACCACGAACAGTTCGAGCGTGAGCTTTACATCATCCGTCGCCGGATCGAGAAGGCGGTGACGGCTGCCGGGATCGCGGGCTGCTACCTGTGCAGCCTGTCCTGCCGCAGCATCATCTACAAGGGCATGATGCTGGCCGAGCAGGTTTCGGTCTTCTACCCGGATCTTCAGGACGAGCGGTTCGAATCCACCTTCGCCATCTATCACCAGCGCTATTCCACCAACACCTTCCCGCAATGGTGGCTGGCGCAGCCCTTCCGCATGCTCGCCCATAACGGCGAGATCAACACGCTGAAGGGCAACGTGAACTGGATGCGCAGCCACGAGATCCGCATGGCCTCGTCGGCCTTCGGTGAAATGGCCGAGGACATCAAGCCGATCATCCCCTCGGGCACGTCGGATTCGGGCGCGCTGGATGCGGTGTTCGAGGTTCTTGTGCGCTCGGGCCGGTCGGCGCCGATGGCAAAGACCATGCTGGTCCCCGAGGCCTGGAGCAAGACGACCGCCGACATGCCGCAGGCCTGGGCGGATATGTATGCATATTGCAACGCGGTGATGGAGCCGTGGGACGGCCCGGCCGCGCTGGCGATGACCGATGGCCGCTGGGTCTGCGGCGGGCTGGACCGCAACGGCCTGCGCCCGATGCGCTATGTCGTCACCGGCGATGGCCTGCTGATCGCGGGGTCCGAAGCGGGTATGGTGCCGGTGGACGAAGGCACGATCCGTGAAAAAGGCGCGCTCGGTCCGGGGCAGATGATTGCCGTCGATACCAAGGAGGGCAAGCTTTACCACGACGCCGAGATGAAGGACCGTCTGGCCCGCAGCCAGCCCTACAGCGAATGGATCGAGAAGGTCGTCGACCTGAACTCGATGCTGCGCGACATCCCGGAAGAACAGACCTTCACGGGCGCGGCGCTGCGCAAGCGCCAGATCGCGGCGGGCTATACGGTCGAGGAGCTGGAGCAGGTTCTGGCTCCGATGGCCGAGGACGGCAAGGAAATGATCGCCTCGATGGGTGATGATACGCCGGTCGCGGTGCTGTCGAAGCAATATCGGCCGCTGAGCCATTTCTTCCGCCAGAACTTCAGCCAGGTCACCAACCCGCCGATCGACTCATTGCGCGAAACGCGGGTGATGAGCCTCAAGACCCGCTTCGGCAACCTGAAGAACGTCTTGGATGAATCGAGCGCCCAGACCGAAATTCTGGTTCTGGAAAGCCCGTTCATTGCCAATATCGAATATCAGGTGATGCTGAAGCAGTTCGGCGCGCAGGTTGCGGTCATCGACTGCACCTTCCCGGCGGACAGCGATCAGGAGGCGCTGCGTCTGGGGCTGGAGCGTATCCGCGCCGAGGCTGAGGATGCCGTGCGGTCGGGTGCCGCGCATCTGGTGCTGACGGACGAGCATCAGGGCGAGGGCAAGGTGGCGATGCCGATGATCCTTGCCACCAGCGCGGTGCACAGCTGGCTGACGCGGAAGGGCCTGCGGACCTTCACCTCATTGAACGTCCGGTCGGCAGAATGCATCGACCCGCATTACTTTGCGGTGCTGATCGGCTGCGGCGCAACCACGGTGAACCCTTATCTGGCGCAGGACAGCATCGCCGACCGCATCGCGCGCGGCCTGCTGGAAGGCAGCCTGACCGAGGCGATGCGCCGCTATCGCGACGCCATCGACGCGGGCCTGCTGAAGATCATGGCGAAGATGGGGATTTCCGTCATCTCGTCCTATCGTGGCGGTCTGAATTTCGAGGCGGTGGGCCTGTCGCGTGCCATGGTGGCCGAATACTTCCCCGGCATGCACAGCCGCATCTCGGGGATCGGGCTGCACGGCATCCAGCAGAAGCTGCAAGAGGCCCATGCGAAGGGCTGGCGCGGCGGCAGCGACGTTCTGCCCATCGGCGGTTTCTACAAGGCGCGGCGCTCGGGCGAGAAACACGCCTGGGAAGCCCAGACCATGCATATGCTGCAAGCGGCCTGCGACCGGGCATCCTATGACATCTGGAAGCAGTACAGCGCCTCGATGCGGGCCAATCCGCCGATCCACATCCGTGATCTGCTGGACATCAAGCCGCTGGGCAAGCCGGTGCCGATTGAAGAGGTCGAGTCGATCACCTCGATCCGCAAGCGGTTCGTGACGCCGGGCATGTCGCTGGGGGCGCTGTCGCCCGAGGCGCATATGACGCTGAACATCGCCATGAACCGGATCGGCGCCAAATCCGACTCGGGCGAGGGAGGCGAAGATCCGGCGCACCAGCATCCGTTCCCGAACGGCGATAACCCCTGCGCCAAGATCAAGCAGGTGGCGAGCGGTCGTTTCGGTGTGACGGCGGAATATCTGAACGCCTGCGAGGAATTGGAAATCAAGGTTGCCCAAGGCGCCAAGCCCGGCGAGGGCGGCCAGCTTCCTGGCATGAAGGTGACCGAACTGATCGCGCGGCTGCGCCACAGCACCAAGGGCGTGACGCTGATCTCGCCCCCGCCGCACCACGACATCTATTCGATCGAGGATCTGGCACAGCTCATCTACGACCTGAAGCAGATCAACCCGCGCTGCAAGGTGACGGTGAAGCTGGTTTCGGCCAGCGGCGTCGGCACCATCGCGGCGGGTGTGGCCAAGGCCAAGGCGGATATCATTCTGATTTCCGGTCATAACGGCGGCACGGGCGCCAGCCCCGGCACCTCGATCAAATACGCGGGCCTGCCGTGGGAAATGGGCCTGACCGAGGCGCATCAGGTGCTGACCATGAACAACCTGCGCGAGCGGGTGACGCTGCGCACCGACGGTGGTCTGCGCACGGGCCGCGACGTGGTGATTGCCGCGATGCTGGGGGCCGAGGAATACGGCATCGGCACCGCCGCCCTGATCGCCATGGGCTGTATCATGGTGCGGCAGTGCCAGTCGAACACCTGTCCGGTGGGCGTCTGCACCCAGAACGTCGATCTGCGCAAGAAGTTCACGGGCTCCGCCGACAAGGTGGTGAACCTGATCACCTTCTATGCGCAGGAAGTGCGCGAAATCCTCGCCTCCATCGGCGCACGTTCGCTGGACGAGATCATCGGCCGCCCCGATCTGCTGAGCCAGGTCAGCCGCGGGTCCGAGGCGCTGGACGATCTGGACCTGAACCCGCTGCTGATCACGGTCGACGGCTCGCAGAAGGTGACATACGACCGCTCGAAACCGCGCAATGCGGTGCCGGATACGCTGGATGCTGAAATCGTCAAGGACGGCGCGCGCTTCTTCGAGGATGGCGAGAAGATGCAGCTCTCCTATGCTGTGCGCAACACGCTGCGGACCATCGGCACGCGGTCGTCCAGCCACATCGTCAAGAAGTTCGGGATGCGCAACAACCTGCAACCGGACCATCTGACGGTGAAGCTGACCGGCAACGCCGGGCAGTCGCTGGGCGCGTTCGCAGTCAACGGGCTGAAGATCGAGGTGCAGGGCGATGCCAACGATTACGTCGGAAAGGGCCTCAGCGGCGGTCTGATCGTGGTGCGCCCGCAGATGTCCAGCCCGCTGGTTGCGGATCAGAACACCATCATCGGCAATACCGTGCTTTATGGTGCGACCGATGGTTACCTGTTCGCGGCGGGCAAGGCGGGCGAGCGGTTCGCCGTGCGGAACTCGGGCGCGACTGTGGTGATCGAGGGCTGCGGCACCAACGGCTGTGAATACATGACCGGCGGTGTCGCGGTGATCCTTGGCAGGATCGGGGCCAACTTCGGCGCGGGCATGACCGGGGGCATGGCCTATCTCTACGACCCCGAGGGGGTGGCAGAGGATTTCATGAACCTTGAAAGCCTCGTGACCTGCGCGGTCAGCCACCCGCATTGGGAGGCGCAGGTGAAAGGTCTGGTCGAGCGTCATGCCGCGGAGACCGGCAGCCTGAAAGCCGCGCAGATCCTTGCGGACTGGGAAGCCGAGCGGGCCAATTTCCTTCAGGTCTGCCCGAAAGAGATGCTGGTCCATCTGCCCTGTCCGCTGTCGGACGAGGCGGCGAAGGTCCCGGCGGAATAAGCGGGGCACGGCCCTTGCCGTTCCAGACGCCCGCGGTCACCCCGCGGGCGTCATCTTTTCGTGACAGGGCTGGTGGAACCTGCGGGAAAGGCGCACGTTCAAGGGGAACGCGTATCCTGTAACCGGAGTCTGCCATGTCCGATCTTGTCATCATTGCATTCGATACCGAGGCCACCGCCTTTGAGGCGCGCGCGGCACTGGTGAAGATGCAGCAGGAATATCTGATCGAAATGGAGGATGCCGTGGTTGTCACCCGCAAGGATGACGGCACGGTGCAACTGCATCAGGCGGTCAACATGACCGCGATGGGCGCCGCTGGTGGTGGCGTCTGGGGCGGCCTGATCGGCCTTCTGTTCCTCAATCCGCTGCTGGGTGCGGCGGTTGGGGCAGGGGCAGGGGCGCTGTCAGGCTGGATGACCGATGTCGGCATCAATGACGATTTCCTGAAACAGACCGGGCAAAGCCTGCCGCCGGGCGGCGCCGCGCTGGGTATCCTGATCCGCAAGATGACCGCCGACAAGGTGCTGGCCGGGCTCGACAGCTTTGCGGGCAAGGGCAGGGTGCTGCGCACCTCGCTCAGCACAGATCAGGAAGCAAAGCTGGCCGAGGCGCTGGCCCGTCACGGAACGTCGTCGTCGCTTTGATCCGCGACGCGGCGGGATGGCCCCGCCTGCCTTGACCGGCAGGCGGGCTTCGTGATCTGTGGGGGGCATGGCCAAGACCACCCGCAAGAAGAAACCCGCCGCCGAACCGGCGCCCGAAATCGTCGCGCCGTTGCGGCCACCCCTGTGGGGGCGCCTGCGGCTTTGGATTTTGCGCGGCATTGCCGGGGTGATCGGCCTTTTCGCCGCGCTGATCCTTGTTTTCGCCGTCGTGCCGGTGCCGACGAATCTGTATCAAATGCAGGAAAGCTGGCGGCTGGGCGGCATCGAGCGCGACTGGGTGGGCTGGGATGATATTGCGCCGGTCATGGCCCGCTCGGTCGTGGCGGCCGAGGATGCCAATTTCTGCCTGCACTGGGGGTTCGACATGAAGGCGATCCGTGCCGCGCTGGCCGAAGGCAGCGGGCGGGGCGCTTCGACCATCAGCCAGCAGGTCGTCAAGAATGTCTTTCTGTGGCAGGGCCGGAACTGGGCGCGCAAGGCAGCCGAGGCGCTGCTGACACCGCCGGTCGAACTGATCTGGACCAAGCGACGTATTCTGCATGTCTATTTGAACATTGCGGAATTTGGCGAAGGTGTCTTTGGGGTCGAGGCCGCGGCACAGCACTGGTTCGGGGTGTCTGCCAGGGATCTGACCCCGGTGCAGGCCGCGCGTCTGGCGGCGATCCTGCCCGATCCCAAGGCGCGCAATCCGGCAAAGCCCACGGCAAGCCTGCGGCGCCGTGCCTCGCAGATCCTCGACGGGGCGCAGACCATCCGGGCCGACGGGCGCGCCGCCTGTTTCGAGGGCTGACACCGGAATGCAAAACGCGCGCCCAGGGCGCGCGCGTTTCAGGAATGCCTCGGGCAGAGATCAGTCGCGCAGCAGCTCGTTGATCGAGGTTTTGGAGCGGGTCTGCGCATCCACCTTCTTCACGATCACTGCGCAGTAAAGGTTGATGCCGTTCTTCGACGGCATGGAGCCTGCGACGACGACCGAACCGGCAGGAACCTCGCCATACATCACCTCGCCGGTTTCCCGGTCGACGATCTTGGTCGATTTGCCGATGAACACGCCCATGCCGAGGACCGAACCCTCACGCACGATGCAGCCCTCGACCACCTCGGAGCGGGCACCGATGAAGCAATTGTCCTCGATGATGGTCGGGCCGGCCTGCATCGGTTCCAGCACGCCGCCGATGCCGACGCCGCCGGACAGGTGAACGTTCTTGCCGATCTGCGCGCAGGAGCCGACGGTGGCCCATGTATCGACCATGGTGCCCTCATCCACGAAGGCGCCGAGGTTTACGAAGCTGGGCATCAGCACCACGCCCCTGGCGATATGTGCGGATTTGCGGACGATGCAGTTCGGCACGGCGCGGAAACCCGCAGCCCTGAATTCCGCCTCGCCCCAGCCGTGGAACTTGCTGTCCACCTTATCCCACCAGCTGCTGCCCTGCGGGCCGCCGGATTGCAGTTCCATATCCTTCAGGCGGAAGCCCAGCAGTACTGCCTTCTTGGCCCACTGGTTGACATGCCAGTCGGCGCCGCGCTTTTCCGCCACGCGCAGGGTGCCCGCGCCCAAAGCCTCCAGCGTCGCCTCGACGGCATCGCGGGCCTCGCCCTTGGTCGCCGGGGTGATGGCGTCGCGCGCCTCCCATGCGGTTTCGATGGCGGCTTCCAGTGCGGCGTTGCTCATGGCGCTCCCTTCCCTATCCGGCGATTGCGCCATAGCCTATAGACGCAGGCCCCGGCCCGCGCAATCGCCGTTCCCGACCCGTGCGGCCTGTACCGCGACCAAAACCAAGGAAGACCGCATGACCGACGACGCCCGCCAGCACCCGTTCCGTGACAGCCATCAGGACGTGGCGGCGACCCATCGCATCCCCGACACGCCGCAGACCCGTGCCCCCGCCTATCGGCTGGCCTTCACCGATACCGATTTCCTGATGCGCGAGGAGTTGCGGCCGGTGCGCCTGCAACTGGAGCTGCTGAAGGCGCAGATGGTGCTGGATGAGCGTGGCATCAAATCGACCATCGTGCTGTTTGGCGGCGCCCGCATCCCGGAACCCGCGCAAAAGGAGACTGCGAAAACCCCGGTTCTGGCGGAGCTGTCGAAATATTATGACGAGGCGCGGCGCTTCGCCCGGATGATGACTGAACGCAGCCTGCAAAGCTATGGCCGCGAGAATGTCATCGTGACCGGCGGCGGGCCGGGGGTGATGGAGGCAGGCAACCGTGGCGCCGATGATGCGGGCGGTCAGTCCATCGGCCTGAACATCGTGCTGCCGCATGAACAGGCACCCAATGCCTATGTGACGCCCGATCTGTCGTTCAACTTCCACTACTTCGCCATCCGCAAGATGCACTTCCTGATGCGGGCCAAGGCCATCTGCATCTTCCCCGGCGGCTTTGGGACTCTGGATGAGATGTTCGAAAGCCTGACCCTGATCCAGACACGGCGGATGAAGCCCGTGCCCTTCCTGCTGTTCGGGCGCGAGTTCTGGGAGAAGATCATCAACTGGCAGGCACTGGCCGAGGCAGGGACCATCAGCCCAGAGGATCTGGACCTGTTCCGTTATGTCGATACGGCGGAAGAGGCGGTGGCCATCATCGACGGCTGGAAGGAACCCTGCCCCTGATCACTGTCCCCTGATACCTAGCGCAGGGCACGGCCCTTGATAATCGCGTCGCGGCCGAAGCGGGCGCGGATTTGATCGGTTGCGGCCTCTGCCTTCGCGCGGGTGGCGGCCTGCGGGTCCAAGAGATCGGCAGTGGTGTCTGCCTCCAGCCCCGGCACCAGATCGGCGATGCCGCAGCCGATCAGCCGGTAGGCGGCCCCCTTCGGCACCTGATCGAACAACGCCCGTGCCTCGCGGTAGATGCGGTCAGCCATCTGGGTCGGCGCGGGCAGGGCGTGGCGGCGGCTGACCTGCACGAAATCCGCACGTTTCAGCTTCAGCGTCACGGTCCGGCCCGCCAACCCCTTCGCCTTGGCCCGGTCGGCCACCTGCACCGCCAGCCGCCAAAGATGCCCGTCCAGCAGATCGGCATCGGCGGTATCCTCATTGAAGGTGGTCTCTTTAGAGATGGTCTTGAGCTTTTCATCCCGGCTGACGCGGCGGCTGTCCTGCCCGCGCGCCAGATGCCAGAGCCGCCCGCCCATATGGCCAAAGCGCGCGACCAGATCTGCCTGATCCCAGCGCAGCAGGTCGGCGATGGTTCGGATGCCCGCCGTCTCCAGCGCGGTCTGTGTGGCGGTGCCGACGCCCCAGATGATGCGGACAGGTTTCGGGGTCAGAAAGGCTTCGGTCTCGGCCCGGCCGATCACCGAAAATCCGCGCGGCTTGTCGAGGTCAGAGGCGATCTTGGCCAGAAACTTGTTGTGCGACAGGCCGACGGAGCCGGAGATGCCCAGTTCCGTCTCCATCCGCCGCACAAGGCGGGCCAGCATCACCGCTGGCGGCGCGCCATGCAGACGCGCGGTGCCGGTGAGATCGAGGAACGCTTCGTCCAGGCTCAGGGGTTCGATGGCCGGGGTCAGATCCTCCATCATGGCGCGGATCTTGCGCGACACTTCGGCATAGACCTGCATGCGCGGCTTGATGACGACGGCAGAAGGACAGAGCTTCAGCGCCTGAAACATCGGCATGGCCGAACGCACGCCCGAAATCCGCGCGATATAGCAGCAGGTGGAAACGACGCCCCGCGTGCCGCCGCCCACGATGACAGGCTTGTCGGCCAGATCGGGATTGTCGCGCTTTTCGACAGAGGCATAGAAGGCATCGCAATCCATGTGGGCAATGGAAAGATCCCAGAGCTCGGGGTGCGACAGCACGCGCGGACTGCGACAGGCCGGGCAGCGGCTGCCGGTATCGAAGGCGGTCAGGCAGGAACGGCAAAGCGCGGGCATGGCACCTTTTACCATACCCGCGCGAGGCTGACAGTGGGGGCAAATTCCCTGTTCAGGGAATTTGCAAAAGTTTTCAGGAAAACTTTTGCGTCACGCGGGAACCGGGCGGAACGCCGGGCGCGCGCTGCGCTTGCGCTCATACCGGGCATAGCCCAGATCGGTGTGTTCAATCTCCGGCGCGCGGCCCGAGATGATGTCGGCCAGCAGTCGGCCCGAGCCGCAGGACATCGTCCAGCCCAGCGTGCCGTGGCCGGTGTTGAGGAAAAGGTTCGAGATCGGCGAGCGACCGACGATCGGCGTGCCATCCGGCGTCATCGGGCGCAGGCCGGTCCAGAACTGGGCCTGCGACTGGTCGCCCGCGCCACCGAACAGGTCTTCGACCGAATGGGTCAGCGTGGCTTGCCGTTTGGGGTTCAGGCTCAGGTCGAAGCCTGCGATTTCGGCCATGCCGCCGACGCGGATGCGGTCGCCCAGCCGGGTGATGGCGATCTTGTAGGTTTCATCCATCACGGTCGAAACCGGCGCGCGGCTTTCATCCACCACCGGCACGGTGATCGAATAGCCCTTCAGCGGATAGACCGGCAGCGCAATGCCCAGCGGTGCGGCCAGCATGGGCGAATAAGACCCCATGGCCAGCACGAAGGCATCGGCGTGCACCCGGCCTTCCGAGGTCTCCACGAAAGCCACACGGCCCATTTCGGTATGGATGCGCCGGATCGAGACGCCCCAGCGGAATTCGACGCCTGCCGCCGCGGCCATATCGGCCAGACGGTTGGTGAACTTGAAGCAATCGCCGGTTTCATCGCCCGGCAGGCGCAGCCCGCCCGCGATCTTGTCAGCGCTGGCGGCCAGGCCCGGCTCGGCCGCGACGCAGCCCGCACGGTCCAGGACCTCGAAGGCGACGCCATCCTCACGCAGAACCTCAATGTCTTTCGCGGCGCCTTCCACCTGCTTCTGCGTGCGGAACAGTTGCAGCGTGCCCTGCGTGCGTTCATCATAGCTGATGCCGGTTTCGGCGCGCAGCTCACCCAGACAATCGCGCGAATATTCCGCCAGCCGCACCATGCGCGACTTGTTCACATGATAGGCGTCGGCGGTGCAGTTCATCAGCATTTTCGCCATCCAGCTCAGCTTGGCGAAATCGGGGCGCGGCTGGATGACCAGCGGCGCATGCTTCTGGAACATCCATTTCATCGCCTTCAGCGGGATACCCGGCGCGGCCCAGGGGGCGGAATAGCCGGGGCTGACCTCGCCCGCATTGGCGAAAGAGGTTTCCAGCGCGGGGGCGGCCTGACGATCGATCACCGTCACCTGATGGCCCTGACGGCTCAGATACCAGGCCGAGGTCACACCGATGACACCTGCGCCGAGGATGACGATTTTCATGGGCCGCTCCGCTGGTTGAAAGCCATGAACAAATGATACCTTTTTGCCATGGGATTTTCTGGCGTTCTGCGGGCGCGAAAGGAATGCTGCCGGGAAATTTTTGCGCCAGAATGGCAAGTGACCGAACAATTCATCGGGTCTTTGTCAAATGCCGCCGATCTGTCCGGCCATTGCGGGCCTGTGCGGCGGAATCACTTGCCTATTGATCAGGCGGTTTGTGAAGTCCATCTTGGCGGGGATTGAATACCGGAGTTACCTGTCATGGATTTCGAAACCCTCATCGGCGGCAACGCCATCTTCCTTGCGCTTGCCTCTTTTGTCATCCTCTGCATCTTCCTTGGCGTGCGGATCGTGCCGCAAAGCCAGAAGCATGTGGTCGAGCGCTTTGGCAGGTTACGCGCGGTCCTGGGGCCGGGGTTGAACTTTGTCGTGCCTTTCCTTGACAGCATCGCGCACAAGGTTTCGATCCTTGAGCGGCAGTTGCCGAATGCGAGCCAAGACGCGATCACCGCTGACAACGTGCTGGTGAAGGTGGAAACCAGCGTGTTCTATCGCATCACCGAGCCGGAAAAGACCGTCTACCGTATCCGCGATGTGGATGGCGCGATTGCCACCACGGTCGCCGGGATCGTGCGGTCGGAAATCGGCAAGCTGGAACTGGATCAGGTGCAGTCGAACCGGGCCGACCTTATCACCAAGGTGCGCGAGCAGGTGGCGGTGATGGTGGATGACTGGGGGATCGAGGTGACGCGCGCCGAAATCCTCGACGTTAATCTGGACGAGGCGACCCGCGCCGCCATGCTTCAGCAGCTCAACGCCGAACGTGCCCGCCGCGCGCAGGTGACCGAGGCGGAGGGCAAGAAGCGCGCGGTGGAGCTGAACGCCGAGGCGGAGCTTTATGCAGCGGAGCAGCAGGCCAAGGCCCGCCGCATCCTCGCCGATGCCGAGGCTTATTCGACAGGGGTCATCGCGCAGGCGATCCGGGAAAACGGGCTGGAGGCGGCGCAATACCAGGTGGCGCTGAAACAGGTTGAGGCGCTGTCGGATGTCGCCAAGGGCGGCGGCAAGCAGACGATCCTGCTGCCCGCGCAGGCGCTGGAGGCGTTCGGCAATGCGTTCCAGATGCTGAAAGGGCGGGGCTGATCATGGCCTGGTGGGTCTGGGTCGCCGGGGGCTTCGTTCTGGGCATCGTCGAGGTGCTGGCGCCGGGCTATGTGTTCCTTGGCTTTGCTTTGGGCGCGCTGGCGGTCGGCCTCGGCCTCTGGACCGGGCTTCTGGCGCTGGGGCTGCCCGCCCAGATCGCAGTTTTCGCGCTGGTTTCAGTGGTGGCCTGGGCCGTGCTGCGTAAGGTCTTCCCGCAGCAACGCGGCGAGGTGAAGCGCTGGACCCGCGATATCAACGACTAGATCAGCTTCGGGCCCGGCGCGCATGGGGATGGGCGGTTGCGTAAACCTCCATCAGCCGCGCGGCATCGACGCCGGTATAGGCCTGTGTCGTGGACAGCGAAGCATGGCCCAGCAATTCCTGAATAGCCCGCAGATCGCCGCCCGAGGCGAGCAGATGTGTGGCAAAGCTGTGACGCAACGCATGCGGTGTGGCGCTGGCGGGCAGGCCGAGGCGGTTGCGCGTGCGTTCCATCGCCGTCGCAATCAGGCGCGGGTTCAGTGCGCCGCCGCGCGTGCCGCGAAACAGCGGCTGATCTGCGGTCAGGTCGTAGGGGCAAAGGTCCGCATAGCGCGCCACGGCCGCGCGCGCAGCAGGCAGCACCGGCACCAGCCGCTGCTTGTTGCCCTTACCAGTGATGCGCAGCACCTCGGGCAGCGGATGGTCGGCGCCGGTCAGCCCCAGCGCCTCGGAAATCCGCAGGCCGCAGCCGTAAAGCAGCGTCACCACCGCCGTATCGCGCGCGGCAACCCAGGGCTCGCGTGCGTCGTCGCCCACGCTGTCCAGCACCTCGGCGGCGCCGTCGACCGACAGCGGGCGGGGAAGCTTCTTCTGGAAACGCGGCGCGCGGGCTTGCAGGATTGCGGTCGCATCCGCGCCCTGCCGGTCGGCCAGCCAGGCGGTGAATCCTTTCACGGCTGACAGGCTGCGCGCCAGTGACCGGGCCGAAACCCCGCGCCCGCGTTCATGCGCCATCCAGGCGCGCAGATCACCCACCGGCGCCGTGACCAGCGCCGTCAGCCCTTCGGTTCCGCCGCGATGATGGGCCAGAAAGGACAACCAGCCGCGCACATCCGCCGCATAGGCCGTCACGGTCTTGTCTGCCCGCCCGTCCAGCGCGCGCAGATGGGTCAGCCAGTCCTCCAGCGCCGCGCGCGCGGCCGGAGAGATGGCCAGTGTCGTCACGACAGCCAGCGGCGCATCGTCCGCTCGAACACCCCGGCGAAAAAGGCCAGCAGGTCAGTGCCGTGGGTGGGTTTGAAATGGTGCGGGTCTTCGCAGCCCATGACCAGAAGGCCGGGCAGGCGCCCCTTGCCGAAGTCGAGCTTCATCAGCGCTTCGGACCGGATCCAGCCCGCGGTTTCGCCGTAGATCATGTTGGAACTGGGTATGGTCTGGCGCAGGGTCACCGGGCGCAGGCTGACATTGCGACCACCCGAGACATATTCCGCCACGAAGCCGGGCTCGGCCACGAACAACACGTCGCCCAGACGGCGCAGAGCCGGATCGTCGGCCTCCTGCACCGATTCCAGCACGAGGCGGATACAGTCGACGCGAAGGGTCTGCGCCACCTCACCCGCGAGGCTTTTGAGGAAATCCTCGAAAGACAGCGGGTCGAGCATTTGCAGGATGGCGCGATGCACCTGATTGGTGCCGGCAAGGTTTTCATAGGCGGCGGCGATAACGGTGCGGTGGGTATCTTCCAGCCGCTCCAGCCGGTTTTCCAGCCGTTCCATGGCGATGCCACGCAGATCGACCACATTCGACCCCATCGCCCGATCCGTCGCCGCGATCAGGGCGCGCATCAGGTCGCGGTCTTCCAGAATGACTTCCGGCTTTTCCAGAATCCGGTCGCGGAGGTCCGGTTCGATCATGCTTTGACTGCCCGTTTGTTGGTTTTACGCGACTTTAGCAAATGCGCGGGGGCCTTGTCGCGCGAAAATGTGGCGAAAGGGAAAGCCGGGAAACAAAGATGCCGCCGTCCGGGCCGGGACGGCGGCATCCTTTTCGGCTCAGACGGTGCGGATCAGAGGATCTTCTGTCCGGTCTTGGCCCAGTCTTTCACGAACTGGTCCAGCCCCTTGTCGGTCAGCACATGGCTGGCCAGCCCCTTGATGACCGCGGGCGGCGCGGTCATCACATCGGCGCCGATCAGAGCGCATTGTGCGACATGATTGGCGGTGCGGATCGAGGCGGCGAGGATCTGGGTCTCGAACCCGTAATTGTCGTAGACGTCACGGATGTCCGAAATCAGCTCCAGCCCGTCGAGGTTGATATCGTCCAGACGGCCGATGAAAGGGCTGATGAAGGTGGCACCCGCCTTGGCGGCGATCAGCGCCTGATTGACGCTGAAGCACAGGGTCACGTTCACCATCTTGCCTTCGCCCGACAGCACCTTGCAGGCTTTCAGCCCGTCCCAGGTCAGCGGCACCTTGACGGTGATATTGGGCGCGATCTCGGCCAGCTTGCGGCCTTCGGCGATCATCTCGTCAGCGGTCAGCGACACGACTTCGGCCGAAACCGGGCCGGAAACGATGGAGCAGATTTCCTTCGTCACTTCCATGATGTCGCGGCCGGACTTCAGGATGATCGAGGGGTTGGTGGTCACGCCATCGACCATGCCAAGGTCGTTCAGCTCGGCAATGGCGGCCACGTCGGCGGAATCTACGAAGAATTTCATCCGGGATGTCCTCTCGGGGTTGCGGGCGCTCTCGCCGCCGTATTAGCCCAAAGGGACGGACGGGGAAAGAGAGGCGACAGGTGGATCGGGTCTTTGCGGCAGGGGAACGGGTCGGCGTGGCGCTGACCGAGCCTTTGGGCCGGGCCCTGACCGGCGTTCTGGACTATCGCGCCCCCGAAGGCGGCTGTGGCACCGGCGATTTCGTCGAGGTGCCGCTGGGCCCGCGCCGGATGCTGGGTGTGGTCTGGGGACCGGGGACCGGCGATTTCGACGCGGCGAAGCTGCGCGCCGTTTCCCGCGTGCTGGATGCGCGGCCGATGCGGGCGGAGCTGCGCAACTTCCTGAGCCGTGCCGCCGATTACACGCTGACCCCGTTGCCTGCGATGCTGCGCCTTGCCACCCGCGCACCGGGGCTGGGCGAGCCGCCGGGCCTGCGCCGGGTCTATCGTCTGTCCGGCCCCGCGCCCAACAAGCTGACCGACGCGCGGCTGCGGGTGATCGAGGCCTTGCGCGATTTCGGCGGCGCGTCGGTGACTCTGGGCGAATTGTGCGAGGCAGCGGCCTGTTCCTCGTCGGTCGTCAAGGGGCTGGTGAAGGCGGGTGTGGTGTCCGAGGACGAGGCGCCGCGCGATCTGCCCTTTCCCGACCTGAACCCCGCCGATGGTGTGACGCTTCAAGGGGATCAGGTCGCCGCCGCCGATGCGCTGGTCGCGGCGCTGGCGCAGGGCGGCTATGGCACGACGCTGCTGAAGGGCGTCACCGGATCGGGTAAGACCGAGGTCTATCTTGAGGCTGTGGCCGAATGTCTGCGGCAGGGGCGGCAGGCGCTGGTTCTTCTGCCGGAAATCGCGCTGACGGCGGAATTTCTGACGCGGGTCGAGGCGCGGTTTGGCGCGCGACCCGCCGAATGGCACTCCGGCGTGACCCAGACCGAACGCCGCCGGGTGTGGAAGATGGTATCCGAAGGTCGGGCGCAGATGGTGGTCGGCGCACGTTCCGCCCTGTTCCTGCCGTTCCAGCAGCTTGGTCTGATCGTGGTCGATGAGGAGCACGACACCTCGTATAAGCAAGAGGATGGCGTGCTTTACAATGCGCGCGACATGGCGGTGCTGCGGGCCTCGATCTGTGGGGCGCAGGTGGTTCTGGCCTCGGCCACGCCCAGCCTTGAAAGCTGGGTGAATGCCGAACAGGGCAAGTATACGCGGCTTGATCTTGGCGCGCGATACGGCACGGCCGAACTGCCCGAGATGCGGGCGATCGACATGCGGGGCGAACGGCTGGCCTCGAACCGCTGGATTTCCGACCCGCTGGCGCGGGCGGTGGAGGCGCGGCGCGCGGCGGGGGAACAGTCGCTTCTGTTCCTCAACCGGCGTGGCTATGCGCCAGTTACCATCTGCCGCGCCTGCGGGCATCAGGTGGGTTGCGATCATTGCGACGCGCGGATGGTGGAGCATCGCTTCCTCAAGCGGCTTGTCTGCCATCAATGCGGCGCGACGAAGCCTGTGCCCGAAGCCTGCCCCTCCTGCGGGGTAGAGGGTCGGATGGCGCCGGTAGGGCCGGGGGTGGAGCGGCTGGCCGAGGAGGTCGCCGAACGCTTCCCCGAGGCGAAGCTTGCGATCCTGTCGTCAGACCTGTTCGGTTCGGCGCGCGCGCTGAAACAGCGGATCGAGGAAATCGCAAGGGGCGAGGCCGAAATCGTCATCGGCACGCAGATCGTGGCCAAGGGCCACAACTTCCCGCTGCTGACGCTGGTCGGGGTCATTGACGCCGATCTGGGCTTGCAGGGATCGGACCTGCGCGCGGCGGAGCGGACGTTCCAGCTGATGCGGCAGGTCGCCGGGCGGGCAGGGCGGTCAGGCGACCGGCAGGGGCTGGCTCTGCTCCAGACCCACCAGCCTGAACATCCGGTGATCCGGTCAATCCTGGGCGGCGATGAAGAGGCGTTCTGGCGGGCCGAAAGCGCTGAGCGCCGCGCCTCGGGTGTTCCGCCCTGGGGACGGATGGCCGGGATCATCCTTTCAGGGCCGGAAGTGGCGCAGGTCTTTGATTTCGGGGCGGAACTTGCCCGCCGCGACGGCCCGCTGCGACGGATCGGGGCGCAGCTGTTCGGCCCCGCCCCGGCCCCCATCGCCCGCGTCCGCGGCCGCCACCGCGTCCGGCTGCTGATCAAGGCCGACAAACAGGCGCCGATTCAGGCTGCCGTTGCGGAATGGCTGGCGCAGCTTAAGCCGCCGAACAACCTGCGCATCGCGGTCGATATAGACCCGCAAAGCTTTTACTGATCCGCAGGCTTTCCGGGCTGCGGCGCAGAATTGTGCGGGCCACAATTCCGCACTCGCGCGGTGCCCGGCACAGGCGTAGAAAGGATGCCATGAAAATGCGCATCCTGCCCCTCGCCGAAGCCGGCCACCTGCCGCTGTGGCGGCAACCTGTTTCTCTGCTGTTCCTGATGGCCGTCGCCATGCCGCTGGCCTTTTCCACCTGGTCGGCGCTGCTGAATAACTTTGTCATCGAACGCGCAGGCTTCACCGGCGTCGAGATCGGCTGGCTGCATACGGTGCGCGAAATTCCCGGCCTGCTGGCCGTGGCCGTGCTGGCCATTCTGCTGCTGTTCCGGGAACAGTCGGTCGCGGGCTGGATGCTGATGCTGCTCGGCGTATCGACCGCCGTCACTGCATGGTTCCCCACCCTCGGTGGTATCATGATGATCACCTTCCTGTCGTCGGTGGGCTTCCACTATTTCGAGACGGTCAACCAGTCGCTGCAACTGCAATGGATCGACAAGGCCCGCGCACCCAAGGTGCTGGGCTGGATCGTGGCGACCGGCTCTGCCGCCTCGCTGGTCGCCTATGCGGCCATCATGCTGACGTGGAAAGCCTTGGGCCTGTCCTATAACAGCGTCTACCTCGCCTCGGGCGGGCTGTGCGCGCTGATTGCGGTGTTCTGCCTGATCGCCTATCCGCGTTTTGAGGCGCCGCATCCGCAGCGCAAATCAATCGTGCTGCGCCGCCGCTACTGGCTTTATTACGCGCTGCAATTCATGGCGGGCGCGCGGCGGCAGATTTTCGTGGTGTTCGCGGCCTTCATGATGGTCGAGAAATTCGGCTTCGGGGTCGAGAAAATCACCGCGCTCATGCTGATCAACTTCATTGCCAATATGGCGCTGGCGCCGCTGATCGGGCGCTTCATCGCCCGCTTCGGCGAACAGAAATCCATGCTGGTGGAATATGCGGGCCTGTTCTGCGTGTTCATCCTGTACGGCGGGCTCTACTGGTTCGACTGGGGGCTTTGGCTGGCCGCTGTGCTTTACGTTGTTGATCACCTGTTCTTCGCCATGTCCTTCGCGCAGAAGACCTATTTCCAGAAGATCGGCGATCCGGCGGATATGGCGCCGACGGCGGCTGTGGCCTTTACCATCAACCACATCGCGGCGGTCTTCCTGCCGGCGCTTCTGGGCTATCTGTGGGTGACCTCGCCGGGCGCGGTGTTCGGTCTGGCCGCCGGCATGGCCGCGACCTCGTTCATCCTCTCGCTGCTGGTGCCGCGCCATCCCTCGCCGGGGAATGAAACGCGGCTTGGGGGCGGCACGGACTGGGCGCAGGCGGCGGCCTGAGCCATCACTCTCGCGCGACGGTGCTGGCGTCAGGCCTTTGCTTACCTATATTCTGACCTTCAGACAGGAGGCGCCGATGCTGAACATGTTCAAGGCCGACAAGATGAAGATGGTGAGCCCTGCCGATGCCCTGCCGGGCCGGGCAGAGCCGATCCCGACTGCTGAGACGCATTTCCTCAGCGGTCTGCCGCTGAATGCCGATGTGCCCGAAGGCTTTGCCGAAGCGATGTTCGGCATGGGGTGCTTCTGGGGCGTCGAGCGCAAGTTCTGGCAGGTGCCAGGCGTCTGGCTGACCATGGTGGGCTATGCGGGCGGCTACACACCAAATCCGACCTACAAGGAAACCTGCACCCAGCTGACCGGCCATAACGAGGTGGTGCGGGTGATCTTCGATCTGGCTAAGGTGTCGTACGATGATCTGCTGAAGGTTTTCTGGGAAAACCACGACCCGACGCAGGGGATGCGGCAGGGCAATGACATCGGGTCCACCTACCGCTCGGGGATCTATCCTTATACCGAAGCGCAGGCCGAGGCGGCACGGGCGTCGATGGCAGCCTATCAACAGGCGCTGACCGAGTCCGGGCGCGGCCGGATCACCACCGAAATCCTGCCCGCGCCAACCTTCTACTTCGCCGAGGATTACCACCAGCAATATCTGGCGAAGAACCCGGATGGCTATTGCGGACTCGGCGGCACGGGCGTGAGTTGCCCCATTGGCCTTGGCATCCGGGCCTGACCGCAGTTTGGCGGCGCCCCGAGGGTTTGCTTGTGTCGAGACCGCGCCCGCGCCGCCGCCCGGCCTGCCGCCTTTGGCAGCCGCGCCCCCGCCGGATCGGGGTTCAGGCCGGAAAGCGGCAATGAGTATTTGGACAAAGAGCAATATGGTCCTGCTTCTTGCCCGAAATACTCCGGGGGGCCGGGGGCTGGCCCCCGGCAGGTCGGGCCAGGTGCCAGCGCCGCTTGACCCTTGAGCCGCCGGGGTCTATCGCGGCGCGAGCCTGCCTTGAGAGGAGCCGCGCGATGCCGACCTATTCCGCCCTCACGACGTTGATGGGAGAAGATGCTGCCGAGGCCCTGGCCGAGGCGGTCGAGAAGCTTGACCCGGCGCCGGTCGGCATCGGTGTCTTTGAGATCGAGGATGACTCGGGGCTTTGGGAAGTCGGGGCCTATTTCACCGAGAAGCCCAACGAGGTGATGCTGGAAGTTCTGGCGCTGGCTTTCGAGGCGCGGCCCTTCGCGCTGTCGGAGTTGCCGGAAATCGACTGGGTCGCTCATGTGCGGCGCGAACTGGCGCCGGTCGAGGCGGGGCGCTTCTTTGTTTATGGCAGCCATGATGCCGACAAGGTGCCCGCGGATCGGGTCGCGCTGCAGATCGAGGCGACAGTGGCCTTCGGCACCGGCCATCACGGCACAACGCTTGGTTGTCTGCGGGCTTTCGACCGGTTGTTCGACGCCGGGTTCCGGCCTGCAAAGGTTGCCGACATCGGCTGCGGCACGGCTGTCCTGGCGCTGGCCGCGGCGTCTGTTTTGCCCGAGGCGCTGATTCTGGCCTCCGACATCGACCGGGTGGCGGTGGATGTGGCTGAGGCGAACGTGGCGATCAACGGGCTGGAAGGCCGGGTAGAATGTCTGGAAGCGGCAGGGTTTGCCCAGCCACGGCTCGCAGAGGCCGCGCCTTTCGACCTGATTTTTGCCAATATCCTGAAAGGTCCGCTGATCGAACTGGCGCCGGATATGGCGGCCCATGCCGCCAGCGGAGGAATCGCGATTCTGTCTGGTCTGCTGGTGGTACAGGCGGAGGCGGTGACGGCGGCCTATCTGGCGGCCGGATTCACCCTGGAGCAGCGTGAGGACATCGGGGAATGGTCGACTCTGGTGTTAAAAAAAGGCTGAAACGGGGCGGGGCGCGGGTATCTGCCGCAATATTGCCACATTTTGGCCCTAAGTAGGACGCTCGGTGGGGGCCGTATCGTGGAGTATGTGTGGTATGGCCGAACAGGATTTGGGCGATTTTTATGCCCGTGTCGCGCGTGTCGAAAAAGCGCGCGCCAAAGGTTATGGCTTTGAGGCGGATGGAACGCTCGGCCGGTCCCATTATCAGCGTCCGAGATCACGGCGTCGGCGTGTGCTTGGCCCTCTGCTTATCGTTGGGCTTTGCGTCCTTGGCCTGAAGGGTGCGATGCATCATCAGATCGGCGACGCTTCCTTTCAGGACCGGGTTGTGGCGATGCAGGCCTCGCAGGGGTTTGAGCGTCTGGGCGGTTTCCTGATGCAGGCTGATCCCGTGACACTGTGGATCTCGGCCCAACTCGACAAATATCTTTGAAAGCGACGGGGGCCGGGGCACCCGGTTTCCGGCGGTCAAATACCAAAAAGGCCGCGTCCGTAAGGAGCGGCCTTCGGCATAGCAGCGGGCGCGTCGCGCCCGATCCGGCGACGGATATCAGTGGCCCAGTTTGGAGCCGATCTGATAGATGTCGCCGCGGCACAGCCCGATATCGTCAAGCTCGCGGTCCGACAGCTTGGCCAGTTCATTGCGCGTCACGCGGGCGTCGTTCCAGTCGGCGACGGCGGCGAAAATGTTGCTCAGGAACTGCACGAAGCGGTAGGTGGAGATGGCGCCAAAGGGCGCCGTACGGGTCGTCTCATAAGCGGCCATGGCGGTGTTCCTCGTTTCAAAACTGCCTAGATCGAAGGCATCCGTGCCTTCGAGGCGTCAAATAATCTTGCTGCAGGTGCAAAGCAAGCGAAGCAAAGGCATGGCCCACATGCAGAAACCGCATGGCTCGGCCGCTGCGGTGGACAGGGTTCTGGCAGTGCTTTGCGAGGGCCGCTGGCGATCGTCGCCTTCATCGGCCGGATAGTCGCAAATATGCGAAATTCATACCCCGGCCTGCGCCGGATGCAAGCCCGAATTGATCTTGGCGGATGTTCTTCTTTCGTGCTAGTTTGGGGAAAATGCAGAACAAAAAGGCGCGGGCATGCGGGTATTGGGCATTGATCCGGGGTTGCGGAACCTCGGGTGGGGCGTGATCGAGGTTTCCGGCACGCGAATCGCCCATATCGCAAACGGGATTTGCCATTCCACACCTGGAACGGGTGACGGGGATCTGGCACAGCGGCTTTGCAGCCTGCATGCTCAGTTGACCGAGGTGCTGCATACGCATGCGCCTGATACGGCGGCTGTGGAACATACCTTCGTCAACAAGGATGCGGTGGCCACGCTGAAGCTGGGGCAGGCACGGGGGATCGCCCTGCTGGTGCCGGCGCAATTCGGCCTGACGGTGGGTGAGTATGCGCCCAATGCCGTAAAGAAGACCGTGGTGGGTGTGGGGCATGCTGCGAAGGTTCAGGTGGATCACATGGTGCGGCTGCATCTGCCGGGGGTGAAGATCGCCGGTCCTGATGCGGCGGATGCACTTGCGATTGCCATTTGCCATGCGCATCACTGTCAGTCGAGCGGCCGGCTGGAGGCTGCATTGCGGAGGGCGGCGGGATGATCGGCAGGATTGCGGGCCGGATCGAGTGGCGCGGTGCCGATCATGTGCTGATCGACGTGCGCGGCGTGGGGTATATCGTCCATGTCAGCGACCGTACTCTGGCGGCGCTGCCCGGCGTGGGGGAGGCCTGCGCCCTTTATACCGAACTTCTGGTGCGCGAGGATCTGCTGCAACTCTTCGGCTTTCCGACCATGCTGGAAAAAGAATGGCATCGCCTGCTGACCACCGTGCAGGGGGTCGGCGCCAAGGCTGCCATGGCGATTCTGGGCACACTGGGGGCCGAGGGGACAGCGCGGGCGATCACCCTGGGTGATGCCCGTGCCATTCAGGCGGCACCCGGCATCGGCCCGAAAATCGCGCAGCGCGTGGTGCTGGAGCTGAAATCCAAGGCCCCGGCGATCATGGCCCAGGGCAGCAGCCTGATGGCAGAGGCCGTCGTGACGGAAGACGAGGCGCTACCCGCGCCCGCTGTCAAGGCGAAGCCCGCCCGCAGTGCCCCGGTCCGGCCTGCCGTCACCCGCGCGGCTCATAGTGCGGATGCCCTGTCGGCCTTGCTGAACCTCGGCTATGGCCAGGCCGATGCGGCGCAGGCCGTGGCCACGGTCTCGGGAGAGGCGCCCGAGGCTGATACTGCCGAGCTGATCCGCCGGGCGCTGAAGCTCCTCATGCCAAAAAACTGAGCCATTCAAGGGCTCTGACCTGCTTTTGATGTTCGGCAGCGAACAGACCATGTTCGCAGGCACTGAATTGTGCACAGAAGGCGGGCCGGGCAGTTTCTGCGCATGCAGCATGTGCTGCCCGACCTTGCAAACAGACGGAGTTCCCGATGATCCGCCTTTCCACCCTGTCGCTTCTGGCCGCGCTGACCGCTGCCCCCGCCATGGCCGCGCCCGAGGCCTATGTGCTTGACCCCTCGCACAGCCAGATCGTGTTCAGCTACAACCACCTTGGTTTCTCGACCACGACGGGCATGTTCTCGGGCTTCGACGGGAATATCAGCTTTGATGCCGAAGATCCGGCAGCCTCCAGCGTCGAAGTGTCCTTCCCCGTCCGCACCATGCTGACCGGCTGGCAGGAACGCTTTGACCATTTCATGTCGCCCGATTTCTTCAACGCGGCTGACGACAGCGCGCTGGTCACCTTCAAATCCACCGGCATCGAGGTGACGGGCGAGAAAACCGCCAAGATCACCGGCGACCTGACGCTGAACGGCGTGACCAAATCGGTGGTTCTGGATGCGGCGCTGACCCAGGCGGGCGAGCATCCGATGGCTAAGAAACCGTGGATGGGCTTCACCGGCACCACTACGCTGAAGCGCACCGATTTCAACCTCGGCATGTTCGCGCCCTATGTCGGGGACGATGTGACCGTGGAAATCTCGATCGAGGCGATGAAGGCGGAATGACGCCTGAGGGGGTGGGCCTTGTCCGCCCCTTTCCTTCGCCCCATATCGCTGGGCGCGGAGGTGTTCGATGAACGGTTATTTCAAGACGGCCCTGTTGATGGCGGCGATGACCGCCCTGTTCATGGGTCTTGGCGGCCTCATCGGCGGATCGTCCGGCGCGCTGATCGCGTTGGTCTTTGCCGGTGGCATGAACCTGTTTACCTGGTGGAACAGCGACAAAGCGGTACTGTCGATGACAGGCGCACGCGAAGTCGATGCCCGGAGCGCGCCGGATTTCGTGGCGCTGGTGCATGATCTGGCCGATGGCGCGGGGATGCCGCGCCCTAGGGTGTTCATCATCGACACAGACCAGCCCAATGCCTTCGCCACCGGCCGCAACCCGGAAAATGCTGCCGTGGCCGCGACCACGGGGCTGTTGCGGCGGCTCGACCGGCAGGAAATCGCGGCGGTCATGGCGCATGAACTTGCGCACATCCGCAACCGTGACACGCTGATCATGACCGTGACCGCCACCATGGCCGGGGCGATTTCGATGCTGGCCAATTTCGCCTTCTTCTTTGGCGGCAGTCGTGATCGCGAGGGCGGTGGTGGGCTGATTGGCGGGATTCTGGTGATGATCCTCGCGCCGTTGATGGCCGGTCTGGTGCAGATGGCGATTTCACGCTCGCGCGAATACGAGGCCGACCGGATTGGCGCAGAAATCTGCGGCCATCCCATGTGGCTGGCCTCGGCCCTGCGCAAGATCGAGGCTTTCGCCAAGGGGATCGACAATCCCCGGGCCGAGGCGAATCCGGCGCTGGCGCATATGTTCATCATCAACCCGCTGCACGCCCATGCGCGCGACGCGCTGTTTTCCACCCATCCGAACACGGAAAACCGGGTGGCGGCCTTGATGGCACTGGCGGGACAGAGGGGGACGGCGGCGCCGGTGCAGGCGACCCGCGCCTCGTCGATCCCGCGCAGCGGGCGACGCGGCCCCTGGGCCTGAGGCGCGGCCAATCCGCTTGCCAAATCACCGCCGTTCGGGGATTGTTCCGGGCATGACCCAGCCCGATCCCGCCCTTCGCCCCGACCGCCTGCCCGAGGACGCCGACCGCGCCCTGCGCCCGCAGGTGCTGGATGATTTCGTGGGGCAAGCCGAGGCGCGGGCGAACCTGCGCATCTTCATCGAAAGCGCGCGGATGCGGGGCGAGGCGATGGATCATACGCTGTTCCATGGCCCGCCCGGTCTGGGCAAGACCACGCTGGCGCAGATCATGGCGCGCGAGTTGGGGGTGGGGTTCCGCATGACCTCTGGCCCCGTGCTGGCGAAACCCGGCGATCTGGCGGCGATCCTGACCAATCTGGAACCGCGCGACGTGCTGTTCATCGACGAGATTCACCGCCTTTCCCCCGTGGTGGAAGAGGTGTTGTATCCGGCGATGGAGGATTTCGCGCTGGATCTGGTGATCGGCGAGGGGCCGGCGGCGCGGACGGTGCGGATTGACCTGCAACCCTTCACGCTGGTGGGCGCAACGACGCGGCTGGGCCTTTTGACCACGCCTTTGCGCGACCGTTTCGGTATCCCGACCCGGCTGCAATTCTACACCGAGGATGAGCTTGACCATATCGTCACCCGCGGCGCCCGTCTGCTGGGGGTCGAACCGCTGGCCGAGGGCACGCGCGAGATTGCACGTCGTGCGCGCGGCACGCCCCGGATCGCCGGGCGTCTGTTGCGTCGGGTGGTGGATTTCGTGACGGTCGAAGGCGACGGGCGGCTGACCCGCGCCATTGCCGACCGGGCGCTGACCCGGATGGGGGTCGATAACCTTGGCCTCGACGGCGCAGACCGCCGTTACATGCTGCTTTTGGCCGAGAACTACGGCGGTGGCCCCGTGGGAGTGGAGACTATTGCCGCCGCCCTGTCGGAAAGCCGTGATGCCATCGAGGAGGTCATCGAGCCTTACCTGCTGCAACAGGGGCTGATCCAGCGCACGCCGCGCGGGCGAATGCTGGCGGCAAAGGCATGGCGCCACATCGGTCTCGCCCCGCCGCAACCGCAGCAGGCAGCGCAAGGCGGGCTGTTCGACCTTTAATCCAGCCCCAGCAATGCGGGCAGTTCGGCCATGGCTCGGAAGATCACCGCGCCTTCGGCTGCCAGCGCGGCACCATCCCCCTGCGGGGTAAATCCCATGCAGCGCATCCCGGCGGCGCGGGCCGCCCGCGCGCCGGTCGGGCTGTCCTCTACCACCACGCAGGCGACGGGATCAGCGCCAACCGCCTGAGCGGCGTGCAGGTAAAGATCGGGTGCGGGCTTGATCATCTTCAGGTCGATGCCGGAAAACATCCGCCCTTCCAGCCGTGCGGCCAGCGCCGGATGCTGACCGATGGTAATGCCCATCTTGCGCCCGGTTCCGTTCGAGCCGATGGCATAGGGCACCCCTGCCGTATCCAGCCGGTCCAGCACGTCCAGAATACCGGGGATGAGCGGCGTGCCTTCGGCCAGCCGGGCGTAAAGCCGTTCATAGAAATCTGCCGCCCAGCCCGGCGGGATATCGGCGCCCATCCCGGCGGCGCGCAGGCCCACTTTTTCAACGGTGCCGCCCAGAAACAGCCGCTCCATCTCGGCATGGGTCAGCGGCAGGCCACGCGCGGCCAGATCTTCGGCCAGCATGTCGAAAGTGGGGCCTTCGCTGTCCACCACCACGCCATCGCAATCGAACAGAACCGCCGCCGGGATCATGCCGCCCTCAGAAGCGTGATGACCGTATCGCCATAGGCGCGCTGGTCGATCTGTTCGAATCCGGCGGGGGCAAGCGGTGCGGCGCTTTCTTCCCAGACGACAACAGCGCCGGGGGCCAGCCAGCCACCCGCCACGCAGGAAGCCAGCGCCTGTTCGCCCAGACCTTTGCCATAGGGCGGGTCAAGAAAGACCAGAGTATAGCCTGCGCCCCGGTTCGGCCCCATGCGCGTTGCATCGCGGCGCCAGACATCGGTCTGGCCCATGGCGCGCATCAGCTCGATATTCCGACGCAGCAACGCGCGCGCGGCGGTGCCGTCATCGACGAAGGCAACGCGGGCCGCCCCACGGCTGAGCGCCTCAAGCCCCAGAGCGCCGGTTCCCGCGAACAGGTCCAGCACCCGTGCGCGTGTCACAGGATCGCCCGTTTGTGCGATGCGGCCGTTGACCAGCAGGTTGAAGATGGATTCCCGCACGCGGTCGGTGGTGGGACGCAGATGCGCCGCCGCGTCGCCCGCGCCCACCTCGGCCAGCTTCAGCCCCCGGAACGTGCCGCCGATGATCCTCATGCCTTCAGAAGCACCTTCAGGTCGGGCGTATCCAACACAGCCTCCGGCGCGGGGCTGCGACCCATCTCGATCAGCCGCTTGCCGACCATATAGGCCCGCGCGTCGTTCATCGCATCCACCGCCAGCAGCGTGTCGCCCGCATAATACCAGAAGCTGACCGCAGCACCTTCGCCCTTGCGGGTGACGATGTGGTCATAGCCGGTATTGAGCCCGGCAATCTGCAATTTGCAGTCATATTGATCCGACCAGAACCAGGGCTTCGCCACATAGGGCTGCCCGGCACCCAGCATGTTGGCGGCCACGGCCTCTGCCTGATCAATGGCATTGCCCACCGATTCCAGACGCAGCCGCCCCGTCCCATGCGGGAAAGAGGCGCAATCGCCCGCCGACCAGATGTGCGGCTGGCTTGTCAGACCCAGCGCATCGGTGCGGATGCCATTTTCGATGGCGCAGCCTGCCGCCTCGGCCAGCGTAGTGACCGGCAGGATGCCGACGCCGGCGATGACGAAATCACAGGGCAGTTCGCTGCCATCGGCCAGATGTGCGGCGGTCACGCGGGTTTCGCCTGCCAGCCGCGCAAGACCCACGCCCTCGCGGATCGTGACGCCATGCGTGCCGTGCAGGGCGCGGAAATAATCTGCGGTTTCGGGCGCGGCGACGCGTTGCAGGATGCGCGGCGCGGCCTCGATCACCGTGACATTCAGGCCCAGCTTCGCGGCCACCGCCGCGGCCTCCAGCCCGATATAGCCCCCACCGACGATGACGACCCGGCGGCCGGGCTGAAACTCGGCCCGCATCGCATCGACATCGGCGAGCGTGCGCACGGTATAGACCCCCGCCAGATCACCGCCGAACGCGGCGGGCAGGCGACGCGGCACCGATCCGGTCGTCAGCGCGAGCTCATCGTAGGAGAGGTGCTCACCGCCGACGGTCAGGGTGCGGGCGCTTGCGTCGATGGCGGTTACAGCTTCGCCCAGCCGCAGGGTGATGCGGTTGTCGGCATAGAAATCGGCGCTGCGCAGCCAGAGCCGTTCCTCCTCCATCTCGCCCAGCAGATAGGCCTTGGACAGTGGCGGGCGCTGGTAGGGCGGGGCGGTTTCCTCGCCGATCAGCGTGATGTCGCCCTGAAACCCCAGCGCACGCAGCTTTGCCACCAGAGCGGCCCCGGCCTGACCGGCCCCCACCACCACGAAATGCGCCATCCCGTCTTCCTCCACTGCCGCCTCTGGCCCTGTCTTACGGCGGACCCTATATCTGGCGCTATCGGTAACGCAACGCGCGAGGGACGTGAAATGACGATTTCTGAAGGAAGCCGCCTGCCGGATGCCACTTTGCTGGCCATGGGTGCCAACGGGCCCGAGCAGGTAGAGCTTGGGTCGAAGCTCAAGGGTCGCAAGGTCGTGATTTTCGGCCTGCCGGGAGCCTATACCGGCGTCTGCACCACCGCGCATGTGCCGAGCTTCATCCGCACCAAGGGCAAGTTCGCCGCCAAGGGCGTGGACGAGATCATCTGTGTTTCGGTCAATGATCCCTTCGTGATGAAGGCCTGGGCAGATGCGACCGGCGCGGCCGAAGCCGGGCTGACCTTTCTGGGCGATGCGGATTCCAGCTTCACCAAGGCCATCGGTCTGAACTTCACTGCGCCGCCCGCGGGTCTGATCGACCGTTCGAAGCGCTATGCGCTTTACGCCGAGGATGGCGTGGTCAAGGTGCTGCATCTGGAAGAAAGCCCCGGCGTCTGCGAAGCCTCGGGCGGCGAGTCGCTGCTGGCGGCGATCTGAGCCTCTCGGTCCGGCCCTTTCGGTTCGGACGGGGTCAGCCCTGTCCGGGCCGGGTTTCGCACAGGCAGGCGGTGCGGCTGGTGTGGTCATGTTCCACTGCCGCCGCACCCGCCAGCTTGTCTATCCGGTTGGCAAGCTTCACATCCAGATCGGACAGGCCGCCGCAATCATGCGTGGTCAGCGTCACATCCACGATGTTGAAGGCGTTGAACCATTCCGGGTGATGGTTCAGACGTTCCGCCGCCAGTGCCGCGCGGGACATGAAGCCCCAGGCTTCGGAAAACCCCTTGAACCGCCAGATCTTGCGGATCGCATCGCGCCCCGGCACCGGCTGCCAGCCGGTTTCCATCAGTGGCGGCAGTGCGGTAGCGCGGGCGTCTTCGGACAGCGGTGGCGTGCTCATGCTTTTTGCTCCATCAACGCATCATCTGCGGCCTGTGCGCGTTTCGCGGCAGGGCGGTCCGCGATACGATCCCAATAGGCGCGGAACGCCGGGCGGTCTGGCAGGGTGCCAAAGCGCAGGCCCCAGCCGATCTGCGACCCCAGATAGACATCCACCGCCGAAAAGCTGTCGCCCGCGAAATAGGGCGCCTCGGCCAGCCGGTGTTCCAGCGCGGTGACCACATCCTGCAGCGAGCCATATCCGGCGGTGCGCTGGCGTTCGGGCGGCACGACGAAGCCAAGCGCCGTATTGGTGACGGCCTGTTCCACCGGACCCGCGCCAAAGAACATCCAGCGGTAGAAGGCGGCACGGTCAGCGGGCATCAGCCCGGCTTCGGGGAAGGCATCGGCCAGATAGGTGCAGATCGCCGCGCATTCGGTAATCACCCGGCCGTCATGGACCACCGTCGGCACCTTGCCCATCGGGTTGATTGCCAGATAGTCGCGTGCCTTCATCGTGGTGCCATAGTTCAGCACCGTTACCGTATAGGGCTGGCCGGTCTCTTCCAGCATCCAGCGGGCAATTCTGCCACGCGACATCGGATTGGTGTAAAGCGTCAGAGCGGTCATGGCGGTGTCCTTCGGTCAGTCATCCTGCGCGGGTCCGCGGCGGAAGGGGCCATAGGCGGTCAGCACCTCGATCTCTTCATCCACGGCGGCGCGTTCCCGATCAAGGTAGTCCGCCACAGCGCGGGCGAAAGCGGGATCGGCGATCCAGTGCAGCGAATGCGTCTCTGCCGGCAGATATCCGCGCGCCAGCTTGTGTTCGCCCTGTGCCCCGGCCTCCACCCGGTCCAGCCCCTGTGCAATCGCCCAGTCGATCGCCCGATGGTAGCACAGTTCGAAATGCAGACAGGGGTAATCCTCCACGCAGCCCCAGTAACGGCCATAAAGCGCGCTGCGTCCAATGAAGTTCAGCGCCCCGGCCACCGGGCGGCTGCCGTCGAAAGCCAGCACCAGCAGTACATCATCACGCATGGTCTGCTGGATGCGATCAAAGAAATTGCGGGTCAGGTAAGGGCGGCCCCATTTGCGGCTGCCGGTGTCCTGATAGAAGGCCCAGAAAGCGTCCCAGTGTTCGGCGCGCAGCGCATCGCCGGTCAGGTTTTCAATGCGCAACCCGTGGGAATTGGCCATGGCGCGTTCCTTGCGCAGCGCCTTGCGCTTGCGCGAGGCCAGGGTGGCCAGAAAATCCTCGTAGCTGGAATAACCGTCATTCTGCCAGTGGAATTGCTGGGTCAGGCGCGGCATCAGCCCCATGGCGGCGCCGGTTTCCGCCTCGGCTTCGGTGCAAAAAGTGGCGTGCAGCGAGGAGAGCCCGTTCTGTTGCGCCACCCGGGTCGCGCCCTCGATCAGCGCCGCCATGCCTGCGACCTCCTCACCCGGCAGGGTCAGAAAGCGCCGCCCCGTGGCAGGGGTGAAGGGCACCGCGATCTGGAGCTTGGGGTAATACCGCCCGCCCGCGCGTTCGTATGCCTCGGCCCAGCCATGATCGAAGATATATTCGCCCTGGCTGTGGGATTTGACGTATAGCGGGGCGGCGGCGATCATCTGCGCTCCACGATGCACCAGCAGCGGCCGGGCCAGCCAGCCGGTGCCGGGGCCGGTGGACCCCGATGCCTCCAGCGCCAGCAGGAAGCGATGTGTGGTGAACGGATCGTCCGGGCGCCCCGTGCCGGGCGCGGCCAGCGCGTCCCAGTCAGCAGCCGGGACGGCGGCGATGCTTTCGGCCAGAGTGACGGTCAGGTCGGACACGCGGCCCCTCGATCATGGTTACGCACAGCAGATGCGGCGCGGCGCGCGCCGGTCAAGCCTTCGCGGCCAGATATCCCTCGAAGGTGATGTTGTCGGCGATTTTGCGGGCTGTCGCCTCGGCCTCGGGCGACCGGATGGTCCAGCACAGGATCGCGGCGCCCTGTGCCTTCAGCTCTGCGACGCGCGGGCGGGGCAGATCAGCGGCCTCGTGGCTGATGAAACTGGCGCCGGTGCGATCATAATCGGGGATCTCGCGCAGCCGGTCGCACAGTACGGGGGACAGGGGGGCATAGGACACCGGGTCATAGCTGCCTGTCGTCAAACCGCGCGGCAGATCGGGACAGAGCCGGGCCATTTCGGCCACGCTGTCAGGGTTGAAAGACATCAGCGCCACCGGCCCGTCATAGCCCGCCAGTGCAGCAGCCGTCGCCTGTTCCAACGGTCCGATGCGGCCTATGGGGGACAGCATCTGGTCCTTGATCTCGATCAGCAGCGGCACCTTGCCGGCAACCAGAGCCAGAACCCCGGCCAGTGTCGGCACCGTTTCATCGGTGCCGAGCAGGGTCATCGCACCCAGTTCCGCCGCCGTATGATCCGCCGCCCAGCCCGGCCGCCCGGTCAGGCGGGGCAGATCCTCGTCATGGAATACCATGGCCACACAATCGGACGACAGTTGCAGGTCGATCTCGATGGCATAGCCCGCATCCATCGCGGCCCGAATGGCCGCAAGGCTGTTTTCCGGCCGGCCAGCCGCGCGGTCGTGCAGGGCGCGATGCGCGACGGGCTGGTGCAAAAAGGCGGTGGGCAGCGGAATGCGGGTCATTTCAGTTCGAAGATCGCGTCGATCTCGACGGCGACACCCAGCGGCAGCGCCGGGGCCGAAACGGCAGCGCGGGCGTGACGCCCGGCATCCCCCAGCACCGCAACCATGAAGTCGGAAGCGCCGTTGATGACCTTGGGCTGGTCGGTGAAGTCAGGGGTGGAGTTGACAAAGCCCCCCAGTTTCACCAGCCGCTTGATGCGCGACAGATCACCGTCACAGGCTTTCCTGGCCTGGGCGAGCAGCGAGATGGCACAGGCGCGCGCGGCGGCGGCGCCCTGTTCCACGGTGAAATCGGCACCCAGCTTGCCCCTGATCGGGCCATTGGCATCGGCGCTGACCTGACCTGAGACATGCAGCAGGTTCCCCGTCAGCACGAAGCCGACGTAATTGGCAACCGGCGCGGGCGCGTCGGGCAGGGTGACGCCGAGTTCGGCAAGACGGGCTTCGATGGTCATGGGAACCTCCTGTTCTGTCGCGGCGGAGGCTAGCGCCAAGCGAAAGGGGCGGCAAGTGCCGCCCCCGTCCTGTTCCGGTGTTTCCGCGACCTCAGGTCTCGCGGAAGGCGCGGTTGAAGTAGTCGGTAAAGGGTTTCAGCAGATAGGCCAGCGGCGTCTGGTCATGGGTGCGGATGAACGCCTCGACCGGCATGCCGGGCAGCAGCGTCAGCCCCTTCAGTTTTTCAATCTCGCCCGGTTCCAGCACGATTTCGGCCCGGTAATAGCTGGCCTGACTGCGCTGGTCGGTCAGGGCATCTGCCGAAACCAGCGCGATGCGGCCCGTCAGTTCCGGCGTGGTACGCGAGTTGAAGGCCGAGAAATGCAGCCGGGCTTCCTGCCCGGCATAGACCTGGTCGATGTGGATGGGTGAAACCTGTGCGGCGATGACCAGCGGGCGGTCCTGCGGGATCAGGTAAAGCACCGGATCGGCCGGACGGATGACCGAGCGCGGCGTGGTGACCTGTAGGCCCAGCACGACCCCCGACACCGGCGCACGAATCTCCAGCCGGGCGATGCGTTCAGTCAGGGCGCGGCGGCGTTCGGCCAGTTCCAGTTCCTGATAGCCGATGTCGCGCAGCTGGCTGTTCGCCTCTTCCCGCCGTGAGGCGCTGAGACGCAGCATCTCCAGCTCGATCTCAGACACGCTTTCGCCCGCCTGCGCCTTTGAGGCCTCAAGCTCTCCCACCTGACCGCGCAGACGTGCCTCCTCGCGTTGCAGCGCCAGCACGCGGCTGGATTGCGCCAGTCCCTTTTCCAGCAGCGACTGCTGGTCGGCCAGTTCCTTCTGGATCAGTTCCAGCTGGGTTCCCAGCGCATCGGATTGTGCAGCGATGCCGGTGATCTGGCTTTGCACCTGCGCGCGGCGTTCGGCCAGCTGGCCGATCTGCTTGGACAGCGTATCGGCGCGGGCGTCGAACAGGTGGACCTGACCGTCCATCTGCTCTTTCACCTCGTCCTTGGTCTCGGCTGCCGCGATCAGTTCGGGCGCGAAGGTGATGGTGGTCTGGTCGTCGCGTTCGGCGGTCAGCCGGGCGCGGCGGGCCATGATTTCGTAAAGCTGGTTCTCGACGATAGTCAGTTCCGAACGCAGCACCGTGCCATCAAGCTTCAGCAGCAGGTCGCCCGCCTGCACGCTGTCGCCATCAGTGACGGCGATGGTTTCAACCACCCCGCCATCCGGGTGCTGCACCACCTGGCGATGGTTCTCGACCTCGATCTGGCCATGCGCCACCACGGCACCGGCGATGTTGGTCGTCACGCTCCAGACGCCGAAGCCGCCGAACAGGACGGCAAAGGCCGCGAGGCCCAGCACGACATAGCGGCGCGGCGACCAGGCATTTGCCGCGTCTTTCGGCAGGGCAGGGGGCCGGGCCGGGCGTGGCTCTGCCACCGCCGTGGCGCGCGGCGCGGCGGGAAGCGGGTTCTCCGGCTTGCCCTCGTTACCGGCGGGGGTTTTGGGTTCGCTCATGTCACGCCTCCGGGGCCGGCATTCTTGACGATTTCAGTGTGGTTCTTGACCATGTCGCGCAGCACCTGATCGCGCGGCCCGAAGGCGCGGCGGGTGCCATCCTCCATCACCAGCAGGAGTTCGCATTCCTGAATGGCGGCGGGGCGGTGGGCCATGATGAGAATGGCGCAACCGGCATCCTTCATCGAGCGGATCGCGGCATTGAGCGCCACCGACCCCTCGTTGTCGAGGTTGGAATTCGGCTCGTCCAGCACCACGATGACCGGGTCGCCATACATGGCGCGGGCCAGACCGATCCGCTGGATCTGACCGCCCGACAACCGCCCGCCAAGGGCCGACACGCGGGTGTCATAGCCTTCGGGCAGCTTGACGATCATGTCATGGGCGGCGGCCTTGCGTGCCGCTTCGACCACCTTCAGCCCGTCGGGGTTACCCTGAAGGCGGGCGATGTTTTCCGCAATCGTGCCGTCGAACAGGGTTACGCGCTGCGGCAGATAGCCGATGTAGCTGCCCAGCGTGTCGGGATCGTATTGATCCAGCGCTGCGCCATCCAGCCGCACCTTGCCGCCCGCCGGTTTCCACGCGCCGATCAGTGCGCGGGCCAGCGTGGATTTGCCCGAGCCGGACGGCCCGATCACCCCCAGCGCCTGGCCGGGCTGAAGCTGGAAATTCACCATGCGCAGCGTGGCGAAGCTTTCGCCCGGCGGTACGACGGTCAGGTTCTGCGCCTCCAGATTGGCCCGGGGCCGCGGAAGCTGGGTGCGCGGCGGCTCGACCGGCACGCGGGTGAACAGTTCGGCCAGGCGGTTCCAGCCCTCCTGCGCCCGCTGGACGACGGCCCATTGACCAATGGCCACCTCGATGGGCGACAGCGCACGGCCCATCAGGATGGACCCGGCAATCATTGCCCCGGCGGACAATTCGCCCTTCAGCACCAGCCAGGCACCGAGGCCGAGCATGGCCGATTGAAGGAACAGGCGGAATGTCTTGGTCAGGACCGAGAAGGTGCCGCCCAGATCGGCGGCGGATATGGTTTGCGCCAGAGCGGTGGCGCGTGCCTTCTGCCAGCGGTCAAAGCCAGCCTTCTGCATCCCCAGCGCCTGCACCACCTCGGCCTCGGCCTTGAGGTTGTCGGCCATGCGTTCGGCCACGATGGTGGCGCTGTTGGCGCGGTTCAGCGGCGTCTTGGTCATCCGCTGGTTCAGGATGGTCACGAAGATCAGCAGGATACCGCCGATGATGGCCAGCCAGCCCATATAGGAATGGAAGACGAAGATCGCGGCGATGAACAGGGGCGTCCACGGAATGTCGAACACCGCGAGCAGGACCGGCGAGGTCCAGAGCCGCTGCACCGCCTCCAGGTCACGCTGGGCGGCAGTGGCGGCGGGGTCGTTCGGCGCCACCTGCGAGCGGCGCAGCGCAGCTTCGAACACACGGCGGTCCAGCCGGGCCTGAAAGGCCGCGCCGACCCGTGCCATGATGCGGCCGCGCGCGTGATCCAGCACACCCATCATGATGAAAAGAAAGATAACCAGCGCCGAAAGCGCGACCAGCGTCGGCTCGGACCGGCTGCCCAGCACACGGTCATAGACCTGAAGCATGTAAAGCGGTCCGGTCAGCATCAGCAGGTTGACCACGACGCTGAACAGGAACACCGCGAGGATGACGCCGTAGGATTCGCGTCTTGCGGCCCTGAGTTCGGCTAGACCCGGTGCGACATTCACCGAAAGCTCTGGTCGGCTCATTATTGCCTACTCCTTTCGCATCGGCCGTCGGAGCCGCTGCCAAATCATTTTGCGTCACCTGTGCGCCACGCTTTGCGGTTGTCAATGCATGGCGTGCGGCTTATCCCTTGCCTTCTGGCCCGGAAGACTGTCCTTCGGGGCGCTGAATGGACGCGACACTAGGCTTATGGTGATGGTTTTTCCATTGAATTCTCGTATCCGGCGCAATTCGGCGATCCGCCTTGGCCTGACCGGACTCACGGCGGCGATTCTGTCTGCCTGCGCCGCGCCGCCGCCGCCTGCCGAACCCTACGACCCCTATGAAAAGACCAACCGGGCCTTTCATTCGGTCAATCTCGGGCTCGACAAGGCGCTGGTCCGGCCATCGTCCAAAGCCTATGGCGCGATCATTCCGGCGCCGGTCAAGACAGGGGTGTCGAACTTCGCCTCTAACCTCGATCTGCCCGGGGATGCGGTGAACGGCGCGCTTCAGGGCAACCCGGAACGCTTTGTCACCAATGTGTTGCGCTTCGCGGTCAACTCCACCATCGGGATCGGCGGGCTGTTCGATCCGGCGGGCGCGATGGGGGTGCATCAGAGCAAGACCGATTTCGGTGAAACCCTGCATGTCTGGGGCGTGGGCGAAGGCGCCTATGTCGAACTGCCGGGCATTGGGCCGAGCACGGTGCGCGATACCGTCGGAACGGCGGTCGATGTGGTGGCCAATCCGGTGCGTCTGGTCCTGCCGACGCCCGAAAGCTATTACGCCACGGTGGCCAAGGTCGGTTCAAAACTTGGTGATCGCGACCGCTATTCCGAAACCATCGACTCGGTCCTATATGATAGCGCCGACAGCTATGCGCAGGCACGGCTGCTCTATCTTCAGAACCGCCGGTTCGAGCTTGGTCAGAAGGCCGAAGATGGTGGTGACAGTTTCATCGACCCTTACGAGGAGTGACATGGCTCATCCCGTTCTGAACCGCCGCGCCTTTGCCGCCACCGCACTGGCAGGTGCCGCACTGGTCGCCGTGCCCGGAGCCGCGCTGGCGCTGGATCTCAACTCGGCGCGGGCGCTGATCGACCGGGCGATTGCCGATGTGAACAAGGTGATCAACTCGGGCAAGCCCGAAGCCGCGATGTTCAAGGATTTCGAGGCGATCTTCGCCCGTTACGCCGATGTGAATGCCATTGCCCGTTCGGCACTTGGCCCGGCCGCGCGGTCGGCCAGCCCGGCCCAGATGAAGGCCTTCACCCGCGCCTATCAGGGCTATATCGGCCGCAAATATGGCCGCCGCTTCCGCGAGTTCATCGGGGGCACCATTGAAGTGGTCGATGCGAAACCGCTGAAAAGCTATTTCGAGGTCATTTCGGTTGCGCGTCTGCGCGGTGAGGCGCCGTTTGACCTGCGCTGGCATGTGTCGAACAAATCCGGCAAGGATCTGTTCTTCAACATCATCATCGAGGGTGTGAACATGCTTGCCTCCGAGCGTGAGGAAATCGGCGCCATGCTGAAAAAGCGCAAGGGCGATATCGACGGGCTGATCGGCGATCTGCAAGCGGCCTGACGCCTGCGCGGGGTGGATGGCCCCGGAAGTTGAGTATTTTGCAAGAAGCAAAGGGGGGCCGGTGGCTCCTCTTTTCGTATGTCAGAGGCTGTCTTCGACGCGGAAGCCCTCGGGGATGTGGTCGCGGCTGTCGAGCAGCAGGTCGGCCATGGTGGTGGCGACCTTTGGGGCCATGCCGAAACCGATCTTGAAGCCGCCATTGGCGATGAAATGGCCGGGACGGCCGGGCCAGCGGCCAAGCATGGGCGCGCGGGAGCGGGCGCGGGGGCGCAGACCAGCCCAGCGTTCCAGCACCGGGGCCTCCGTGAGGCAGGGCAGGGCGGCGAGGGCGCGGGCATGGAGCGCGTCAAGCTGCGTGTCGGTGGTTGCAGGATCGTCGAAGCTGTTTTCCGAAGTGGAGCCGATGGCAACCGTGCCGTCCGCATGCGGGATGATATGCAGACCGCTGGCATAGATCTGTGGCGCATCGGGGGCGGGGTGGCGGAGGCTCAGCGCCTGCCCCTTCACTGCGCCGCCGACGGGCTTGCCAAGGGCCGCGCCGAGCTCTGTCAGGCCTGCCACCCCGGTCGCGTGCAGGACGATGCCCTGTTCCGGGGCTTCGCCGATGTGGATCTCGCCGCCTTTTGCTGTGACCGCGGCGGCGAGTGCGGCGGCGGCCATACGCGGGTGCAGGCGGGCCGAGAGTGTGTCGTGGATCAGAAGGCCCGTGGGGCTGGCGGGTTCCCAGGCCGCGCCGGTGGCGCGGATCACCTGCCATGTGGCGCGGCCTTGCCAGAGGTCTGCCGCGGTTGCTTCGCGCGCCCGCGCCGTCTCGACCGCGCGGGCATCGGGCAGGGCTTGCAGCCGCCCGGCACGGCCATAGCCGGTCGGCAGGCCGGAGGCTTCCGCAACCCCGGACCAGAAGCTTTCCGCCATCAGCAGGCTTTCCAGTTGGAACTGTTTCTTGGCGTTCCACTGGTCGGGCATATGCGGGCTGAGCGCGCCGACCAGCCCGCCTGAAGCGCCCGCGCCGATGCGCGTCCCCTCGATAAGCCGGACCTTCGCGCCGCGCCGGGCCATTTCCCAGGCACAGGCGAGGCCGAATATGCCGCCGCCCCGCACCGTAACATCGCAGCTTGTCATTCGCCGCTCCTTTCCGCAGTGTCGCGCCGATCTGCCATAGGACAAACCGCCATGCCGGACCAGAGCCCCGAGGCCCCGACCCTTGACTGGCGCGACGGGGTGATCCCCGTTTCGACCCGGTTCGATGACCCGTATTTCAGCCTGAACGACGGGCTGGCCGAGACGCGGCATGTGTTCCTGCACGGCAACCGGCTGGAAGCGCGGTTGTGTGACGGGTTCCACATTGCGGAACTGGGCTTCGGCACCGGGCTGAACCTGCTGGCGGTGCAGATCCTCTGGGCCGCGATGGGCAGGCCTGGCGTCCTGCACTTCACCAGTTTCGAGGCCTTTCCGATGGAGGCCGCCGACATCGCCCGCGCGCTGGCGCATTTCCCCGAGGCGCGGGCGGTGGCGGGGCCGTTTCTGGATCAATGGGCTGCGGGGCAAAGGGTGCTGGACCTGCCGGGGCTCCGGGCCGAGATCGTGACCGGCGATGCGCGGCAGACCCTGCCCGCATGGACCGGCGCGGCGGATGCGTGGTTTCTTGACGGCTTCTCCCCTGCGAAGAATCCTGAGCTGTGGTCTGACGATCTGATGCAGGCAGTAGCGGACCATACAAAACCGCATGGCAGCTTTGCCACCTATACGGCCGCGGGACATGTCCGCAGGGCCTTGCAGGCGGCGGGGTTTCAGGTAGAGCGGCAGCCGGGGCATGGCCGTAAGCGGCATATGACCGCAGGCTGGCGGGTCTGAGGCCACGTCACCTTCCCCTGGGAAAAGGATCATCCGATGGCCGCCGCCTATCGCGCGCATCAAAATACCCGGCTTGGCATCCTGCTCATGTCGGCCACCTCGTTTGTCTTTGCGCTTCAGGACGGGATTTCCACCCATCTGGCCGGGCAATACAACGTCTGGATGGTGGTGATGATCCGCTTCTGGTTCTTCGCGGCCTTCGCGCTGGCGCTGTCCTCGCGGTGGCCCGGCGGTATCGGCGGGCAGTTGCGGTCGCGCCACCCGTGGCTTCAGGCGCTGCGGGGCACGCTGCTGGTGGCCGAGGTCTGCATCATGGTCGTCGCCTTCATCAAGCTGGGGCTGATCGCCACCCATGCGGTTTTTGTCTGCTATCCACTGCTGGTGGCAGCATTGTCAGGTCCGATTCTGGGTGAAAGCGTCGGCTGGCGCCGCTGGACGGCGATCGGGGTGGGGTTCATCGGCGTGCTGATCATTCTGGAGCCCGGCGTGGCGGTGTTTAGCCCCTGGGCGCTGGTGCCGCTGCTCTCTGCCTTCATGTTCGCGCTTTACGGGCTTCTGACACGCTATGTGGCGCGGGGCGACAGCGCGGGCACCAGCTTCCTGTGGACAGGCATCGTGGCAGCCGTGCTGATCACGCCGCTGGGCCTCTGGTTCTGGCAGCCGATGGCTCCGGCGGACTGGGGATGGATGGGCCTTCTGTGCCTGACCGGGGCAGGGGCGCATTTCATGATGATCAAGGCCTATGAGGTGGCCGAGGCCAGCGATATCCAGCCCTTTGCCCTGCTGCAACTGGTGTTCATCGCGATTCTGGGCCTGACCGTGTTTGACGAGGAGTTGCGGCGTAATGTGGTGGTCGGTGCGGCGCTGGTGATCGCGGCGGCGCTGTTCACCCTGTTGCGCGCGCGGGCGGTGTCAAAACAGGCGGGCTGAGCACGCCGCTCAGCCCTTTTCGTGAAAGAAGTCGTGGATCTGCTGTGCGAGGGCCTCCGAAATGCCGGGCACGGCGGTCAGATCCTCTACCGCCGCGCGGGTCACGGCTTTGGCGCTGCCAAAATGCGCCAGAAGCGCGCGTTTGCGGGTGGCGCCGACGCCCGGCACCTCGTCCAGCGGGGTCGAGGTGGTGGCCTTGGCGCGTTTGGCCCGGTGGGCACCGATGGCCCAGCGGTGCGCCTCGTCGCGCAGGCGCTGGATGAAATACAGCACCGGGTCATTCATTCGCAGGGCAAAGGGTTGCTCGCCGGGGCGGTGGAACTCCTCCTTGCCGTGGTCACGGTCGATGCCCTTGGCGACGCCGATGAAGGGCAGGTCGTCGATGCCCAGTTCGGCCATGATCTCTGCCACCGCCGAAACCTGCCCCGCGCCGCCGTCGATCAGCAGAAGGTCGGGCCAGGCGTCGGTCTTGCGCTCGGGGTCTTCCTTCAGAAGGCGTTCGAAGCGGCGGGTCAGCACCTCTTTCATCATGCCGAAATCGTCGCCCTGCGCGCCTGCTTCGCCCTTGATGTTGAACTTGCGATACTGGCTCTTCAGGAAACCCTCGGGCCCGGCCACGATCATGCCGCCGACCGCATGGGCGCCCTGGATATGCGAGTTGTCGTAGACCTCGATCCGCTTCGGCGGGGCCTCAAGGTCAAACGCCTCGGCCAGCCCTTGCAAGAGCCGGTTCTGCGTCGTGCTTTCCGCCATGCGCCGGGCCAGGCTTTCGCGGGCGTTGCGATGGGCGTTTTCGACCAGCTCCGCCTTTTCCCCCCTGAGCGGCACTGCAAGCTCCACCTTGCGGCCCGCACGGTCTGACAGAAGCTGCGTTACCAGATCGGGGTTTTCGACCCCATGGCTGAGCAGGATCAGCCGCGGCGGCTCCTTGTCGTCGTAGAACTGGCTGAGGAAGGCCTCCAGAATTTCCGGCTCTTCGGCGCCCGCGCCGGTTTTCGGATAGAAATCCTTGTTGCCCCAGCTTTGGTTCCCCCGGATGAAGAACACCTGAACGCAGGCCTGCCCGCCCTCAAGGTGCAGGGCGACCACATCCGCCTCGGCCACGCCGCGCGGGTTGATGCCTTGTGTCGACTGCACGGCGGTCAGTGCCTTGATGCGGTCGCGCAGCGCCGCGGCGCGCTCGAATTCCATCGCTTCCGATGCCTCGGCCATGGCCTTGGCCAGATCGGCCTGAACCGTGGTGGATTTGCCATCCAGAAACCGCGTCGCATCGTCGATCAGCGCGGCATAATCCGCCTCGCTGATCCGCCCCACACAGGGGCCTGCACAGCGTTTGATCTGGTAAAGCAGGCAGGGTCGGGTCCGGCCCGAGAACATTACATCCGAGCAGGTGCGCAGCAGGAACACGCGCTGCAACTGGTTCAGCGTGCGGTTCACCGCGCCCGCGCTGGCGAACGGGCCGAAATAGCGGCCCTTGTCGCTGCGTTTGCCGCGATGCTTGCGGATCATCGGGAACGGGTGGTCGGTCGGGATCAGAATGTTCGGAAATGACTTGTCATCCCGCATCAGCACATTGTAGCGCGGCTTCAGCTGCTTGATGAGGTTCTGTTCCAGCAGCAGCGCCTCGACCTCGGTCCGCGTTGTCAGGAACATCATCGAGGCGGTTTCCGAAATCATCCGCGCGATCCGTCCCGAATGCCCGGAGGGCCGCGCATAGTTCGACACCCGCGCCCGCAGGTTGCGGGCCTTGCCGACATACAGAACCTCGTTCTGGGCGTTCAGCATCCGGTAGACGCCGGGCGAGCCGTCGAGCGTTTTCAGTTGGTCCTGAATGACCTCATGCCCGGTTTTCACCGGCGCGGTTTGCCTGTCGTCCTGCACGGAAAACCCCATCTTTCGGATATGCCGATTCCCGGTCCCTCGCTGCAATGATAGCGACCTGAGGGCAAGGGGAAAGCTGTCCCCAGTTTCTGTGGATAACTTTGCGGAGAAAATCCCCCGACCCGCGATTTTCCCTTGTATTCAGGCGGGTTCCTTGAGTTGCTTAAAAAATAGGCGATATTTTAACCATTTGATATTGCTGGATTTAAAATTAAACGCTTGGCAAATAACTGATAAATCAGGGTTTTCTTGACGCGCGTGTAAACGGATTGTGAAAAGTGGACAAGTCGCCGCAGCGACCTGCCGTTAGGTCACTCAACCCCCAGAATATCGGGGGTTTTCCAGCCCAGATGCTGACCCCCGTCGACGCAGATCAACTGCCCCGTGACCGCAGGCGCATCCAGCAGAAAACCCAGCGCTGCGGTGATGTCAGCGGGGTTGGAGCCGCGCCCCAGCACCGTGTTGGCCCGTTGCCGGGTGAAGTGGTCAAGGCTCTGCCGCGCGCCCTGCATGGTCGGGCCGGGGCCGATGGCATTGACCCGGATGCGTGGGGCAAGCGCCTGTGCGGCAGTCTGGGTCAGCGTCCAGAGCGCGGATTTCGCCAGCGTATAGCTCATGAACTCCGGGGTCAGCTTGCGGACGCGCTGGTCGATCATGTTGACGATGAGGCCGGTGGCCAGCGGCTCCCCGGCGGGGTCCAGCGCGGCGTCGGGCGCCTGCGCGGCAAACTGCTGCGTCAGAACGAACGGCGCGCGCAGGTTGCTTTCCAGATGCCGGTCCCAGCTTGTGCGGCTGGCGCTGGCCAACGTGTCATATTCGAAGATCGAGGCATTGTTGACCAATATGGTCAAAGGCCCGCCCAAGCCTTCTACCGCGCGGCCTACCAGCGTTTCGGTCTGGGCTTCATCCAGCAGATCGGCTTGCAGGGCCACGGCGCGGCGGCCCATGGCCTCGATCCGCTGCACAGTCTCGGCCGCGCCATCGGCGCTGCCCGCGTAATGCACCGCAACATCATAGCCGCGCCCGGCCAGATACAGCGCCATGGCCTGACCCAGCCGCTTGCCTGCCCCCGTGACCAGCGCCCGCATCAGGACACCAGCGCAAGGGTGTAGGCGATATAGCCGCCCGCCAGCCCGACCCCGGCCAGCTTACCGATATCCAGCCTGAAGAATACGAAAGGCACCAGCAGCAGCGAAACGCCCAGCATCACCCAGTTGTCGAAGCTCAGAAGCTGGGCGGGCACCTCCATCGGTGCGATCACGGCGGTGATGCCCAGAATGGCCAGAATGTTGAAAGTGTTGGACCCGATCACATTGCCGATGGCCACATCTGCCTGCCCCCGGAACGCGGCCATCACACTTGTCACCAGCTCGGGCAGTGACGTGCCGATGGCGACAAGGGTCAGCCCGATGACGGTTTCGGAAACTCCCAGCGCGCGGGCGATATTGGTGGCGCCCTCCACAAGGAAGGAAGCGCCGAAGCCCAGCCCGATCAGCCCGCCAAGGATGAAGGCGGCGATTTTCCAGACCGGCATGTGATCCCCGGCCGGCAGGTCATCGGGCTGAGCATCGCGATGTGCGCGGGCCTGACGGATGTTATCCCAGATCGACAGGGCCAGAGCGGTCAGCAGGATCAGCCCGTGCCACCAGGTGATCGGGCCGAACTGGCTGAGGATGACGAACAGCACCGCCGTGCCGAGCATCACCAGATAGCCGCGCCGCGTGTCGATCTTGCTGGTGTGGATGGTGGCGATCAGGGCGGGAAGGCCGAGGATCAGCAGGATATTGGCGATGTTCGACCCGACCACATTGCCAAGCGCGATCCCCGCCTGGCCTTTCAGGGCCGCCTGAACGGACACCAGCAGTTCGGGGGCGGAGGTGCCGAAGGCGACCACGGTCAGGCCGACGATCAGCGCCGGAATCCCCAGCCGCAAGGCCAGCGCCACCGCGCCTTTCACCAGCCCGTCGCCGCCCAGCACCAGAAGCACCAGCCCGCCGGCCACATAAAGCAGATCCATTCCCAAAGTTTACACCTTTTTCTGCGCCGCGCCGCAGGGGCAGGGGCCATTGCCAATCCTGTGCCTGCCGCAGCGCGGGCAGGTTCCGGTTTTTGTCTGTCGTTTGCGGCTGTTGAGATGCTTGAACACCATGGCCATGGCGGCCATGCCGAGCAGGAAGAGGGTGACGACCTTTACCAGCATGTCAGAGCCCGAACCGGGCGAAAGCGGCACGGTCCTCCACCTCGGCCAGCGCGGCGGCGGCGGCGCGGCCGGTCAGCCGCGAAATCAACCCGCGTTTCTGGCCCAGCGGCACAAGCCGCACCTTGTCGCCGTAAAGCGCCTTCATCTTCGGCACCAGATGCGCCACGCCATCGGCCAGCCCCAGATCGACCGCCTGCTGCCCGACCCAGACATCGGCGTTGAACAGATCGGCGCCCCCGGCGAGCCGGGGACCGCGCCGCGCCTTCACATGGGTGATGAAAGCCTGATGGATCGGCTCTTGCAGGGCGCGGAGCCGCGCCACATCCTCGGGCTTCGAGGGCTGGAACGGATCGGCCAGCGATTTCGAAGTGCCGGCGGTGACAACGCGCCGCTCGATCCCGTGGCGGGACAGGAAGTCGGGAAAGCCGAAACCCGCGAAGATCACGCCGATGGAACCGAGGATGGAGCTGTCATCCACCCAGATCTCATCCGCCGCGCAGGCCAGCCAGTAGCCGCCCGAAGCCGCCACATCCTCGACGAAGGCGTGGACATGCACACCCTTTTCGGCAGCCAGCCGCCGGATGCGGGCGGCGATCAGGCTCGATTGTACCGCCGATCCGCCGGGCGAATTGATGGCCAGCGCCACGGCAGCGGGCTTCAGGCGAAAGGCGCGCTCGATCAGCGGCGCCAGCGTGGCATCGGAGAGGCCGGGCGAGAACCGGCTGCCCGCGCCAATGGCGCCTTGCAGGCGGATTACCGGAACGACCGGCGGTTTCTGGGTAAAGGGCAAGCGCAACATCATGTCCCGCATGTAGGCGGCCCGGTCCGATGCGGCAAGGCTTCCGCGGCGCGGGCAAATTTCTTCTGCAAGAAATTTGCAAATCTTTTGGAAAAGATTTGCGCCCGGCCCGTCGGTTCGGCAACAAGTCGGCATGATCGACAAGCTGGAAATGTTCATCGCTCTGGCCAACGAGGGCCATTTTGGTCGCGCGGCCGAGGTCTGCGGTGTGACGCAGCCGACGCTTTCCTCGGCCATCAAGCAGCTTGAGGATCATCTGGGGGTGCAGCTTGTCTATCGCGGCTCGCGCTTTCAGGGGTTGACGCCCGAGGGCCAGCGGGTGCTGGACCGCGCGCGGCGGATCGTGGGTGACGCACGGGCGCTGCGCGAGGAGATGCGGTCGGTCCGGTCCGGTCTGGCGGGCAATCTGCGTATCGGGGTCATCCCGACCGCGCTGTCGATGGTCGCCGATCTGACGACGCCTTTCACCAAACGGCATCCGAATGTGCGCGTTACCATCCTTTCCCGCACCAGTGTCGAGATCCTGACCGGGATCGAGCGGCTCGATCTGGATGCGGGTATCACCTATCTGGATAATGAGCCGCTGGGCCGTGTGACCCAGGTGCCGCTGTATTCCGAGTTCTACCGTCTGCTCTGCGCGCCCGGCACCGAACTGGCGGGCCGCGACCGCGTGACCTGGGCCGAGCTTGCCGGTCTGCCGCTGTGCCTGCTGACCTCGGACATGCAGAACCGGCGCATCGTCAACCTGCATCTGGCCGAGGCCGGGGTGACGGCGGCGCCGACCATCGAATCGAACTCGACCATCACGCTGCTGACCCATGTGATGAGCGGCAACTGGGCCTCGGTCCTGCCCAAGAAGCTGGCCGATCTGTTTGCGCGGTCGGGGCAGTTGCAGGCCATTCCCATCGTCGCGCCGGAGGCTGAGCATCTGGTGGGCCTCATCGCGGCGCATCGTGATCCGCCCACGCCCCTGATCGCCGCGCTGATCGACAGTGCGCGGCGGATGGGTACCGGCAGGATTGATAGATAATATCTATCGAACAACGGTATTTCACGATTGATCCGTCTATCGTTTTGCCGGATTTTGGCGTCAAGCCAACCGGAGGTCAGCTATGCCCCTTGACGAATCCGCCGTCCTGTCGCGGGTCAACGAGATCCTCGCAGAACATAACGGAATGGAAGGGCCGCTGCTGCCGATCCTTCATGCCATTCAGGAAAGCTTCGGCCATGTGCCGCAGGCTGCGCTGCCGGTGATCGCACAGCACCTGACGCTCAGCCGGGCCGAGGTGCATGGTGTGATGAGCTTCTATCACGACTTCCGCGAAAAGCCTGCCGGGCGCCATGTGCTGAAGCTCTGCCGGGCCGAGGCCTGTCAGTCGATGGGCGCCGACCGGATGGCCGAGCATGCGCAACGCCGCTTCGGGATCGAATGGCATGAGACGACAAAGGATGGCGCCGTGACGCTGGAACCTGTATTCTGTCTGGGTCTCTGTGCCTGCGCCCCGGCGGCGATGGTCGATGGCCGTCTGGTGGGTCGTCTGGACGAGGCGCGCCTCGATGCCCTGGCAGAGGAGCTGCGCTGATGAAGATTTACGTTCCCGGAGATGCGGCCGCCAAGGCGCTGGGTGCCGATGATGTGGCGCGCGCCGTCGTGACCGAAGCCGCCGCGCGCGGCGTCGAGGTGACGGTTGTTCGCAACGGCTCGCGCGGCATGATCTGGCTGGAGCCGTTGGTCGAGGTGGTCACCGAATATGGCCGCATGGGTTTTGGCCCGATGTCGGTGGCGGATGTGGCTGCACTGTTCGGTGACATCGAGGCGCATCCCAAGGCGCTGGGCCTGACCGATGAACTGCCGTGGATGAAGCGGCAGACCCGGCTGACCTTTGCCCGCGTTGGCGTCGTCGATCCGCTGAGCCTGAAGGATTATGAACTGCACCACGGCCTGAAGGGCCTGCGGCGTGCCATCACGATGGAGCCTGCGGCCATCGTGCAGGAAGTGACCGACTCGGGTCTGCGCGGCCGGGGCGGCGCCGGTTTCCCGACCGGCATCAAGTGGAAGACGGTGCATGACGCGCAAGCGCCGCAGAAATACATCGTCTGCAATGCCGACGAGGGTGACAGCGCCACGTTTGCCGACCGCATGCTGATGGAAGGCGACCCCTTCACCCTGATCGAGGGCATGGCGATTGCCGGTCTCGCGGTCGGCGCGACCAAAGGGTATGTCTACACCCGGTCCGAATATCCCGATGCCGTATCACAGATGCAGAAGGCGATTGAGGTCGCGCGGGCGGCGGGTGTGCTGGGCACCTCGGTCCTTGGCTCCGGCCGGGCCTTTGACATGGAAGTGCGTGTCGGCGCGGGCGCCTATGTCTGTGGCGAGGAAACCAGCCTGCTGAACAGCCTTGAAGGCAAGCGCGGCGTGGTGCGGGCCAAGCCGCCGCTACCGGCGCTTGAGGGCTTCATGGCCCGTCCGACGGTGGTGAACAACGTGATCTCGCTGGCCTCGGTGCCGGTGATCATGGATCGCGGCGCGGCCTTCTACAAGAATTTCGGCATGGGCCGTTCGCATGGCACCATGGCGCTGCAAATCGCCGGGAATGTCAGGTTCGGCGGCCTGTTCGAAACCGCCTTCGGCCTGTCGCTGAGCGAGATCGTCGATGACATCGGTGGCGGCACCGCCAGCGGTCGCCCGGTCAAGGCGGTGCAGGTCGGCGGCCCACTGGGCGCATGGTTCCCGCGTGAACTGTTCGACACCCCCTTCACCTACGAGGATTTCGCGGCGAAGGGCGGCCTGATCGGCCATGCCGGTCTGACCATCGCCGACGATACGGTGGACATGCTGAAAATGGCGCGTTTCGCGATGGAGTTCTGCGCCATCGAAAGCTGCGGCAAATGCACTCCCTGTCGTATCGGCGCCGTGCGTGGCGTAGAAACGCTGGACCGGATCGGCCGGGGCGATGCCTCGGGCATCCCGCTGCTGACCGACCTGTGCGAGACGATGAAATCCGGCTCGCTGTGCGCGTTGGGCGGCTTCACGCCCTATCCGGTCATGTCCGCTCTCACCCATTTCCCCGATGATTTCACCGCGACCCACAAGGAGGCCGCCGAATGAAAGACTTCATCATCCCCGATGACCGCGATTTCGGCACGCCTGCCTCGAAATCGAAAACCATGGTGACCCTGTCGATCGACGGGTTCGAGGTGACGGTGCCGGAAGGCACGTCGATCATGCGCGCCGCAGCCGAGATCGGCATTTCGGTGCCCAAGCTCTGCGCGACCGACAGCATCGACGCTTTCGGGTCGTGCCGCCTGTGTCTGGTGGAGATCGAGGGCCGCAACGGCACCCCGGCGTCCTGCACCACGCCGGTGGCGGCGGGCATCAAGGTTCATACCCAGACCGGCAAGCTGAAACAGCTTCGCCGTGGCGTGATGGAACTTTACATCTCGGATCACCCGCTGGACTGCCTGACCTGCGCCGCCAATGGCGATTGCGAATTGCAGGACATGGCGGGCGCCGTCGGCCTGCGCGATGTGCGCTATGATGCGGTGGACACCCATTTCCGCACCAAGAACACCAGCGGCGAGGCCAATCCGCAATGGCTGCCGAAGGACGACAGCAACCCCTATTTCAGCTACGACCCCAGCAAATGCATCGTGTGCAACCGCTGTGTCCGCGCCTGTGAGGAAGTGCAGGGCACTTTCGCGCTGACGATCTCGGGCCGGGGCTGGGACAGCCGCGTGCATGCCGGTCTGAAGGACGACACCTTCCTGTCCTCGGATTGCGTGAGCTGCGGCGCCTGCGTGCAGGCCTGCCCGACCGCGACGCTGACCGAGAAATCGGTCATCGACATCGGCACCCCGGATCGCAGCATCATCACGACCTGCGCCTATTGCGGTGTCGGCTGTTCCTTTAAGGCGGAAATGCGCGGCGACGAGCTGGTGCGCATGGTGCCTTACAAGCACGGCAAGGCCAATCGCGGCCATAGCTGCGTCAAGGGCCGCTTCGCCTATGGCTATGCCACCCACCAGGACCGCATCCTGAACCCGATGATCCGCGACACGATCAACGATCCGTGGCGTGAAGTGTCCTGGGCGGAGGCGATGGAATTCGCAGCCACCCGGATGAAGGCCATTCAGGAAAAATACGGCCGCCAGTCGGTCGGCGTGATCACCTCCAGCCGCTGCACCAACGAGGAAACCTTCCTCGTGCAGAAACTGACCCGCGCGGTGTTCCGCAACAACAACACCGACACCTGCGCCCGCGTCTGCCATTCGCCCACCGGCTATGGCCTTGGCCAGACCTATGGCACCTCGGCTGGCACGCAGGACTTCGACTCGGTCGAGGAATGCGATGTGGCGCTGGTCATCGGCGCCAACCCGGCCTCGGCCCACCCGGTCTTTGCCAGCCGCCTGAAAAAGCGGCTGCGGCAGGGGGCGAAGCTGATCCTCGTCGATCCGCGCCGCACCGAGATGGCGGAAGGCGCACATTACCGCGCGGCGCATCACCTTGCGCTGAAGCCTGGCACCAACGTCGCCATCGTCACCGCTCTGGCGCATGTGATCGTGACCGAGAAGCTTTACAACGAAGAGTTCATCCGCACCCGCTGCGACTGGGATGAGTTCCAGGATTACATGGAGTTCGTCGCGGATCCGAAACATTCGCCCGAGGCGGTGGAACTGCTGACCGGGGTTCCGGCGGCCGAAGTGCGCGGTGCCGCGCGGCTGTATGCCACCGGCGGCAATGCGGCGATCTACTATGGCCTCGGCGTGACTGAACACAGCCAGGGTTCGACCACCGTCATCGGTATCGCCAACCTCGCCATGCTGACCGGCAATATCGGTCGGCGCGGTGTGGGCGTGAACCCGCTGCGCGGCCAGAACAACGTGCAGGGTTCCTGCGACATGGGGTCGTTCCCGCATGAACTGCCGGGCTACCGCCATGTGAAGCTGCCCGAAGTGCGCGCGATCTTCGAAAAGGCCTGGGGCGTGGAAATCGACCCGGAGCCGGGCCTGCGCATCCCGAACATGCTGGATGCGGCGGTGGATGGCAGCTTCAAGGGCCTCTACTGCCAGGGCGAGGATATCCTGCAATCCGACCCCGACACCAAGCATGTGGCGGCGGGTCTTGCGGCGATGGAATGCGTGATCGTCCATGACCTGTTCCTGAACGAAACCGCGAACTACGCCCATGTGTTCTTCCCCGGTTCGTCCTTCCTCGAAAAAGACGGCACCTTCACCAATGCCGAACGTCGCATCAACATGGTGCGCAAGGTGATGGCGCCGAAACAGGGCTATGCCGACTGGGAAGTGACCCAGATGTTCGCCAATGCCATGGGGGCTGGCTGGACCTACACCCATCCGTCGCAGATCATGGAAGAAATCGCCATGACCACGCCCAGCTTCGCGGGTGTGACCTATGACAAGCTGGAGGAGATGGGCTCGGTTCAGTGGCCGTGCAACGAGAAGGCGCCGGAAGGTACGCCGCTGATGCATATCGACGGCTTCGTGCGCGGCAAGGGTAAGTTCATCCGCACCGAATATGTGGCGACGGATGAAAAGACCGGCCCGCGCTTCCCGCTGCTGCTGACCACCGGCCGTATCCTCAGCCAGTACAACGTGGGCGCCCAGACCCGGCGCACGCATAATACCGTCTGGCACGATCAGGATATTCTGGAGATCCACCCGCATGACGCCGAGACCCGTGGCATCCGCGACGGTGACTGGGTGCGGCTGGCCAGCCGCTCGGGCGAGACGACGCTGAAGGCCGAGATCACTGATCGCGTGTCGCCCGGCGTGGTCTATACCACCTTCCACCACCCGGAAACGCAGGCGAACGTCGTTACCACCGATTTCTCGGACTGGGCGACCAATTGCCCGGAATACAAGGTGACGGCGGTGCAGATCATGCCCTCCAACGGCCCGTCCGAGTGGCAGGAGGAGTATCAGGCGCAGGCCACGCTTGCCCGCCGGATCGCGGCGGCCGAGTGATGCACAGCCACCGCCCCCTTCCGCGCCTTGCCTTCCGGGCGGGCGCGGTGCGCGACGGCAGCCGTGAGCTGCCGTCGGAGGTGGCGGTTGCGCTGAGCTATAACGGATCGACCCATGCCGTCATGATGGCGACACCCGCCGATCTGGAAGATTTCGCCCGTGGCTTCACCCTGACCGAAGGGATCGCCAGCCTCGACGAGCTCGAAAGCATCGAGCCGGTGGAAACCCCGCGCGGGATTGATTTGCAGATCTGGCTGACGCAGGCGGCAGCGGACCGGCAGGCAAAGCGGCGCCGGACCATGGCCGGGCCGGTGGGCTGCGGGTTGTGCGGCATCGACAGCCTTGAAGAGGCGGTTCGCGTGCCTCGCCCGGTGCCTGCCAGCGATTTCGCCATGACGCCGGAACAGGTGATGGAAGCGATTGCCGCGCTCGAGGCGCATCAGCCGCTGCATGACATCACCCGCGCCGCCCATGGCGCGGCCTTCTGGGCGGAAGGCGGCATCGTCCTTGCGCGCGAGGATGTCGGACGGCACAATGCGCTGGACAAGCTGATCGGCGCGCTGGCCGGCCGGCGGCCGGCGGGGCAGGGTGCCCTGATCCTGACCTGCCGCACCTCGGTCGATATGGTGCAGAAAGCCTGTGCCGCAGGCTTTCCACTGCTGATCGCCGTTTCGGCTCCGACTGCTGCTGCCGTGGCCATGGCCGAGGCAGCGGGCCTGACCCTCGTCGCGCTGGCCCGGCCCGACGGTTTTGAATGTTTCACCCACCCGCAACGCATCACGCTGCAAGAGGCCGCCCATGTCGCATGACAAACTGATCACCATGGCCAACCAGATCGCCCGCTTCATGGAAAGCAAGCCCCATGCCGAGGGGGTGACGGGCCTTGCCAATCACATCAACGATTTCTGGGAACCCCGGATGCGGCGGCAGCTGTTCGAACTGCTGGACAACGGTGGTGACGGTTTCCGCCCTTTGGTGCTGGAAGCCGCCACGCAGATCCGGCGCCCCGCCGCCGCCTGAGCCTTTCAGGCGGAGCGCCTGTGGCGCAAGCCTTCTTGTCCCGTCCGCGCGGTGCGCGGACGGCCTGCCTCCGGCGGGGATATTCTTGCCAGGGTAAATGCGGATCAGGTGTAGCGGTGCCGCGCTTCCAGTGCGAGGCCAAGCCCGACGGCGCCGAAGTCGTCACCGCTGTGGAGTTGCGCTTGCGGCAGCATATCCTGCACGAGGCGGCGCAGGAGCGGCAGGCGGCTGGAGCCGCCGGTCACGAAGACCGTGCCGACATCTGCCGGGGTGACGCCGCCTTGCGCCAGTACGCGGGTGATCAGGTCACGCAAACGGGTGAGAGCAGGGGCGAGCGTCTGTTCGAAAGCCTCGCGCCGCACCACCGGATTGGGCGCACCGCACAGCGGGCGGAGCAGCAGGCGCTCCGCCTCGGTGTCGCTGAGTGCGATTTTGACCCGCTCGACTTCCATCGCAAGCGCGTGGCCCTGACGGCCCTCAATCAGGCGGATCAGCCGGTCGATAAGCTCGGGGTTGTCGATCTCGTGCCGCAGGGCCTTGAGGTCGGTCATGGTGCTGCGGGAATAAAGCTGGTTGATCCGGTGCCAGGTGGCGAGGTCGAGGAAATAATGCCGGGGCATGGTGCCGGCGCCGCCCTTGGTCGCGGCCCCGAAGCCCAGATGGGGCAGGGCCTCGGCGAGGCTCAGCATGCGGTCAAAATCAGTGCCGCCGAGGCGGATACCGTCATTGCCAAGAATGTCATCCGCGCGGTCGGCGCGGCGGGCGCGGTCCGGGCCGACGCGGACCAGCGAGACGTCCGAGGTGCCGCCGCCGATGTCGAAGATCAGCACCAGTTCCTCGGTCGTGCAGCGGCTTTCGTGTTCGCGGGCGGCGGCGATGGGTTCGAACTGGAACGAGACCTCGCGGAAGCCCAGATCGCGGGCGATCTCGCCCAATGTGGCCTCAGCCTGGGCGTCCAGCGCCGGATCGTCGTCGACGAAATGCACGGGACGGCCCATGACCACGGCCTCGGGCCCGTCGGGCAGGCGGGAGGCCAGATGGGCGAGGAAGCGGCCCAGCACCTCGCGGAAGGCGACGGTGCGGTTGCCGACGCGGGTGCGTTCGTGGATCAGCCCGGAACCGAGCGTGGATTTCAGCGCCCGCATCAGGCGGCCTTCCTCATGCTCCAGATAGGCGGCGATGGCGGCCTGGCCGAATTGCGGCGGGCCGTCTTCGGCCCAGAAGACGGCAGAGGGAAGGGTGGGGCTGGCCCCCTCCAGCGGCAGGAGCCTTGCGCCGGACCCGTCAGCGAGGCCGAGGGTGGAGTTCGAAGTGCCGAAGTCGATCCCGCAATGCCGCATCCGCGCCTCCTGTTCTTTCGGAAAGCGGCTTGCCTATACGTCGCGCGGCGGGCTGTAAAGGCCGCACCCCCTTCCATGCGCGCGGGGCTTCGGCTACGACTTGCGCCATGACCTGGAACATCCCGAATGTCCTCACGCTTCTGCGCCTGCTGGCCGCACCCGGTGTTGCGGTGATGTTCCTGTATTTCCAGCGGCCATGGGCCGACTGGTTCGCGCTCACCCTGTTCATCGGCGCGGCCATCACCGACTGGTTCGATGGTTATCTGGCGCGGCTGTGGAAACAGGAATCGAAATTCGGTGCCATGCTGGACCCGATCGCCGACAAGGCGATGGTGGTCATCGCGATCATGGTGATCACCGGCTATTCCGGCATGAACCCCTGGCTGATCCTGCCCGCGACGGCGATCCTGTTCCGCGAGGTCTTTGTCTCTGGCCTGCGGGAATATCTGGGGCACAAGGCCGGGTTGCTGCGGGTGACGAAGCTGGCGAAGTGGAAGACCACGGCGCAGATGGTGGCGATTGCGGTGCTGTTCCTTGGCACCGGGCTGGAGTATCTTGAGGGTATCGCGCTGCGCGGCATGACACCCGAGCAATATGCGCTGGCGGTTGAGGCGGGCACGGCTGACGCGATCCGCACCTGCGGCGGGCGCGATTGCGCGGCCTATGCCACCAATGTGGGGCTGGTGCTGATCTGGGTGGCAGCCATGCTGACCCTTGTGACCGGCTGGGATTACTTCCGCAAATCCCTGCCCTATCTGCGGGACAAGTGATGCAACGGATCGACGTGCTGTATTTCGCCTGGGTGCGTGAACGGATCGGCCTGCCGCGCGAGCGGGTTGAAACCGATGCGGCAACGGTGGCGGGGCTGGTGGCCGAGCTTGCGGCGCGGGAAGAGCGTTACGCGCTGGCCTTCGCCGATCTGACGAGCCTGCGGGTGGCGCTGGATCAGGAGCTTGCCGATTTCGGTGCCTCGCTGGAAGGGGTGCGCGAGGTTGCCTTTTTCCCGCCGATGACGGGGGGCTGAGATGCGGGTTTCTGTGCAGGAGACCGCATTCGATGCCGGAGCGGAAGCCAACGCCTTTACCGCTGGCCTGACGGGGGCGGGGGCGGTGGTCACCTTCACCGGCATTGTGCGTGACAATGGCGGCAGACTGGCGGCGATGGAGATCGAGCATTATCCTGGCATGACCGAGCGCGCCATCGCCGCCATGGTCGAGGAGGCGTCGCGTCGCTGGGTCTTGGCCGATGCGCTGGTGATTCATCGCCATGGGCGGCTGGAGGCCAATGCGCCGATCATGATGGTAGCGACCGCCTCTGCCCATCGGGCGGATGCTTTCGCGGCAGCGGAGTTCCTGATGGACTATCTGAAATCCCGCGCGCCGTTCTGGAAGAAGGAAATTGGCGCTGACGGCGCGGCGTGGGTCGCGGCGAAGGACGAGGATGAGGCGGCGCTGCGGCGCTGGTAGGTCTTCGACAATGGGGGCGCCTCCTCGGGGGCATCGAACCCCCTTGGAGGCGGCTGCCGCGGAAGGCTCAGCCGTAAAGCGTTTGCCAGCAGGGTTGCAGATCACTAGGTTCGGGGCGGGCGCTGTAGATGCCGCGCGCGATGGCACGGGCGAGGCAGCAGGCGGCGGCGTGGCCGATCTGATAGAGGTCACGCAGGGGGGCCGCCATATCGCGCGTGCCGGTGGCAGCGGCAAAGACCAGATCGCCGTCCAGAAGCGTATGCGAGGGCACCAGCGCGCGGGCCATACCGTCATGGGCGGCGACGGCCATGCGCTGTGCTTCGGCCTGGGTCAGCCGCGCGTCGGTGGCGACGATGGCGATTGTCGTGGCCTCGCCCTGCCGTTTCATCGGCAGCGGATCGTCTGGAGGCGGAAAGCTGGAGGGCAGGCCAAGGCCCCCGAATTCGGCGTCTATTTCCCACGGGGAGGCCCAGAACTGCGGGCCGTCGCCGATGGTGGCCGCCCCCAGCGCATTGACCGCGACCAGCGCGCCGACGGTGATGCCGCTGTCCAGCACAGCGCTGGCGGTGCCAAGCCCGCCTTTCAGGCTGCCGGTCGCCGCGCCATAACCCGCCCCGACGGTGCCAAGTGCGACCTCCGGCCCCGCTGCGGCCAGAGCCGCTTGGCCAAGCGCGCCATAGGGGTTCCGGACCCAGGTCTTGTCGCCACCGTTCAGCAGGTCGAACAGGATAGCGCCGGGTACGATGGGCACCCGCTGATCGCCGACGGCAAAGCCGCGGCCCATCGCGCGCAGGCCCTCGGCCACGCCCGAGGCCGCATCCAGACCGAAGGCCGAACCGCCCGAAAGCGTGATCGCATCCACCTGCTGCACCAGCCGGTCGGGGGCGAGAAGGTCGGTCTCGCGCGTGCCGGGCGCGCCGCCCATCACGCTGACGGCGGCTGTGAAGGGCGCAGTGCCCAGCAGTACGGTGACCCCTGAGCGCAGGCGTGCATCCTGTGCGTGGCCGACGTGCAGCCCTGCCACATCGGTGATCGCATTGCGTGGCCCCTGTCGCATCGCCTTCTCCCTGCCTGTCAGCGCAGACTTGCCCGCTTTGTCGCGGTGGGCAAGCCGAAAGCCGGGGCTTGCGGTCGGGCTTGCGGGATGATCCGGTTTGGGGCAAGGTTCGATCCGAGCCGTGGCGATGGCGTCGCCACAGGGGCCACTAGCCCCGTCGCTTGCAGGGCAACCTGCCTCAGTCCTGTACGCCGGGACCTTTCGGGGTCTCGCCGCACATATGCCGGACCCCATGAACGAGGTCTGACATGACGGAACGTCCGCAAATGTATCGCTTCCACCAGGGGGACCGCGTGCTTCCCTTCGCCGCGTCGGAATATGACGCGCGGCTGGCGGGGCTGCGCCGGATCATGCAAGCCGAGGGGGTGGACGCCTGCGTCTTCACCTCGATGCACAATATCGCCTATTACTCGGGTTTCCTGTATTGTTCGTTCGGGCGGCCCTACGGTCTGGTTGTCACCGCCAGCGAAAGCGTGACGATCAGCGCGGGCATCGACGCGAGCCAGCCCTGGCGGCGAAGCCATGGCGACAACATCACCTATACCGACTGGCAGCGTGACAATTACTGGCGCGCGATCCTGTCGGTTTCCGGGCCGGGCCGTGTAATCGGCTATGAGGGCGATCACCTGACGCTGGTGCAATCCGAAAAGCTCCGGTCCTTCCTGTCGCCGTCGAAGCTGGTCGACATCGCCCCTGCCACCATGCGCCAGCGCCTGATGAAATCGGCGGCAGAGCTGGAGATCATCCGCAATGGCGCGGCGGTGGCAGATGTGGGTGGCTTTGCCATCCGCGAGGCAGTGAAGGAAGGCGCGCGCGAGATCGACGTGGCCATGGCGGGCCGCGACGCGATGGAGCTGGAAATCGCGCGCCGCTTTCCCGATGCCGAATACCGTGACACCTGGGTCTGGTTCCAGTCGGGCATCAATACCGACGGGGCGCATAACCCGGTGACGGCAAGGCAGTTGCGGCGGGGCGATATTCTGAGCCTCAACACCTTCCCGATGATCTCGGGCTATTACACCGCGCTGGAACGGACGATGTTCATGGGCGAAGTGGATGCCGCCAGCCTGAAGATCTGGGAGGCGAATGTGGCCGCCCATGAATATGGCATGAGCCTGCTGAAACCTGGTGCCTCCTGCTCAGAGGTGACGGCGAAGATCAATGCCTTCTTCGAGGAGCGCCAGCTGCTGCAATACCGGACCTTCGGCTATGGTCACAGCTTCGGCGTGCTGTCGCATTACTACGGGCGCGAGGCGGGGCTGGAACTGCGCGAGGATATCGACACCGTGCTGGAACCGGGCATGGTCATCAGCATGGAGCCGATGCTGACCATTCCCGAAGGCCAGCCCGGCGCCGGGGGCTACCGCGAACATGACATCCTTTTCATCACCGAAGATGGCAACGAGGATATCACCAAATACCCGTTCGGGCCGGCCTTCAACGTCGTGGGGTAAAACACCCGTCCGCACCGAAGGGCAGGGGCAGCGCTTTGGCGCTGCCCTTTTTCTGTGGCCGGGCAAGGCGTCAGTACACGCCCAGAAGCTCGGCAGGCATCTCGGCATGCAGAACACGGACCGTCGCGCCATGGGGCGCGCGCTCGTACAGGTCGATCACATCCTGATCCAGTAACCGGATGCAGCCTGAGGATACGGCCTTGCCAAGGTATTTCGGTTCGCAGGCGCCATGGATGCGGTAAAGCGTGTCAACTCCATTCTGGAACAGATACAGCGCGCGTGCGCCCAGCGGATTGTCCGGTCCCGGCTGCATGCCGCCATTGGCCACCGAATAGGGCTCCAGCTCCGGCCTGCGGGCGATCATCGCGGCGGGCGGCTTCCAGACCGGCCATTTGCGACCGAACTGCAAGCGGGCATTGCCCGACCAGGCGAAAGCGGCGGCGCCGGTGCCCGCGCCATAGCGCAGAGCGCTTTCCGACGATTCGACCAGATAAAGCAATCCTGCGGAGGGGTTGATGACGATGGTGCCGGGCTTGTCGCCGGGGAAGGGATTGGCGACGGTCTGACGCCAGAGTTCGGGCGGGACGATCCCCTCCGGCACGGCGGGCACCGGGAAGGGCTCGTCCGTAATGGCGCCGTAAAAGGCGGGCAGCGGTGGCCAGTCCGGTTTCTCCGGCTCGGGCGGTGGCGGCGCGACGGCGGGTTTGACACAGGCGGAAAGGGTGGCCGCAGCACCGGCGGCGGCGAACAGACGACGGGTAAGCATGACGAAATGATCCTTGGCAGGCTGGAACGGGCCTATGCAGGCTGAAACGAAAGCGCCTCAGGCGCGGGGCAGGTGTTTCAGCAGGAGCCTGGGTGGGCGGACCGGCGGGCGTGATGGATGGCTGTTGTGCCAAGCGGCACTTCTGGCGGCGACGGCCCCGCGCCAGTCGGGCGCCACCAGCCCGGTCTCGGCCGGAGGCGGTGCCAGATCGGTGCCGCAGGGGGCGCCGGGCAGAGTGGCGGTGCGGCAGTTGTGGCGCGCGCGCTCGATCACAGGCGTCACGGGCGCGGTGGTTACCGCCGTGCCATGGCCGTGCAGATGCGCCCAGGACCCGCCCACACCAGCATAGGCCCCCCAAGGCAAGACCATGAGGACCATCAGCGTCAGGAACAGGGGGCGCAACGCGGACATGGCTGACAGGTAGCAACGCCGCGCGGGCCTGTCGACACCGCTTCCGAACACATCGGCGCGAGCAGGCGCAGGGATTTCGTGAAAGCGTCATATCGCCGTCATGGGCACGTTACGCGGCGCCCGCATGGGTCGGCCATCACTCATCGAGGATTGCCCATGCGTTTTCTGACCTTCACCTCGGCCCTTGCGCTGGTGGCCGCGACCCCGGCCCTGTCCGAACCCGTGTTCAACCGCATCGCCAGCTTCGCCACGCCGCAGAATATGGCGGAAGGCGAGGATCACGCGCGTCCGACCAGCGCGGAAATCATCACTGCGACCGAGGACGGGATGACCCTGATCTATTCCGACAGCCCGCTGGGCGTGATCGGTCTGGTTGACATCGCGGACCCGAAAGCGCCGAAGCCCATGGGCAATATCGAGATGGGGGGCGAGCCGACAACGGCGCAGGTGATCGGCGGCATGGCCTTCGTCGGCGTGAATACGTCGGAAAGCTATACCGCGCCGTCGGGCAAGCTGGTCTCGGTCGATCTGGCGTCGAAAGCGGTCGTGGCCGAATGCGATCTGGGCGGCCAGCCGGATTCGGTGGCGCGCGCCAAGGATGGCAGCTTTGTCGCCGTGGCCATCGAGAACGAGCGCGACGAGGATCTGAATGACGGTGACCTGCCGCAGATGCCTGCGGGCTATGTGGTGAAGCTGCCGCTGAAGGATGGCGCGGTGGACTGTGCCAATGCGCAGAAGATCGACGTTACGGGCCTTGCCGGGATCGCTCCGGAAGACCCGGAACCTGAATTCATCGACGTGAATGCCGCCGGTGACATCGTGGTGACGCTGCAAGAGAACAACCACATCGTGATCATTGGTGCCGATGGCAAGGTGGCCAGCCATTTCAGCGCCGGCGCGGTCGATCTGGCGGGTATCGACACCAAGAAAGACGGCAAGCTGGATTTCTCGGGCAAGAAGGATGGTGTTCTGCGCGAACCCGACGGGGTGAAATGGCTGGACAATGACCACCTGATCACCGCCAATGAAGGCGACTGGAAGGGCGGTTCGCGTGGCTGGACGATCTGGAACCGCGATGGCTCGGTCGTTTACGAGGATGGTGCGCGGTTCGAACAGGCGATTGCTGCCATCGGCCATTACCCCGAGCACCGCAACAAGAAGGGCGTCGAAACCGAATCCATCGAGATCGCGAGCTTTGACGGCACGACCATGGCTTTCGTCGTGTCGGAGCGTGCGTCCATCGTTGGGGTCTATGATCTGACCGATCCGGCCGCGCCGGTGCTGAAGCAGCTTCTCCCCTCGGGCATCAGCCCGGAAGGCGCTGTTGCAATCCCCTCACGCAATCTGTTCGTTACCGCGAACGAAGTCGATCTGGTCGAGGATGGCGGCGTGCGCGCCCATGTCATGATCTATGAACGCGCGGAGGGTACCCCCGCCTATCCGACACTGACCGCCGAAGGCACCGGCATCGGCTGGGGTGCGTTGTCGGCGCTGGCCGCCGATCCGGCGACCCCCGGCAAGCTTTATGCGGTGTCGGACAGCGTCTATCGCGCCGCCCCCACCATCTACACCATCGACGCGACACAAACCCCGGCCCGCATCACCGGCGCCGTGGTGGTGACGCGCGACGGCGATCCGGCGCAGAAGCTGGATCTGGAAGGCATTGCCACGGATGGCGAAGGTGGCTTCTGGCTGGCCTCGGAAGGCCGTGCCGACAAGCTGGTGCCGCATGCGATCTACCACGTCGATGCCGAAGGCGCGATCGACAAGGAAATCGCGCTGCCGGACGAGTTGCTGGCGCATCAGACCCGCTTCGGCGCCGAAGGCATTGCCGTGCAGGGCGACCGGCTGTGGCTGGCCATGCAGCGCGAGTGGGGGGACGATCCAAAAGGCATGGTCAAGCTGCTGGGCTATGATCTGAAGGAAAAGACCTGGGGGGCCGTGCACTATCCGCTGGAAGCTCCGGCCGAGGGCCGCTGGATGGGTCTTTCGGAAATCCAGATCGACGGTGACTGGGCCTATTTCATCGAGCGTGACAACGGCACGGGTGACGCCGCACAGGTGAAACACCTGACCCGCGTGCCGCTGGCGCAACTGCAACCCGCCCCGCTGGGGAGTGACCTGCCGGTGGTGACGAAAGAGCTGGTGCGGGATCTCAAACCCGATCTGGCGCAGTGGCATGGCTATACCGCCGAAAAGGTCGAGGGCTTTGCCATCGACGCTACCGGCACCGGCTGGCTGGTGACCGACAATGACGGCGTGGACGACAGTTCGGGCGAAACCTTCCTGTGGTCCGTCGGCGCGCTGCGCTGATCGCCTGACTGTTGCGCAATCTGCCCCCGGTCCTTTGGCCGGGGGTATTCTTTTGAAGCCGAACCGTTTTGAGGGCTTGACCTGAGCCGCGTGCTCGGTGCTGATCCAGAGGGTCGCACCCAAATAAGAATCTCTGCCGAAAGATAACATGCGAATGGTTTCCAGCTTGCGCTCCCGCTTTCTTGCCCTGATCGTGCTGCCGCTTCTGGCGGCTTGTGCCGCTCCCGCCGCCCAGCAGCCCGCGCCGCAGGAAGCCCCGCCCGGCTATGGCGCCATGGTGGACGAGGGGATCACCATTCCGGCGGTGAAACCGAACCAGTTCATCGGCTCGCCCCCGCGCGAGGATGTGGCCTATAACGGCCCCGAGGCGCCGGGCACCATCGTGGTCGATGCTTTTGCCCGGAAGCTGTATCTGGTCGAGCAGGGTGGGATGGCGCGGCGCTATTCCATCGCCGTTGGCCGCGCCGGTCTGGGGTTCCGGGGCAATGCGACGGTGAACCGCAAGCAGAAATGGCCGTCCTGGACGCCGACTGCGAACATGATCCGCACGATGCCGGAATTCTATGCCGAATATGCGGGCGGTTTGCCGGGCGGCCTAGAAAATCCGCTGGGTTCGCGCGCTCTCTATCTCTATCGCGGCGGCCGGGACACCTATTTCCGTATCCACGGCACCATCGACAACCGCTCCATCGGGCGGGCCACTTCGGCGGGCTGCATCCGGCTGTTCAATCAGGACATCATCGACCTCTATGACCGCATTCCGCTGGGGACCACCGTCAAATCGCGCTCGCGCGAGGAATCGGAGCGGCTGGAAGGCAAGTTCATGGAAGATGAATGGGGCCTTCTGATCCCCTATGACGCCAGCCGTCTTGAGGAAATCGCCGCCAAACGCGCGATCAACGAGAAGAAGCTGGAGGAACAGATCGCCCGCGAAGCCGCCGAAGCCGCCGCCGAACATCAGGCTGGCACGCTGGGCCAGTAAGCGCGGCGCCGAGTTGGGAAAGGGCGGCCTGCGAAGGCCGCCCTTTTGCTTTGCGGATGACCGCTTCATGGTTGGCGCGGGTTCGCCCCGCGTCCTGCGTTCCGGCCACGCCTGGCAGATGCGAAGCTACGTTGTCCGGTTGTTAAGGCTGACCATCTCATTTCCATCTGGCACGGACGGGAAATGGCGCTGCGGAAAATTTCCATCCAGAAATTGACGTTGCGCCTGTAGGGGTGTCTTACCTTTGTCAGTGAAAGGTGTTGGGGTGCATCTCCTCTAAGGGCATGAAACCACAGAAGAAACTGCCCATTGTGCCGAAAAGTGCTTTGGTAGTGACGTGATAGTGCCCGCGAAATTTGACCGTTTTGCATAACATCGAGCCATCACATGGATAACATCCACCGATCATCCGGCCAGCATTGGGCAACAGGCAGATAACACACACAAAAATTGCAGGTCCACGCCGCGGCCGCTGTGTCAAACTTGAACGTCAGGTCTAGTGAGAGGTCCAAAACAGAGGATCAAGGTCTGACCGAAACGCCAAACCTTAGCTCCTGTGGTCAGACCTGAAAAAAAGCCAATAAATGCTGGATTCTTTGGTTGCGTGACAGGCCTCCGCCACCGCAGCAAGGTCTGACCGAGCTAAACGTCAGGATCGGCGCTCATCGCGGCAATCCTGACGCATTCCGCCTCTTTCTTCTACCACCAGCCAAATCATGAGGAAATTGCCCAGTCTGGATGCCTGCTTATCGCCATCCTTCGAGACATGCATCGATAGTCGCAGCCGCAGTGATCGCTGCTGCAGCCGTCAAGGGGTAAAGGTTTCAGTTCGTCATGCGATACCCACCGACCACGCATGGCGGATGCTCCATTGCAGCATCCATCATCGGCGACAAAACTGATGAACGGCAGCATTTGGCTGGTGTCGCGCATCTTGGCAAGCCGATCCGGCCAATATGTGTAGCGGCGTACCAGCTTTGGCAGGAAAATTTTTCGCTCGAACGTAAAAAGCGCCGCCGTGTATGACACAGGGCGGCGCTTTGGATTGCGTCAGGAACTGGTGTCAGGCGAGGTCGAAATGAACAAGCACCTGCGCAGCTTCTTCAACGTCAGGCACCCGGATTGATCCGTTCTTCGAGATCGTGCCCGAGATCGCCGCCCGCGTGGTGCCCGCCAAGAGCCGTGAGGCCGGGAACACCGCCACCCACAAGCGGTTCACTGGGGGTGAGCTGGTGATGACCGGGGCCAATGCCGCATCCTCGCTCCGCTCGACCCCGGCGCGGTTCCTTGTCATGGACGAAATCGACGCCTTCCCGCTGGACGTGGAGGGCGAAGGCGACCCAATCGCACTGGCGGTCCAGCGCACCGTCACTTATCGCGGCCGCCGCAAAATCCTGATGATCAGCACCCCGACGATCAAAGGCTTCAGCCGGATCGAGGCCGCCTATCTGGAATCGGATCAGCGGCGGTTTTTCGTCTCCTGCCTGCACTGCGCCCATGCTTTTACCGTCGCTTGGAAGGATATTCGCTGGCCGAAGGGCAAACCCGAGGATGCCGCATGTGTTTGCCCGGAATGCGGTGGGGTACACGAAGAGCGGGACAAGCCCACCCTGTTGCGCGGCGGAAATTGGCAGGCCACCGCGCCCGGTGACGGCCGCACTCGTGGCTATCATCTGCCAGCGCTGCTGTCGCCTTTCGAGACATGGGCCGAGATTGCTGCCGAGCATGGCCGCGTGGCCGCCGATCCTGCCCGCCTGAAATCTTGGGTCAACACCAAGCTGGGCGAGACTTGGGAAGAGGAAGCCGCCCAGACGGTCGATTCCGGCGCACTTTCCCGCCGCGTTGAGCATTGGGGCGGGGGCCTGCCGCCCGGCGTGGCCGTCATCACGGCCGGGATCGACACCCAGGACGAATGGCTTGCCGTCGAGCTGGTGGGCTGGGGTGCGGGTGAGGAAAGCTGGTCGCTTGGCTGGCACCGGCTTTATGGCGATCTGACCGGCCCGGCAATCTGGGCCGACCTCGACAAGCTGCTGGCGCAGACCTTCGCCCATCCTCTGGCCGGGCCGCTGCCAGTTGCCGCCGCCTGCATGGACAGCGGAGGGCATCACACGCAACGGGTTCTGGAATGGACCGCCGCCCGCCATGGCCGCCGCATCTATGCCACCAAGGGCGGATCGCAGGCCGCTCGCGCCGCATGGCCGCATCGGCCGACCTTCTCCAAAACCGGCAAGCTGCCGGTCTATGTGATCGGCGTCGATGCGATCAAGGAAGTGGTTTTCGCGCGGCTTGCCAAGTCCGAGGCCGGGCCGGGGTTCTGCCATGTTCCCGCAGGCCGCGAACCTGCATGGTTTGCCGAAATGGTGGCCGAGAAGCCCTTCACCACCTATTCCAAGGGCCGGGCGATCCGAGAGTGGAGAAAGAAGTCCAGCGAACGGAACGAAGCCTTTGATTGCAGAATCTATGCCGCCGCCGCGCTGGAAGCCCTAAAGATCGGCGGGTTCAGTGTGGATCAGGAGGGGGAGCGGATTGTGGGCTTGGCAATGGCGCCGGGGCTATCCCGCTCCGCCACCGTGGTCAGGTCCAAATTCTTGGGCGGATGAGCTTGTCCAGTCATCCTTTCATCGCTTGTAGGAATGGCGAGTAGCCACTTTGCACTTGGAAATTGGCTTCAAACGGCCTATCTTGACAGCGGGCAGCCATGCGCCGGATCAACCCAGAGCATTCGCAAGATTGCAGGCGGTGAACCGCAATTATGGGCCGGGGGGCTGTCCACACCCTATCCGAACATGTCGAAGATCTTCTGTTGCTCTGCTGAGAGCAGGCAGCGATCAAGCGTGGGGACTGACTTAAGCCCGTAGCTGAGAAATTTCCCTTTATGGTTATAGGTTACGCCTCTCAAGAGCTCGGAGTATCGAGTTTCGCAGTTACCATAAATGTCAGGTTCGACAGCGGCCGCAAACGAGGACGCAACGGCATCCGCGATTTGCAAGCTGGCCAGCTTCGAGTGATCTTGGGCATCGACTGCACTGATGTCGATGACCGGCCAGTGTATCCGTACGTCATCAGAAGATGCCCCCTGAAGCCGGGTCAGATATGCTCGAAAGTCTTCATACGACATACCGCCACGCCTAGAAAAGGTGATCTTCACCCGCCCATCTCCTTCAGGTGCACGGGGCCTCATATCCCTGCAAAGCCATGAAATTCTCTCGATCAAGTAGCGTGTCAGATAGAAGTACAGCTGGTTCTTCTGAGTGTAGATCCCGTCAGGAATAGGCCGTTTGGCAGCGAGAATGCTCACAGTCCTGAGGGGCTTGTTTCCGATGACTTGAGCCGCGACCACCTTTTGTCCGTGGCTTAGGTCTTTGAAGTGGAGCGTCCTCGACTTCTTTTCTGGCATGCGCGATGAAATCTCGTCGCGCCAAGTGACCGCATCTAGCTGATGAGTCGCGCGGAAGATGCATGCCGAAATAACCAGCCAAGGCGAGGCCCCGCCTCGCCCTCCCGGCTCCCTGTATTTGCCAAGCCCGTCATCACCCGATTCGTCGATGTAGGCAACGTACGTGTGGGTCATTTTCTCAACCTTACCCCAGCACCGCCGCCGTTTTCGGGGATGAACTCGACGCCTGCGGCTTCGAGGGCGCGGCGGACGGCTTCGACGTTGTTGGCCATCCCGGCTGCCGGGCCTTCGCTGGCTTCCATCCGTTTGAGTGTCGGAATGGAGATTCTTGCAGCTTCCGCAACGTCGCCTTGGGTCAACCCGGCCAGCGCCCGCGCCGCTGCAAGCTGCCTGCCAGTTGGGTGAAATTCATCCATAAGGATCATTGTTATCCGAAGGTGTTGACTTTGGGCCTATCGTGAGCCAATGGTATCACATTGACACTTGAGATCAACGGAGCATCTGATGCCGAACTCTGTTCCGGCAGCCGTCCCCGGCTTGCCTTCCGCCCGCCTTGCGGAAATCCATGACTGCCTGACCCTTGCCCTCGACGCGACCGAGCGCCCCACGGGCTACACCCAGCCCGAACGCGAAGCCCGCAGCTATCTGCGCACTGCATTGCGCCAGGTCGAGCGTCTGACCGGGAGGGCAGTGAGATGATGCCAGAAACTGCCACTCCGACTGCGGTGTTGGATCGTCATCGGCAAAAGATGCAGGACAACGCGCTGCGCGTCGAAAGCATGTTGCACACGATCACAACCTGTTTGGACGCCCCTCAATATCGGGGCCTGTGCGACACGCTGCTGCATCACGCCCGGCTCGTGGCAAAAGATCTGAACAATGGGCTGGACAGCACCCGGTTTCAATTTGACATCGCGACCGGAAAAGGGGGCGAAGCATGAGCGGCCTGTCCCGTCGCGAGTTCTTCCGCGCCAGCACAGCCACCGTCGCGATGACAACGCCGGTGGCCGCCGCCATCTGCCCACAAGATCACTTGGCCGCCGACAACATGCCGTTCATCGTAAGGTTGGCCGATGAGCCAGATATCGCAGCGGTCTGCGTCCCGGCAGGCAGGATCACCCACGCTTACTGCTATATGCTGTCCGATGGTCGCACGATCTTTGCAGAGCAAGATCGTTGCAATGACGGGACCGGCTGGCGCGATTGCTTATCCATGGCGTCCGAGAAGTCCACCGACAGGGCGAAAAGCCCGGCGGCCGTGTATTCGTTCAAGCTGATCTGCCTGCCGTCCGAACCGGCTAGGCGCGCCTGCATCGCCGTATAGGCGCTGCGGTCAAACTGAAGCGTTTCCATGTGTCACCTTTCTGCGTTGCGCATAGCTTCGCCGAGGCCGAAAAGCAGGGGCTTTCGGTGTTGTTGTGGTTCCCGATTTGGGATATCAATGTTTTTCGTTGATGGACTCGCGGCCCCTTGCCGTCAATGAAAAACGTTGATCATGACCCCAGCACAATCCCGAGCCGCGCGTGGCCTTCTTTCGATGACACAAACCGGGCTGGCGAAGGCCGCCGGGCTGGGGCAGTCAACGGTAATCGACTTCGAGAAAGAGCGGCGAACTGTTTCAGATCAAGCGGTTGCCGCGATCCGTGCGGCGCTGGAAGCCGCAGGGGTGGAGTTTATCCCAGAGAATGGCGGGGGTGCCGGGGTGCGCATGGCGAAGCCCGGCGGCGCGGGCGCTTAGCAGGCTTTCCCTAACATCACTCTAACGAAAACCCGCCGCGCGCTGCAAATCTGCCCCGATTTCCTTAACCGCACCTTGCCGCCTTGCCTTGCATTTTAGGCACATCAAGACGTTTGCAGGCAGGTAGGTGACATGCGGAAGGCGGCACAACGGCAATCGACATTTCTTTTGCACGATGCTGCACTACCGGCGGCCACCCTGCGTCGGAGGTGAAAGCACATGCCTGAATTGATTTCAGCCGGAGACCTTGCGCGCCAGATGCTGTTTTCTGGCGTCAACGGGGCTTTCCGCGACTGGTGCGCCCTGATGCGCATTCATCCGGTGCCGGGGCGGCGCGGGGTCTATGACCCGGCGCTTGTGCGGCGTAGGCTGGATGAAGCGCAAGGGCTATTGCAGGGCGAGGGCGCGGCCTCGGGCGTGGGTGCGGGTCTGGTGGCCCAGAGAAGGGCGCGCCGTGGTGCAGCGTAAGCGCCAGCGCCTTCCGGCCGAGATTAATCGGGTCCGCGCCAAGCTGGCGGACGGGACGGTGCGCTATTACTTCTACCTGCGCGGCCGGAAGGCGGCACGGTTCTGGACCGATACACACCCCAACCCGACCGATCCGGCCTTCTTCGCCGCCTATGTCGCGGAAATGGAAAAGGGGCGGCCGAAGGTCGGGCACCTCGTTCCCGGCATGGTGGACGCCTATCTGTCTTCGGCCGAATTCAAGGCGAAAAGCCCCCGCACCCAAGACGACTATCGCAAATGGGCGCTGCGCTTCGCGGCCGAGTTCAAGGACGACCCGGTGGCGATCTTTGAAGAACCGGCCTCGCGGGGCGAGGTGAACGAATGGCGGCAACAGTGGGCGCATTCGGCCAAGCAATTCGACTATGCCGGAACCGTGGTCACGCTGATTCTGAATTGGGCGCGGGACGCCGGGAAGATCGCGGAACACCATTGCGACCGCTTGCCCAAGGCATACAAGGCCGACCGGGCCGAGGTGGTCTGGACCGAAGCCGACCTTGCCACCTTCACCGCTCTTGCGCCGGAATGGGTGTCGCGCATCCTTCTGGCCGCCTGCGAAACCGGGTTGCGGCCGGGCGATCTTATCAAGCTGTCCCGCGCCCATATCGAAGACACGCCCGGCGGGCGGCGTCTTCGCATCAAGACGAACAAGCGCGGCCGGGTGGCACATATCCCGGTGCTGCCCCGTATGGCGGCCATTCTGGACGCCACGCCGAAGGACCGGCTTCTGATCCTGACCAATGCGAACGGCCAGCCCTTGACCGAACACCGGGCTTCAGAGGGCGTTCGCCAGTGGCGCGACAAGGCCAAACTGTCGGACACGCTGCGCCTTCAGGATGCCCGAGGCACGGCCGCCACGCGCCTTTTGAACGCGGGCCTGAGCCTTGCACAGATTGCGTCCTTCATGGGCTGGGGCCTGCGCCACGCCCAGAACGTGATTGAGCATTACGCGCGCCTTGCGCCGGGCGAATCTGACCGCATCCTTGAGGCCCTGACAGCGGCAAAATCCCAAACCGCGTAAGACAGGCGTTGTAACTTTGGCCGCTTAAAGATGTCTGTATGGGGCAGATATAGCGCGCCATAATTTTCAACCCCCAATCACTTGATTTTCATAATGGCTTTACCATTTCCGATTCGTGCGCTGCTGCGCCGGAAAGGAGGTGAAGTCTAAATGACCAAGAAACCCAGTGAAAACACCGGTCGGAATGGGGGAATCTTTCAGGAAGTTGGGCCGCGCGGTGGCGAGAAGCCCAATTACACTACGGTGCCTGATAACACCCGTCTCCCCCCGACGACCAAACCCGGCAATGAATGGAAGCCCATTCATCGCACCCCTGACAGCGACCGCTGATCGCTTGATCTAGCTGCCAGACGATAGCAACGGTCTGTCCACAATCTGCTCGTAGGCAGACCACTGAGGCCCCGAAAATGAGCCGCAGCGGGGCATAGCGTGAACAGATTTGCAAAACGTCCTGCAAAATGCCCGCCCGAAGGCGTAGAATTTTTCGGCTAAGTCATTGAAAAGATTTGGAGGCGGGTACCGGAATCGAACCGGTCTTCACGGATTTGCAATCCGCTGCGTAACCTCTCCGCCAACCCGCCGGAGCCTTCTGGCTGATTAGATACAATCCCCGGCGGGGTCAAGCAGGTATGTGGGGTCAGACGTGCTGGGCGCCGTTGACCTCGATTTCTGAGCCGGAGATGTAACTGGCCTGGTCGGAGCACAGGAACCAGATGACATCTGCCACCTCTTTGGGCTGACCAAGGCGTTGCAGCGGCAGTTTCTCGACGATCTTCTCTGTGCCGGGGGAGAGGATTGATGTTTCGATCTCACCCGGCGCGATGGCGTTCACGCGCACGCCCATCGGGCCGAAATCATGCGCCATCTCGCGTGTCAGGGCCGCAAGCGCGGCCTTGGAGGTGGCATAGGCCGCGCCAGCGAAGGGGTGGACGCGGGCACCTGCGATGGAGGTCACGTTGACGACCGAGCCGCGCGCGGCGGAAAGCTCGTCTTTCAGGCCGCGGGCCAGAACGATGGAGGCGAAGAAGTTCACATGGAACACATGGCCCCATGTGCGCAGGTCGGTTTCCAGCGTGTTCAGCCGCGCGCCGCCGGGCCCTTTGGGCGAGATGCCGGCGTTGTTCACCAGCGCATTGAGGCGCCCGCCCAGCTTCTCCTTGATCGTGGCAATCGCGGCGATGGTGGCGTCGGGCGAAGCAAGGTCGATCTGGATGTGGTTTTCCTCTCCCCCCGGCCAGGGGCAGCGCGGATCGAATGCCTGACGCGAGCAGGTGAGCACCCGCCAGCCCTCGGCGCTGAACCGCTTGACGGTGGCATGGCCGATGCCCCGGCTTGCCCCTGTCAGAACCATGACTTTCTGTTCGCTCATCGCCGCCTCCGCGCTTTGCCGCCACCCTACGCCGCAGCGGGGGATTTGCAAGCTTGGCAGGGGGCGGCAAAGGGGGTACCAACGGCCTGAACCCCGCGAGGCCCCCATGAAAAAGCAGTTGCGCACCATGCAAGATTCCATCGCCACCGCGAAAACGCTGTCCGAGGCTCTGCCCTATCTGCAACGCTATTCCGGCGCGGTGGTCGTCGTGAAATTCGGCGGCAATGCGATGGGTGACGATGATGCCATGGCCGAATTTGCCCGTGACATCGTGCTGATGCGGCAGGTCGGCGTGAATCCGGTCGTGGTGCATGGCGGCGGTCCGATGATCAATGACATGCTGAACAAGCTGGGGATCAAGTCGGAATTCGTGCGGGGCAAGCGGGTCACCGACAAGGCCACGGTTGAGGTGGTCGAAATGATCCTCTCGGGTCTCGTGAACAAGCGGATCGTGCAGGCGATCAACGATCAGGGCGGCCGCGCGGTCGGGATTTCCGGCAAGGACGACGACCTGATGGTCTGCATCGCCGATGACCCGGAGCTGGGGTTCGTCGGCAAGCCGGTGGAGATGAACGTGCAGGTTCTGCGCGATCTCTATAATGCCGGGATCATCCCGGTTGTGGCGCCGGTGGCGACCGGAATGGAGGATAACGAGACCTTCAACGTCAATGGTGACACGGCTGCCGGGGCGATTGCGGGGGCGTTGCAGGCGGATCGCCTGCTTCTGTTGACCGACGTCTCGGGCGTGAAGAATGCGGCGGGTGAGGTGATGACGCAGATCAGCCCCGAGGAAGTGCGCCAGATGACCGCCGACGGGGTGATCGCGGGCGGCATGATCCCCAAGACCGAGACCGCGTTGATGGCGCTGGATCAGGGCGTGCGGGCGGTGACAATTCTGGACGGGCGACTGCCCAACGCATGTTTGCTGGAACTGTTTACCGATCACGGGGCGGGCAGCCAGATCCGTTCGACGGTGCCGCGGGTGACGCCGCGCGTGCGGCGCTGATTTCCTGACGCGGCACTGCCGGAAGCGGTGGATGCCTCCGGCGGGAGTATTTGGCAAGGAGCAAGCCATGAGCGTGACGCTGGACGGCATCGCCGCACGGCTGGCAGCGGAGCGACTGGAGGTTCTGGGCGGGTTTGCGGTCACGGCGGGGGAGGGGCTGCCTGCGGGCACGCGGACCCTGCTGCTGATCGGGCCAGCGGAGCCGGGGTTCTGGGCGCATTTCACTGCTGGGCCGGAATGGAATGATGGTGCGCCCGATCCGGTGGATCGCTGGTCGCGGCGGGTGATCGGGCGGCTGGCTTGCGATCTGGGCGCCAAGGCCCTGTTTCCCTTTGGCGGACCGCCCTGGCATCCCTTCTATCAATGGGCCCTGCGCTGCGGCACGGCATGGGAAAGCCCGGTGCGGCTGCTGGTGCATGCGCGGCAGGGGTTGTTCTTTTCCGCACGCGGGGCGCTGGCGCTGAAAGAGTCTGTGGAGATGCCGGAGGCGGGGAGGGCGCTCTGCGAGAGCTGCACGCAGCCCTGTCTGACCGCCTGTCCCGCCGGGGCGCTGACCGGGGCGGGGTATGATGTGCCTGCCTGTCACAGCTTTCTGGATACGCCAGAGGGGCGCGACTGTCTGACGGGAGGCTGCCTTGTGCGGCGCGCTTGCCCGGTGTCGCAAAGCTATGCAAGACTGCCGGAACAATCAGCCTATCACATGGGGCAGTTCCACACATGACCAAGCGCCTGATCCTGACGCGCCACGCGAAATCAAGCTGGGACGACCCGCTGATGAGCGACCATGACCGCCCGCTGAATGAGCGGGGCAAAGCTGCCGCCGCCGATCTCGGCGAATGGCTGGCCTCGCGCGGCTATGTGCCGGGGCAGGTGCTGTGCTCGGACGCGCTGCGCACGCGGAAAACCTGGTCCGGGATCGCGCCCGCGCTGCCCGGCACACCGATTCTGGATCTGAAACCGGCGCTGTACCATGCCGGGCCGGATGTCATGCTGGCGGTGCTGCGCCATGCGACGGCGGATGTGGTGATGATGATCGGCCACAATCCCGGCATTGGCGAGTTCGCCCATCGCATCGTCGCCCGCGCACCGCTGAATGCGGAGTTCCAGCGCTATCCCACCGGCGCCACGCTGGTTTGCGATTTTGCGGTGGAAAGCTGGGCGGATGTGGACTGGGGGCAGGGCAGCGTGGATGATTTCATCATCCCGCGCGAGATCGCGGCCTGACGCAAAGGAAAAGGGGCGCCACGACGGGGCGCCCCTTTCTGATTCCGACAGACTTCAGTGGCCGAGGATCTGGCTGAGGAACAGCTTGGTCCGTTCGCTTTGCGGATTGTTGAAGAACTCGCGCGGTTCGTTCTGCTCGACGATCTGGCCCTGATCCATGAACACCACGCGGTTGGCGACAGCCTGGGCAAAGCCCATTTCATGCGTGACGCAGAGCATGGTCATGCCCTCTTCCGCCAGCTCGATCATGGTATCCAGAACCTCCTTGATCATCTCGGGATCAAGCGCCGAGGTCGGTTCGTCGAACAGCATGATCCGGGGCTTCATGCAGAGCGAGCGGGCAATTGCCACGCGCTGTTGCTGACCGCCGGAAAGCTGGCCGGGATATTTGTTGGCCTGTTCAGGGATCTTCACCTTGCGCAGGAAATGCATGGCGGTTTCTTCCGCCTCTTTCTTTGGAACCTTGCGGACCCAGATCGGGGCGAGCGTGCAGTTTTCCAGAATCGTCAGATGCGGGAACAGGTTGAAGTGCTGGAACACCATCCCGACCTCCGAGCGCACCTTGTCGATGTTCTTGAGGTCGTTGGTCAATTCGGTGCCATCCACGATGATCTGCCCGGCCTGATGTTCCTCAAGCCGGTTGATACAGCGGATCAGCGTCGATTTCCCCGACCCCGAAGGGCCGCAGATCACGATGCGTTCACCCTTGTAAACCGTCATGTTCACATCGCGCAGGACGTGGAACTGACCATACCATTTGTTCATCTGGGTGATCTGGATGGCGACCTCGTCGGAGACCTTCAGTTTCGAGCGGTCGATTGCGTGTTCAGCCATGGTCAGGCTCCTTAACGGTGATCGGTCTTCAGCTTGCGTTCGAGCCACATGGAGTAGCGCGACATGCCGAAGCAGATGAGGAAGAAGATGGCGCCGGCAAAGATATAGGGCTCCCAGTAGATGCCCTTCCAGTTGATGTCGGCGCGCACGATCGTGGTGATGCCCTTCAGCGGATCGTTCAGGCCGACGAAGGCCACCAGCGTGGTATCCTTGAACAGGCCAATGAAGGACGAGACGATGCCTGGGATCGAGATTTTCAGCGCCTGCGGCATGATGATCAGCCGCTGCGCCTGCCAGTAATCCAGCCCCAGCGCATCCGCTGCCTCATACTGGCCGCGCGGCAGCGCCGCGAGGCCGCCCCGGATCACCTCGGCGATATAGGCCGCAGCGAACAGGGTCACGAGGATGATGACACGCAGGATGATGTCGAAATCGCTGCCGGGCGGCAGGAAGTATTGCAGCAGCAGCGAGGCGGTGAACAGCAGCGTGATCAGCGGCACGCCCCGGATGAACTCGATAAAGCCCACCGAAAGGGTACGCACCAGCAGCATGTCGGATTTCCGCCCCAGTGCCAGCAGGATGCCCATGGGCAGCGAGGCCGAAATGGCGGTGACACCGATCACGAAGGAGAGGAGGAAGCCGCCGAAGTCCCGGCTGCCGACGGGGCGAAGGCTCAGCGGCAGGATGCCTTGCAGAAGGTCGGTGGCCGGAGCTTGCAGGAACAGCCACCACAGCGACGCCACGACCACGCCGATCCCGGCAGAGACGGGCACGCCCAGGCGCGGTTGCAGCACCGAGAACACCAGCCACAGCACCACGAAACCCAGCATTGCCACGACGGGCGCCCAGATCGAGCCGCCCCACAGCAGCCAGAAGGCGGTTGCCGGGTAAAGTGCTGTGATCCACAGCATTTTGCGGGGCAGGCTGGAATACAACACCGGCGCCAGCGCTCCGAACAGCAGCAGCAGCGAAAGATTCGGCCGCCAGTAGAGGTCACGCGGGTAGAAGCCATACAGATATTGCGGCCAGCGTTCTCGCACCATGGCCCAGCAGGCCCCGGTCGCGCCTTCACCCCAGCGCTCCTGAATGATCTGGCGGCATTCGTTGAGTGAATTGGCGTTCCAGACCGAATGCATCAGCCAGGGCAGAATATGCATCAGCAGCCAGACCACGGCCAGGATGCCCAGCACCGTGAGGACCGAGTTCATCGGTCCCGAGAAAAGGTTCTCGCGCATCCAGCGGGTGATGCCCTTCTGCCCCGGTGGCGGAGCCTCGGGCGGCAGCATCTGGTTGCGCACGAAGAAGAGTTGTTCCTGCATCTCAGCGCTCCTTCAGCCTGACGGCCCGGTTGAAGATGTTCATGCAGGCCGAGATGATGAGGCTGATCGTGAGATAAATGCCCATCATCAGCAGCATGCACTCCAGCTCTTTCCCGGTCTGGTTCAGCGTGATGCCGCCCAGCGTGCCGCGCAGATCCATGTAGGAGACGGCAATCGCCAGCGAGGTGTTCTTGGTCAGGTTCAGGTATTGGCTGATCAACGGCGGGATGATCACCCGCAGCGCCTGCGGCAGAATGACCAGCCGCATGGTGCGGGCGGGGCGGAGGCCAAGGGCCGACGCGGCCTCGGATTGCCCGCGCGAGATGGCCATGATCCCGGCGCGCACGATTTCTGCGATAAAGGCAGCGGTATAAAGCGCCAGTGCCAGTGTCAGGGCGGTGAAGCTGTGCAACACCGTGATGCCGCCGGTGAAATTGAAGCCCTTGAGCTCGGGCACCACGAAGTGCAGGCCGAGCGCCCAAAGCAGGATGGCCGAGGGCAGCACGAGGATCAGCAGGTTTTTCCACCATGTCACCGGGCGGACGCCCGTTGCATCCTGCGTGGCATCGGCCTGCTGCTTCAGCCGCCGGGCGGCGAAGATCGAGCCGCCAAACACCAGCAGCAACGCCAGCAGATTCAGCGAAACCTTGAAGATGCCGAGGTCAATGGTGCCGAGGCCTCCCTCGTTCGGGTCGGTGTCGCATTCCTCACGCGGCTTGCCGATGCAGAACTTCGGCTCGGGAATGTCGGTGCCGCGGTTGGTGACGGCGATGATGCCGAACAGCATGGAGGCCTTCGGCGCCTCCTCCGCCGCCTGCATTTCCGGTGTCACGCGGAAATCGCGCGGGCTGGGCGTGGTTTCCGACAGGATGGTGGCTGCCAGCAGAATCCACAGCAGAACCGGCACGTTGCGGAACATCTCGACGTAGACGGTCATCAGGCGCGAGATGATCCAGTTGTTCGACAGTCGCAACACACCGACCACCACGCCGATGATGGTGGCCAGCACACAGCCGACCACGGCGGAAAGCAGCGTGTTCAGCAGGCCGATGAAGGCGGCGCGGGCATGGGTACTGTCGTTAGTGTAATCGACAAGCCTTTGGTTGATGTCATACCCCGCACGGGACAGCAGGAACCCGAAATCAAAGGTCCGGTCCTTCGCGGCGAGGTTCTGGATCGTGTTGTTCAGAAGCCAGGACAGAAACAGCATGAACAGGATCAGCACAACCACCTGAATGGTCAGCGACCTGTAACGCGTGTCGTAGATAAGCATGCTCAGCCGAAAGGAATCTTTCGGCGCATCCTGAACGAAAGCCATATATTTTATACCCCCTGAAGCCTGCCTTGCCCGGGTTGGCCGGTGCTTTGTCTGTGCAGGCAGTTCGGTCGTGTTGGACGCGGGCGCGACCGAAGCCGCGCCCGTATCGTTTTCAGATCAGCGGAACGGCGGGGCGTATTGCAGGCCGCCCTGGGTCCACAGCGCGTTCAGGCCGCGGGCCAGACCGATCGGGGTGCCCGAACCGATGTTCGCCTCGAAGATCTCGCCATAGTTGCCGACCGCGGCAATGGCGCGCTTGGCCCATTCCTTGTCGAGGCCCAGCTTCTCGCCCAGTTCACCCTCGACGCCCAGCAGGCGCTTCACTTCCGGGTTCTGGGTGGTCGAGGCGACTTCCTCGATGTTGGCCTTGTTCACGCCGTATTCTTCGGCAGCGACCAGCGCGTAATAGGTCCAGCGGACCACATCGCCCCACTGGTTGTCGCCATGGCGAACCAGCGGACCCAGCGGCTCTTTCGAGATGATTTCCGGCAGGATGATATGGTTTTCGGCATCCGGCATCGAGGCGCGCGAGGCGGCAAGGCCCGAAGCGTCGGTGGTGTAGGCGTCGCAGGCGCCTGCCAGATACTGACGCTGGCCTTCCGAATCGTCAGCCACGGTGACCGGCGTGTAGGTCATGTTATTGGCCTTGAAGAAGTCGGCCAGGTTCAGCTCGGTCGTGGTGCCGGTCTGGATACAGACCGTGGCGCCATCCAGTTCCTTCGCCGAGGACACGCCCAGGTCTTTCTTCACCATGAAGCCCTGACCGTCATAGTAGTTCACGGCGACGAAATCGAACTTCAGGTCGACGTCACGCATGAAGGTCCAGGTCGAGTTGCGGACCAGCAGGTCAACCTCGCCCGAGGCCAGCGCGGTGAAACGGGTTTCGCCGGTGGTGGGGATGTATTTCACCTTGGAAGCGTCGCCGAGCACTGCCGCCGCGACCGCCTTGCAAAGCGCCACGTCGAAGCCCTGATAATTGCCGTTGGCGTCGGGCGCGCCGAAGCCGGTCAGGCCGACGTTCACGCCGCAGATCAGTTCGCCCCGGGCCTTCACGTCATCCAGCGTCGCGGCGCCGGCGATGCCAGCGATCAGCGCGGTGGCCGAAAGCGTGCCAAGGAATAGCGATTTTTTCATGCGTACCTCTTCCTGAGTGTCCACCCTTTGCGGGCGGTGTTATGGCCCCGTACGGAGCAGAAGACTGAGGGAGGCTTCCCTCTCAGTGACGGGCAGTTTCGTGTAAAGCGCTTTGGGCCGTCAAGTGAAACCGAGTTGATAGCGCAAACTGTCCCTGCGCGGGCAGTTTGCGCAGGGATCACGAAAGATGCGTCACATCTGCCCGGAAATTGGGCAAGATTGTTACCCACACAATGCGTAGAAACGGGCGGCGTCCTCGACCGCCTGGCGTTTGACGGCCTCGGCCTCAGCGGCCTCGGCATCTTCGCCCCATTGTTCGATCTGCCAGTGTTCATCGATTCGGCTGAGATCGAAGGCTTCCGCCGGGCTCAGATGCCCGTCGGTCACGGCAAGGCCCAGAACGGCAGAGCCGGTAATGGCAATCAGGTCGTGCAGGGCCGCCAGCTGGAATTCGTTCTGCGCGAAAATCGCGGCGCGCAGGGCAGCAAGGCTGGCAGGGTCTTGCGCGATATGCATGACGCCTGAGGTGGCGATCAGGGGTGCGCCATGGCGTTGCTTCGCCCAATCCAGCAATGGGTCCCAGCCCGCAGCCTGCCGAGCGATCAGCGCATCCGGCCCTTCGGCACGGTAGCACAGCAGATCAGTTCCTGCATAATCTGCAAGCATATCGGCCACTTGCGCGAATTGCGGGCGCACCTTGTCAATGGCGGAATTGGCGGCGCGCGTGGCGGGCATTGTCTCGGGGCGCACCTGCCCCTGCTGGGCGTCCCATTCCGCGGCGATGGCGGCAGCCAGTGTGCGGGTGGGCAGCACCAGAGCCGCCTTGGCCGGGGTCTTCACGGCGCGGCCATCCAGATGAACGGCAAAGCCGCCGTCCACAGGTTCGGCGCTCGCCGATTTCCAGAAACGTTTGGGGGTCCAGTCGCTCATCAGTGCAGCTTTTCGAACGGGTCTTCCGGCACGTCGCCCTCTTTCCAGTCGAGCAGCTTCCAGGTGCGGGCCATATGCTCGGGCAGGGGGGCGGTGAAGGTGATCGGTTCCCTGGTGATCGGATGCTCGATGCTCAGCCGCCGGGCATGCAGGTGCAGCTTGCGCGACAGATCACCGCCGGTGCCCGCGCCCCAGCCATCGCCCAGATTTTCAGCGTCCGAGCCACCATATTTGCCATCGCCAAGAATCGGATGACCGAACTCGGCCATATGGGCGCGCAGCTGGTGGGTACGGCCGGTGATCGGCTCCAGCGCCATCCAGCTCAGCCGGGTGCCAAGGAACCAGAGCGTGAAGTAATCGGTCTGCGCCCGCTTGGCATCGGGGTAATCACCAACCTTGGCAGGATGGATGCAGACCATCTTCTCGCCCTCGCCACCCCGGCCACGGCCCGGTGCCTTCATCAGCGCATATTTGATCGAGCCCTGCTTGGGCTGTGGAACGCCCGCAACGACGGCCCAGTAAATCTTGCGGGTATTGCGGTGGCGAAACGCCTCGGACAGGGCGCGAGCCACCCGGTCGGTGCGGGCCAGAACCAGGACACCCGAAGTATCCTTGTCCAGCCGGTGTACCAGCTTCGGCCGGTCCTTGTAGCCGAATTTCAGCGCCTCGGTCAGCCCGTCGACATGCCGGTCGCCCTGACCCGAGCCGCCCTGCGAGGGCAGCCCCGGCGGCTTGTTCAGCACGATGATATGCTCGTCCCTGAAGATTACCGCATCCTGGATCATCCGCGTATCTGCTGCGCTGACGCCATCGGGGCGCGGCCGCGAGGGGGCGTCATTTTCCGGCAGCGGCGGCACGCGGATCACCGTACCCGGTGCGACGCGATCCGCCGCTTTTGCGCGCTTGCCATCCACCCGTACCTGCCCGGTGCGGCACATCTTTTCGACCGCGCCCTGAGTCACATGCGGAAAGCGGCGCTTGAACCAGCGGTCGAGCCGCTGTTCGCCCTCATCCTCGGAAACGGTCAGCAGTTTCACACCGCTCATGTCAGAATGCTCCGCGTCAGGTGGACGGCCAGCACAAAGGCCGCCAGTGCGATCAGGACCGAGGCCGCGACATAGAGCGCCGCCGCGGTCATCTGGCCGCGCTCGGCCAGCGCGACCGTATCCATGGAAAAGGCAGAAAAGGTGGTGAAGCCGCCCAGAAGCCCGGTCATCAGCAGGGGCGCCAGATGCTGATGCCCGCGATGCGCCAGCGCCACCATCAGCACGCCCATCACCGCCGAACCCAGCACATTCGCCGTCAGCGTATGCCAGGGGAAGCCGCTGCCCAGCAGGCGCTGCATGCCCAGATTGACGCCATAGCGCAGGCTCGCCCCCATGGCGCCGCCAAGCGCGACCTGCACCAGCGCGTTCATTCCAGCCCCGCGACGATGGCGCGCAGGGTGGCGATGCCGTCACCCTTTTCCGAGGAGGTCATCACGATCTCGGGGTAGGCCGCCGGGTGCTTTGCCAGCGCGGCGCGCACCTGATCGAGGTTCTTCTCGCGTTCCGGGCGCGACAGCTTGTCCATCTTGGTCATCACGACCTGGAAGGTGACGGCAGATTTGTCGAGAAGCGTCATGATCTCGTCATCGACCGATTTGACGCCATGGCGGCTGTCGATCAGCACGAAGGCGCGGCGCAGGGTCTGGCGGCCTTGCAGATAGGCCTTCAACAGCGTCTGCCACTTCTGCACCGTCGAAACCGGCGCTTCGGCGAAACCATAGCCCGGAAGGTCAACCAGATAGCGGCTTTCGCCAAGGGCGAAATAGTTGATCTCCTGCGTCCGCCCCGGCGTGTTCGAGGCGCGCGCGAGGTTCTTGCGGCCGGTCAGCGCATTGATCAGGCTGGATTTCCCGACGTTCGAGCGACCGGCAAAACAGACCTCCAGCCGGTCTGCCGGCGGCAGGCCGGGCATGGCAACCACGCCTTTCACGAAATCGACCGGACCGGCGAACATCAGCCGGCCACGTTCGCGCGCGAAATCATCAGGCTCTTCGGCAAGCGGGAAGGGCAGGGCGGTCATTGGATGGTTACCTCCATGCCGGGGGCAATCTCGCCCCCTTCGACAACGACGGCGTAAACGCCGAAATCCTGATGCCCGAAGGCACCGCGTAGCGCGCCCAGCGTATCACCTTCAATGCGTCCGGTCGCCGGGTTGGCCTTGGTGGCATTGCACCGCTCGATCCGCTCGCGCACTTCCAGCAGCGCGTCGCCGATCCGCAGCCTGCGCCCGACCAGATCCCATTCCGCCCAGGGCTGCCAGCCCTCGACCCAGAGATTGCCGCGCCAGCGCAGCGGCGACAGGTCCATCCCCATCCGCGCGCCCAGATCGGTGTTGGAGGCCAGATTCAGGATCGAGACCGACGGATAATCGGTGTCCGACATGATCCGCCCGGCGCTGACAATGCGTTCGGGCATCGCCCGACCTGCGGGGTTCAGTTCGCGCACCCAATCCAGAAACCGCGGCAGGTCGGCTGCATCATCGGGTCGGAAGGTCAGTGGTTCACGTTCCGGGTGGGTCAGCGTCACGGCTGCAGTCGATTCGTCCAGCGCGGCATTGATCGCCATCAATGCAGGCGCCTTGGACCCCCGCGCGAAGTTCACGCAAGGATTCCAGCCCTCGACCAGCCGGGCCGCATCATGCGCCACGGCCCAGTGCCGGTCCCACGGCAGACCGGCACCCGCCGAAAGCCGAACGGACGCGAGGCTCTCGCGTCCGTGGCTCTTGATCGGATGTCGGCAGATGGTGTTCAGCCGTGCCTTCATTTCTTGCCCTTCGCTGGCTCGGGCTGTTTCTTCGAAAAGCCCGCCTTGATGTTGCCGAAGATATCCGGCTTGTGGCCATGGCTGCGCATGATCAGGTACTGCTGGATGAAAGTGATCGTGTTGTTGGTGATCCAGTACAGAACAAGACCCGAAGCAAAGCTGCCCAGCATGAACATGAACACCCAGGGCATCCAGGCGAAAATCATCGCCTGCGCCGGATCGGCGGGTGCCGGGTTCAGCTTCTGTTGCAGCCACATCGAGATGCCGAGCAGGATCGGCAGCACACCAATGAAGATCATGGCAAGGAAGGTGCCATGCGCCGGGGCCGCCCAGGGCAGCAGCCCGAACAGGTTGAACAGCGACGACGGATCGGGCGCCGACAGGTCGTTCAGCCAGCCGAAGAACGGCGCCTGACGCAGTTCGAGCGTGACGAAGATCACCTTGTAAAGGCTGAAGAAGATCGGAATTTGCAGGAAAATCGGCAGGCAGCCTGCTGCCGGATTGACCTTCTTTTCCTTGTAAAGCTGCATCATTTCCTTTTGCAGCTTCTGCTTATCCTCGCCCGCGCGTTCCTTCAGCGCCTCCATCTCGGGCTGAAGCTCTTTCATCCGCGCCATTGAGACATAGGATTTGTAGGCGAGCGGCAGCACGAGGATCTTCAGCACGAAGGTCAGTGCGATGATGGCCAGACCCATGTTGCCGATCCAGCCGTGCAGGTGGTGCAGCAGCCAGAAGATCGGCTTGGTGAAGAAGAAGAACCAGCCCCAGTCAATCGAATCGATGAAGCCCGCGATTCCGTCGTTGTTCTGGTAGTTCCGGATGGTTTCCCATTCCTTTGCACCGGCGAACAGGCGCGACGAAACTTCGGTGCTGGCCCCCGGTGCCACGGTGACAACCGGCATCCGCGTCTCGGTCTGATAGATGTCGGACTGGGCGTTGTATTTCACCACGGCGGTGTAGGGTTTGCCCTGCTCAGGGACCAGAACGGTCATCCAGTATTTGTCGGTAAAGCCCAGCCAGCCGTCGGCGGTGCCCTCGGTCACTTCGGCCTGTGCGCCTTCGCGGGCGACCTGCGGCAGATCGGCGACATCCTTGTACTTGATCTCGGCCAGCTTGCCGTCAGTCCGGCCGACAACGCCCTCGTGCAGTACATAGAAACTTTGCAGATCGGCCGGTTTGCCGTGGCGCGCTACCACGCCATAGGGTTGCAGCGTCGCCGTTTCGGTGCCCGTGTTGGCAACGGAATCCGTAACGGTGAACATGTAATTGTCATCAACGGCCAGTTGGCGCGTGAAGGTCAGGCCCTTGCCATTCGCCCACTCCAGCGTGACGGGCTTGCCCGGCGCCAGCGTATCGCCGCCGACCTGTTGCCATTCCGTCGTGGCGCCAGGCACATCCGCGAAATCCAGCGTCCCGCCCGGCGTCCAGCCGTAAAGGGCGTAATAGGCATGCGGCTCGCCGACCGGGGTCAGCAGGCGCACGATATCCGATTTCGGGTCGATGGTCGCGTGGTAGGCTTTCAGCGACAGATCATCAATGCGACCGCCCAGCAGCGACACCGAGCCCGACAGCTTCGGCGTGTCGATCTTCAGCCGGGGCGCCTCGGGGACGGGGGCGACCTCGGGCTGTGCCTGCGTCGCCGTTGCTGTCGCGGCGGGCGCCGTCGCAGGCTGGGTCGCGGCAACGGGATCGGCCGTCGGCGCCGTTTCTTCCGGCGGGAACAGCACGAACCACACGAGGATCACAAGGAAACTCAGCGCCGTCGCCAGAATAAGGTTCTTGTTCTGATCGTCCATCTGCGATCCCCACCGTGTCGCTTGAAAAGGCTGACCCGGGCGTGGGTCAGGCGTGGTTCAACAGAAGGGGGGAGAAAAGGTCAAGCGGTTTTCCCGGCGCGGGGTGGCCAATGACAGCCTCGCGGCGTCATTTCGTGGCCCGTGTGCCGATTCGCGGCAGCGGCCGGTGATTTGCCTGATGCCGGGCGATCCAGTCCTGCACCTGATCGAAGGGCATGGGGCGGGCGATGCCGAAGCCCTGCACATGGCGACAGCCCAGTTGCGCCAGCATCGCATGCTCGCCCGCCGTTTCCACCCCTTCGGCCAGGGTGTCGAGGTCAAGCTGTTTCGCCAGAGACAGAATGGCCGCGACCATCTTCTGCTGGCCGGGGTCGGCGTCGATCCGTGTCACAAAGCTGCGGTCGATTTTCAGCCGGTGCACGGCGAAGCGTCGGATATTGGTGATCGAGGCATGGCCGGTTCCGAAATCGTCAAGGTCGATGGTGCAGCCCAACTGCGCCATTGCCGCGATGTTGCGCACGATCACGTCATGTCCGGTGCTGGCGATCACGGTTTCCAGAATCTCGATGCAAAGACGACCTGGCTCCAGACCGAAACGGTCGATTTCCCATTCCAGCTTCTCGACGAAGCGGGGATTGCGCAACTCTGCCGCTGAGAGGTTGATGCCGACTTTCGGCACATTCAGCCCCGCGCGATCCCAACGCGACAGGGCCGTCAGCGCCTGAAACAGCATGACCTCGCCCAGACGCTCCGCCAGCCCGGCCTCTTCAATCGCCCCCAGAAACTCGACAGGGGGCACCACGCCGCGTTCGGGGTGATGCCATCGCGCGAGCGCCTCGAATCCGGTGATGTCGCCGGTATCGGTGGAAACCTGCGGCTGAAAATGGGCGCGGATCTCGCCCTGATCCAGCGCGTTTTCCAACAGGCCGCGCAGGGCATCGCGGTCGGCCCGTTTGCGCGCCATGTCGGGGGCGAAGGCGCGGATGGCGGCTGGGCCGTTGCGCAGCGCCTCATCCGCCGCGATCTGCGCCGCATCCAGCAACGCACGGCCTTCGGCGGCAGGTGCCGCGACGCCGAGGCAGAAACCGACCGAGCAGCTGACATAGAGGCGCATTGCATTGAGGCTGATGGGCGGCGCAATCGCGGCCTGAAGCCGCGCGGCAAGCTGGATCATGCTTTCCAGATCCAGCCGCCGCTGGGGGCTCAGCGCCACCGCAAAACCGCCACCTTCCAGCCGCGCAACCACATCCCCGCTGCGCAGGGCGCTGCAAATGCGTTCGGCACAGCGGGCCAGCACCTCGGTCTGCGCAGCGCGTCCATGTCGGTCCAGCAACAAGGCGGCATCGTCGAACTGCACGACAAGACAGCCGGTCTGCAAACCGCTGGCCGGTGCCGCGCGCAAGGCCGTATCGAGCAGTGTCACCAGTTGAGGCCGGAGCGCCAGACCCTGCAAGCCATCCGGCATCGGGGGCATGGCGGTTTCAGCCGGGCGCAGCAGATCCAGCGCCACGGCTGCCAGCGGCGCACCGAGCGCGAGTCCCAGCAGGGCCCGCTCTCCACCCAGCCAGTAGGCCGCCAGCGTCGCCGCAGGCAGCAGGAGCAGAGTTTCAGGCCGCCGCAAGCGCCGCAGCATCCGGCCCATGTTTTCTGACAGCCGTTTCCGGATTTGACCCGACATCGCGCCCCTCGCCACATCCGCGACCCCTCGGCCGCCGATGCACCCTAGGCGCGCATCCTCGACGGTTCGTTAAAATTCCTGTCCGAGATGCGGAGGATTTTCGCTAAATGTTCCGGGTTTCGCAGCCAGCCCGGTGAAATCGAAAATGGAAGGGTCGAGCAGATGCGACGGTCGCGCATTCATCAGCGCGCGGAACATCACCTGCCGCCGGCCGGGGCTTCGGGTCTCCCATCCGTCAAGCAACTGTTTGACCTGCTGGCGTTGCAAGCCTTCCTGGCTGCCGCACAGATCGCAGGGAATGATCGGGTAATTCATGGCGCGGGCGAATTTCTCGCAATCGGCCTCGGCCACGAAAGCCAGCGGGCGACAGACGAACAGATCGCCTTCCTCATTCAGCAGCTTGGGTGGCATGGTTGCCAGCCGTCCGCCGTGGAACAGGTTCATGAAGAAGGTTTCCAGAATGTCGTCGCGGTGATGGCCAAGCACCACGGCCGAGCAACCCTCTTCCCGCGCAATGCGATAAAGATTGCCGCGCCGCAGCCGGGAGCAGAGCGAGCACATGGTCTTGCCCGGCCCGATCTTGTCCATCACCACCGAATAGGTGTCCTGGTATTCGATGCGATGCGGCACGCCCATGCGTTGCAGGAAGTCCGGCAGGACGGTTGCCGGGAAATTCGGCTGACCCTGATCCAGATTGCAGGCCAGCAGATCGACCGGCAGGAGGCCGCGCCATTTCAGTTCGTGCAGGACAGCAAGCAGGGTATAGCTGTCCTTTCCGCCGGAAAGACAGACCAGCCAGCGCGTGCCGCGTTCGATCATCCCGTATTTGTCGATGGCATCCCGCACCTCGCGCACCAGCCGCTTGCGGAGCTTGCGGAATTCTGTGGTCGCGGGGGCGCCATGAAACAGCGGATGGATGTCCTCCGCCAGATCGTCGTCGGAAAGATGCAGATCGTCGGCCATTGGCCCCTCGCGCGCTGGAACGGCCTGCATATGCCAGAAGCGGCGCGCGCTTGCAAACCGGGCGTTGCCGGGGGATGACCCACCACGTGAGCGGAGCCGTCGCCTATCCGGGTGGATAGGTCAGAACAGACCCTGATCCCGCGCGATCAGCGCTGCCTGGGTGCGGTTATGCGCGCCGATCTTGCGATAGAGCGTCTTCATATGCAGCTTCACGGTCGGCTCGGTGATCCCGAGGTCGCGGGCGATTTCCTTGTTGGCCTTCCCCGAAACCAGCCCGCGCAGCACATCCATCTCGCGTCCTGACAGGCGCTGCACCAGCGGATGCGGTGCTTCTTCCTGCGCGGCGCGCAGAAACTCCAGCGGGGCATATTGCTCGCCCATCGCCATGAAGCGCACCGCATTGGCCAGCGACTTCGCGCTGAGCGTCTTGGGCAGATACCCCGCAGCCCCCATGGCCAGTGCCTGTTCGGCAATGTCGGCAGTCGCCGTGCCCGAAATCAGCGCGACCCGCTGCCCGCCCGCCATGGCCATGACCTGCCGCAGGCTTTCCAGCCCGTTCATGCCAGGCATCGCCACATCCAGAATGACAAGATCGAAGCGCGGCGCGGATTTGATGGCCTTTACCGCTTCCGGCAGGTTGCCCACGGCCGCGACCTCGGCGCCAGCTTCGACTTGCAGGAACAGCATGATCGTATCGCGCACGAGGTCGTGGTCGTCCGCGATCAGGATACGCATGCCATTTGCTCCATTTTTTGCCTTGGACGTGGCATCGGTCGGGCGCGATTGGGCCAGATACAGCTTCACTCTCCTTTGGGGCGATTCGCGTTGGGATGAAACAACGCCAGCGCTTGACGATTATAGGTTGAAAGATGGCAAGTGTGAGGCCTTGCGAAAGGATATCGGGGCGCATCCTGACGGAGAGGTCAAGTCGCCACCCCGCCGCCGCTGGAGGGCGGCCTTGCCCGGCCAGCCCGCCAAACAGGCCCTAAGGTCTTGTTCCGGCGCCTTGGGGCAGAACCCCGGCAGGTGTCCGGGCGCGCCGAGTGATGCAAATGGATATCGCCTATGCGCGCTCGACCTCGCTCTTGCTGGATCTGGTGCTGATCGGGCTGACCTTCCGTGCGCTCTGGACCGGGCGGGGCGCCTATTGAGCCCCTATCCGCAAGGATAGTCCGACAGTTCCGATGCGAATGCCCGGCCGATGCCCAACATGCTAGTCTCCGGCTCAAAAATCCGCGCGCCGGTTCCGCAGCCAGCCCTTCCAGAGGATATCACCGCCTTGGCCCCACGTCTTACCCGCAGAATCGTCCTGGCCGTGCTGACCAGCCTTGCCGCCATGACCGCGGCGCAGGCCGATACCCCGTTGCTGACCCTGACGGGTACTGTCGACGGCAAGCCCGGCACCAGCGTCACCTTCGATGCAGCCGCCCTTGCCGCCTTGCCACAGATCACCTTCACCACAAGCACGGTCTGGACAGAAGGCCCGCAGGAATTCACCGGCGTCTCGCTGGGCGCGGTGCTGCGGGCTGCCGGCATGACCGGCGCGCTGCTGGAGGCCTATGCCGCCAATGACTATTCGGTCGAGATCCCGGTGGAGGATTGGCCGGAGAATGCCCCCATCATTGCCCACAGCCGCAACGGCACCGCCATGTCCCTGCGTGACAAGGGGCCGCTGTGGATTGTCTATCCCTACGATTCCGACCCGGCCTACCGCAGCGAGGTGATCTACACCCGCAGCATCTGGCAACTGGAACGGATCGAGGTTCGACCCTAGGATCGGCAGCGGATCGGAAGAACGACAGGTGACGGATGACGCGATGCCAGGCTCCGGGCTGAATCCGGCTGCTGACCGGAAGCGCCGCCGGTTACGGCGCCTGCGCCTGCTGGTGGTTTCGGCCATCCTTGCCATCCTGTTCGGCATCATGGGCGCCATGACGCAGAACGTGGTCGCGCAGCTGAACACGCTGCGCTCTGCCGCTTCGGACAATCTGCAATGGACGCTGTCGCAGGTTGATGCGGAATTCCTGCGCTTCCGCCACGCGCTGGATACCGCCCGTGTCGAGGTGCATCTGGGGCAAACCACCGCGGCCCAGCTTGCCGATCTGCGCAAGCGGTTCGACATCTTCTACAGCCGGATCGACACGTTTCGCGCCACGGGCACCTATTCCACCCTGCGCCGCAATGCCGAGTTCAAACAGAATTTCGAGGTGATCCGCCAGGCGCGCGACCGGATGAGCGCTCTGGCTGATCTGCCCGATGCCGGGCTGGTGGCGGCCCTGGACCAGATGGACCGCGAGGCCGAGACGGTTGCACCCGTGGTACGCGCGCTTTCGGTCATGGGACTGGCGGAGTTCGCCACACATTCGGATGCCACGCGCATCGCCGTGACCACGACACTGGCCAGGCTTGCCCTGATTGCGGGGGGGATGTTCGTGGCGATCTCGCTGCTGGCGGTGCTGCTGCTGCGGATGTACCGGCTGAGCGAGCGCCGCGCCGTGGACCAGATGCTGACCACGGCGCGGATGCGCACGGTGATCCAGACCTCGCTTGACGGGATCGTGGTCTGTGACCGCGCGGCGCGCATTCTGGATTTCAGCCCGGCGGCAGAGGCGATCTTTGGCTGTACGGTGGAAGAGGTCACCGGGCGGGATCTTCTGACGCTCGTCAAGCCCGAGGAGGACAGGGACCGCAGCCTTGCCGCTGCTCTGCGCAATCCCGCGCCGGAAACGCTGGGGCGGCTTTATGTCGATGGCATCGGGCGCGACGGGCGCGTCTTTCCGGCCGAAATCTCGCTGCGTGTGGCAGAGGGCGATCAGGGGCAGATCTTCGTGCTGTTCATCCGCGACATCTCGCAGATCAGGCAGGCCGAGGCCGATCTGATCGAGGCGCATGACCGTGCCGTCGCGGGCGAAAAGGCCAAGGCGGAATTCGTGGCAGTCATGTCGCACGAGATGCGCACACCGCTGAACGGGTTGCTGGGCACCATGTCGCTGCTGGCCGATACCCGGCTTGACCCGCAGCAGAAAGCCTATCTCGGCTCGATGGAGGTTTCGGGCCGGCTGCTCAGCGCGCTGGTGAACGATGTTCTGGACATTTCGCAACTGGAGGCCGGGATGATGCGCCTGCAATCAAGGCCGTTCCGCCTGTCCGACATCGTGGAAGATGTGATCGCCAATCAGCATGGTCTGGCCAGAGTCAATGGCATCACGCTGTACTGGGGCTGGCAAAGCCCGCCCTTCGAACCGGCGGTCGGCGATCCCGACAAGATCCGGCAGGTCTTGCTGAACTTCGTGAACAACGCGATCAAATTCACGCCCCGCGGCGGGGTGCGGATCGAGATCGAGGCGCTGGACCCGGCGGCACCGGTCTCAGAGGTCGAGTTGCGGGTGATCGACACCGGCCTCGGGATTGCCGAAGGCGATCTGGAACGGATTTTCCGCGATTTCGAGATGATCGACAGCTCTTACGGGCGGCGCTCGGGCACCGGGCTTGGGCTGGGCATTTCGCGGCGGCTGGCCGGGCTGATGGGCGGCGAGGTGGGGGTGGAAAGCACACAGGGCGAAGGCAGCGTGTTCTGGATGCGGCTGCCGCTGGAACGCAGCGCGGCCGCCTTGCCGCTGCCGGAGGGCACTGCCGCCGTGCCGCCGGATGCGGCGGCTCCCGGCCACGCCCTTTCCGTGCTGATTGTCGAGGACAACGAAATCAACCGGATCATCCTGCATGACATGGTCACGCTCGCAGGTCATGCGGTGACCGAGGCCTGTGATGGCCGCGAGGGCGTGGCACGCGCCGCAGAAACCCGGTTCGATGTGATCCTGATGGATATTTCGATGCCCGTCATGGACGGGCGGGCTGCGACCCGCGCGATCCGCACGGGAACGGGCGCCTCGGCGGCGGCTCCCATCGTTGCGATTACCGCCCATGCCCTGCCGGAAGAAGTGGCCGCCTTCCGGGCCGCAGGCATGACGGATGTGCTGAAGAAACCCATTAACCGCAAGGAACTGCTTGCGGCCCTGGCAGAGGTTTCCGGCGCCGCGCCGCAGGCGGAAGGGATGGGGGCCGTGGCCAGACCAACAGGGCCCCTGTTCGATGCCTCCCGTCTGGTGCCGGATGACACCGCACCTGTTTCTGCCGCACTCCGCGCCCTGACGGGGCGGTTCATCGACCAGATAGACGCAATGGCGCGGGATCTGGCCGATGAACCGCAGGCCAGCGACCCCGCCGCGCGGATGCAGCTCTTGCACCGCTGCGCGGGGGCGGCGGGCACATTTGGAGCCGTGGCGCTTCATGCCCGGCTTCATGCCATTGAGACCGCCTGGAAGTCGGGTGACAGCCAGCCACTTGCCGATGCGGCCCGCAACATCCCGCCGCTTTGGCAAGAGACGCGCGGGCAGATCCTTGCCTGGCTGGAACGGATGCCGCCCGGCGCCTGAGGTCAAGGGCTTCCCAGTACCGTGCCCACGACGCGGGCCACATCGGCAATGTTGGTCACCGCGCTGTCATAGCAGGCGATGGCATCGCCGGGCAGCAGATAAGGGTCGAATTCGTCCCGGTCGGCGCGGGTCATCATATCCTCTATCCGGCGTTCGATCACGACCGAAACGCCGGTGACAGGGTTGCGCGACATCATCTTTGTCGCTGAAGATTTTCGGGACTGCCTTTCCTTACGGCGCCCCACATTGAATCTGATATGCGGTTCTTCACCCGCCGCTACCGCATGAATGATCCGATAAGCGCTACTATGACGCTTTGTACCTGACTGGCAGCAGGTGGCGGTGCTGTGATCTGAATGCCAGTTACTCGATTAACTCCAGAATGCAGGCGTCCACCGTGTGTGCGGAGTGGATCGCAACTCGGGTGTGGCGTGGCTTGATAGTGATATTTTGATGCGGCTCCTCTGACCGGCCGTATGCCTCGCATTTGCATCAAAACCTGCCGGTGGTTCGTGTCGACTACGGAGATTGTGAAGGCTTGTTGCCGGAAACATCCTGAGGTGGCTGTGGTTCGACACGCTCTTGCGCAGGGCCTTTGTGCTGCGCCCTGACCGCGCAGCAAGATATCGCCCGAGGCGCGGCGTGAACGGTTCCCAATCGGACCGTTGCCGCTTTGGCCTTGTCAGACAGCGGTTACATTCCACTATTGATCACCGACCCGGGCCAGCGCACTATACCCGGCACGATGACCATGCAGCCTTTTTGGGGAGGAAAGGCCATGATGTGTTTCGACGAGTGGAACAGTTGTATCCTCAACAATTGTGGCCACTACTATAGCAAGCCGGTGAAGAACACCCGCAAGCCGGTCGGAATCTTCAGTCTGCGCCGCCGTCACGGGGTCGATATCGCAGACATGCAATGCGAGATCGACCAGATCGAACGTCTGCGCGCGGGCATTCGCCGGGACGACCACGAATATCTTTTCCTGCTGATGCAGAAATCCGGCGAGATGCGCGTGGCCCATAATGGCCGGGAAGAGGTGTTGATGGCGGGCGACAGTCTGCTGATGGATTCGACGCGCACGGCCGAACTGCGTTTCGACGGCAAGGCATCGTCGTTCCTGTCGGTGCATCTGCCACGCAGCCTCTGCCTGGAAGGGCGGGGGGCCAGTCCTGTCACCGGGCGGCGCATGGACCGGGCGCATCCGCTGCGGCCCAGTCTTGATGCGCTGATGAACGGCGAGGGGCATGGCGATTCCCATGCCGATTATCTGTTCGATTTCATTGCCATGATGTTCCGCCCTGATGAACGCCCGGGCGACGCGGCGTCGTTCCGCGACCGGCACGGGCGGTTCCGCTACATCTGCGACACGATCGAGCGGCATGTCCCGGACAGCGACTTCACCATCGAGCGGCTCGCCGGGCTGGTGCATATGTCGCGCCGTCAGTTGCAACGCGATTTCCGCGACAATGGCACCACCTTTACCCGCGTGCTTTGCGAGGCCCGGATGAAGCTGGTCGCCAGCCATCTGCGCCGTGCGGCGCGGCAGAAACAGCGGCCCGCGATTTCCGATCTGGCCTATCGCGCGGGGTTCAGCGATCTGTCGCACTTCAACCGCAGTTTCCGGCAGCTTTATCAGCTTTCGCCGGGCGGCTACTATGAAGACCATCTTCAAACCCTGATCGAACATTGATCTGAAATGTTTTTTTTGGCGCGTGGGGCCGCAATTCTGGCGCACCCGGCCAAGACCCGGCCCGCGCTGCCGTGATCTGGTTTTCATCCAGAACCGAGGGGAGGCGGTCGAGGATGAACAGAATGGACGTGCAGAGTCTGACCGGACCGAACCCGCCGCGCGTGGCGGGATGGCTTCGGCAAAGCCCTTCCTCCGCCCCACCCCCCGGATTCGGGCGGGACCGCGCCGCCGCATGAAACCCCTAGTCACTTCAGCAGGTCGCCAAATGAAACACCATCTTCTGCTTTCACTTTCGGTTCTGGCCGCCACCGGCGGTCAGGTTCTTGCACAGGAAAAAGACATCCAGCCCGAAACCCTTGCCGTCGAGGCGCGGATTTCCGAGGGAAATCATATCTATCTGATGGATATGGGCATCTCGGGGTCCAGTTCGGTCTTCGTGCTGAACGCCGATGACCTGTCGCTGGAAGGCAATATCGGCGCGGGCACCTTCAGCCAGATGCTGATGAGTGGGGATGGCAAGTCGATCTATACCGGCTCGGTCTACATGAAGCGCTATACCCGCGGCCCCATCGAGGCGGTGATCGAGGAATACGACCCGCAAACCCTGAACCTGCGGCGCGAGTTCACGGTGTCCGACAAGATGGCTCAGACGCTTAGCCAGAAGGGCGCACTGAACCTTTCGGCGGATGGCAAATACATGCTGGTCCAGAATGCCACGCCCGCGACCTCGATCAACGTGGTCGATCTGGCGGCGGGGAAGGATCTGGTCGAGGTGCCGACCCCCGGCTGCTGGACCGCCTATCCCTCCACTGAAGGGCTGGCCTTCACCACCATCTGCGGTGATGGCTCTCTGGTGAAATACACGATTGGCGCCGATGGCACGGTCAGCGAACCGGCGAAATCGGACAAGATCTTCGATGCCGATACGGCGCCGATCTTCGGTGTCGCGCTGCGGATCGACGGCAAGCTGGTCTACATCTCGTTCGACGGCAAGCTGCTGGAGGTTGATGACAGCGGCGACAAGCCGGTGCTGGGCCGCACCATCGCCTTCGCAAAAGATGGCTGGGCGCCTTCGGGCTATACGCTGATGGCCTATCACGCCGCGTCGAAAACCCTGTTCGTGATGATGCATTCCAATGCGGGCGACGGCACGCACAAGAACCCGGCGGAAGAGATCTGGGCGATCAATATGACCAGCGGCGAGGTTGTGGGCCGCAGCGCTGCGCATGGCGAAACCAATATCGCAGTCAGCACGGGCGAGGTGCCGCAACTGATCGGCGTGGATCATCTGGGCGGGCTGCATCGTTACGATGTGACGCTGGGCGATACCGTCAGCCTGACGGAAAGCGCCGCCAAGGAAGGGGCTGCCTTCTTCCCGACGATGATCGCGACGGATTACTGAGATGGCGGCGCTTGCCTCTCTTGCTTCGGTGACGGTGACCAGCTTCCTGGTCATCGTGCTGGCGCGGGCGGTCTGGCACAAGGTGGAACGGTTTCTGGAAACCGTGGGGTTCGCGCAGGGTTACGGCCTGGTGCCCGAAGCCTGGGCTGCCCCGGCGGTTCGGCTGCTGACCGGCGTCGAGGTGGCAACGATCCTTGCGCTGATCCTGCCGGTTGCGCGTCCTTTCGGCGGGTTTCTGGCGGCGGGTCTGTTCTCGGGTTACGCGGCCATCATGGCAGTGGCCCTGGTGCAGGGCCGCAGCCGGATCGACTGCGGTTGCGGCGGTCTGCCGCAAATCGTGTCGGTCTTCACGCTGGGCCGCAATGCCGTGCTGACCCTGCTGGCGCTGTCGGTGGCGATGCTGCCTGCGGCCCCGGTGCCGAAGTTCGATGTTGCCGTCGCCATTGCCGGCGCGCTGGTCCTTGTCGCCATCTATACCATCATCGAGCGCCTTGCCTCGCATCTGCCCTATATCCGGCAGGGAGACCTTTAGCATGAACCTCCTGATCTTTTCGAACATCCTGCTGTGGGTCGTGGTGCTGATCCAGCTTGCGGTGATCTTCGCCCTGGCCCGCCAGATCGGTATTCTGTTCGAGCGTGTCTCGCCCGTCGGCGCGATGATCTCGGATGCGGGGCCCGCGCTGGGTGACAAGGTTCCGGCGCTGGCCTTGCCCAACCTGAACGGGCCTGGGCTGACGCTCGGCCGGGCAGGGGGGCGTTCGCAACTGGTGTTTTTCCTGTCGACCAGTTGCCCGATCTGCAAGGCCCTGCTGCCCGCGCTGAAATCCATCAAGGCCGACGAACAGGGCTGGCTCGACGTGGTTCTGGCCTCGGACGGGCGCGAGCAACTGCACCGCCGCCTGATTGAAGCCGAAAACCTCGAAGCCTTCCCCTATGTGCTGTCCCCGGAGCTGGGGATGAGCTTCAAGGTCTCGAAACTGCCCTTCGCCGTACTCATCGACAAGGATGGCAAGGTGGCGGCCAAGGGTCTCGTGAACAGCCGGGAACAGCTTGAAAGTCTGTTCACCGCTTCTGAAACCGGCATCCCCTCCTATCAGGCCGCTGTGGCCGGGATGACCTCCTGACATATCGTGACATCAAGAAGGAAACCGACATGACCCGTTTCATTGACAGATTCCTCAAGCGCCTCGATGGTGCGACTGAGGCGAATATCCGTTCTTCCGCGCGCCGCAATGGCCGCCGGTCCTTCCTCGCCCGCACCGGCATGGCGCTGCTGGGCGCCGCCGTCTCGGTGCCGGTGCTGCCTTTCGACCGCCGGGCCTTCGCCTCGACCGAAGGCGGCGCGGCGGATCCGTGCAGCTACTGGCGGCATTGCGCCATCGACGGTTTCCTGTGCGAGGATTCCGGCGGCTCGCTGACCTCCTGCCCGCCGGGCAGCAGCGTTTCGGCGGTGTCCTGGGTCGGCACCTGCTCGAATCCCGATGACGGCAAGGACTACCTCATCAGCTACAATGACTGCTGCGGCAAACCCTTCATCCCCAGCGCGACCTTCTGCAACAACAACAAGGGCGAACGTCCCGGCTATCGCATGGGTCTTTACAACGACATCAACTGGTGCACCGCCAATACCGACAAGGGCTATCATTGTACGGTGTCGGTCGTCGTGGGTCTGGCCGATTGATGCGCGCGGTTCTCCTTGTGGCCGCTCTTGCCGGTCTCCTGTCCGGTCCCGCATCCGCCGAGGATGCGGGGGCGGCCCTGTTCGACGCGCATTGCGCCGCCTGCCATAATACCGGCGGG
>NZ_LJSC01000054.1:7500-20022 GCF_001303875.1 Gemmobacter sp. LW-1 | reverse complement strand
CCCCGCCGCTGAACCGGCCGGATTTCTGGCAGGCGCTGGGCGACAAGGCGCCGACCTATATCAGCGGCATCGTCACCAAGGGCTTCGCCAAGCCGATCACCGTGAACGGCGAACGCTATATGGGGCTGATCATGGTGCCGGTCGCCGGAACCACGGATGAGGAACTGGCGCAGATCACCACCTGGGTTCTGTCTGATCTGGGCCAGACCGACCAGTCAGTGACGCCTGCCCAGATCGCCGAGATGCGCGCCAGCATGACCACGCAGGATGATCTGAAGGCCCTGCGCCCGCCGACGGAGTGAGAGCATGATGAAACAGCCCCTGCTGGCTTCGCTTCTGGTTCTGGCCACGGCTGCACCGGGTGTCGCGGGGAATACCGCGACCTCGCCCCGTGCGAACTATGTGCTGCATTGTTCCGGCTGCCACGGCATGCAGGGGCTGGGCACGGTGGAAGGCGGCATTCCCGCCTTTCCCAATTCGGTTGGCCATATCGTCAGCATCGAATCCGGTCGTGACTACGTCATGCACGTGCCCGGCGTGGTCGGGAACAACATGACCAACGCTCAGATCGCGGAGGTGATGAACTATATCCTTGATCAGTGGTCTGATGGCAGCGGCCATTTCACCGAGGCCGAGGTGACGCGCCGTCGGGCGGTGCCGGTTGGCGATGTCGTGATCTATCGCCGCAAGGTGGTCGAGGATCTGCGCAATCTGGGCATCGAGATTGCGGAATATCCCTGGCCGTGAACGGGCGGTTCCGGCGCTGCTGATCCTTGCGGTCATGGCGCTGGCCGATCCGTGGCGCAGTGGCGGGCTGTTCTGGGACTTCGGCAATGCGCTGGGGTTTCTGGCATTGGCGGGCTTGTTGTTCCAGATGATCCCCGGCCCGCGTGGCACACCCCGCCCGCATGAATTGCTGGGCTACTGGGTTCTGGCCATTGCCGGTCTGCATGCGTTCTGGTTTCTCGCGGGCGATGCCGTGGCGCGGTTCTATCTATTGCCGGGTGGTTCCCTGCATATGTGGCTGGGCCTTGCCGGTCTGTTGCTTCTGGCAGGGCTGAGCATCCTTGCCCGCATGCCTGATCGCCGGCGCCTGCACCCGAGCTATCGCGGCTTTCGCAGGCTGCACCGGCATCTTGCGCTGGCCTGTCTGGCGGCAACGCTGCTGCATGTCCTGTTGAGCGGTTTTTATCTGCCTATGTGGTGGCAGGCGGCGGCTCTGGCCGCCATTGCGCTGGCCTGCGCCTTTGGTCGCCGGATCTGGCCGCGCGCATCCGCTGTTCCGGTTGCAGCCTGGCTGGGGGCCGGTGGCGGGGCGGTGGCCGTCTTCGTCCTGATGCGTGAGGTGATGCCGTGAAATGGCTGCTGGCCGCGCTGTTTCTGGCCGGGGTGGCGCTGGTCGTCACCGGATTGCCGATGGGCCAGCCGCTGCCGGAGCGCGCGGCCCGCTTCGGGGGCAGCCTTGCGGTGCTGCCGATGACCTTCACCCATCAGTCCCATTTCGGCAAACCCTGTGCGACCTGTCACCACGAGTTTGTCGACCGCACGGCCGGGCCGCCCTGCATGACCTGCCATGTCACCGACCAGAAGGTCGCCCCGCTGCTGGAGGCGCAGTTCCATGGCCTGTGCCAGAGCTGCCATATCGACGAACATGCGGCGGGCAGGCCCTCTGGTCCCACCCGCCGCTGCATCGCCTGCCATCTGGACGATCACGCGTTCTGAGCCGCCTCGTTGCGCAGCATCTCCTGCATCCGGTCGCGCATGACGAATTTCTGCGGCTTGCCCGTGGCGGTCAGCGGCAGGTCAGTCACGATCCGCACATGGCGCGGGATCTTGAAATGCGCGATCTGGCCCTTGCAATGGTCGCGCAATGCCTCTGCCATCAGCGTGCTGCCGGGTTTCAGCACGACCCAGGCGCAGACCTCTTCCCCGAAAGTATCGTCGGGGATGCCGAAGACCTGCACATCGCTGACCTCGGGGTGGCGGATCAGGAACTCCTCGATCTCGCGCGGGTAGATGTTCTCGCCGCCCCGGATGATCATGTCCTTGACCCGTCCGACGATTGTGCAGAAGCCTTCCGCATCCAGCACGCCCAGATCGCCGGTGTGCATCCAGCCGTCTGTGATACTGGCCTCCGTTGCGGCCTCGTCGCCCCAGTAGCCCGCCATCACCGAATAGCCGCGGGTCCAGAGTTCACCCTTTTCACCTACCGGGACGGTGTTACCCTCGGCGTCCACCAGCTTCACCTCCAGATGCGGATGGATGCGGCCCACGGTTTCGCAGCGCTTTTCGGTGGGATCGTCGGTAAAGCTTTGGAACGAGACGGGGGAGGTTTCGGTCATGCCATAGCAGATCGTCACCTCGCGCATGTGCATGTCGCGGTTCACGCGTTTCATCACCTCGATGGGGCACAGCGCCCCCGCCATGATGCCGGTGCGCAGGGTGGACAGGTCGCGGTGCTGGCGATCCAGTTCCTGCAACATGGCAACGAACATGGTGGGCACGCCGTAGCAGGCGGTGGCACCTTCCGCCGCGATGGCGTCAAGCGTCTGCGCCGGGGTGAAGCCCTCACCGGGGAAGATCATCTTCGCGCCCTTGCTGACCGCGCCCAGCACACCCATCACCATGCCGAAGCAATGATAAAGCGGCACCGGAATGACCAGCCGGTCGGCTGAGGTCAGAGCAATACGGTCGGTCACGAAACGCGCGTTGTTGACGATGTTGAAATGCGACAGTGTGGCGCCCTTGGGCATGCCAGTGGTGCCCGAGGTGAACTGGATGTTGATCGGGTCCGAAGGCGTAAGCCCGACCTCGATGCCGTCCAGCCGCGCCAGAAGGGCAGGGGTGGCACGGCCGGTCAGATCGGTGAAGGCGATCATGCCGGAGGACGCGTCATCGCCCATGACCACGATATGCCGCAACTCCGGCAGGCGGGAGCAGGCCAAGGGCCCCTCACGGCCCAGTTCCGGGGCCAGTTCGCGGATCATTGCCACATAATCCGAGCTTTTGAACGAACGGGCCGTGATCAGCACGCGGCAGCCAACCTTGTTCAGCGCATAGTCGAGTTCCGACAGACGGTAGGCCGGATTGATGTTTACCAGAATGGCGCCGATGCGGGCGGTGGCGAATTGCGTCAGCACCCATTCCAGCCGGTTGGGTGACCAGATACCGACCCGGTCGCCCTGCGTCACCCCGAGTGACAGTAAACCGGCGGCGCAGCGGTCCACCTCTTGCGCGAAAGCCCGATAGGTCAGCCGCTTGCCTGTTTCGCAGAACACCAGCGCCTCGGCATCACCATGGCTGGCGACCGCCTCGCGCAGAAGCTGCGGGATGGTGGCCTGTTTTAGCGGTGGTTCCCCGGGGCCGGTGACATGCGACAGCCCGTCTTTCGGGGCGGCGCCTGCCGCCATTGCATGAGACATGTTTGATCTCCGGAAAGGGCAAGGCCCGCCCGGCGGACCGGGCAGGCGGAGCCGTCAATGGTGGCCTCAGCCGCGCGCGACGTTCAGAACCTGCATCTGGGTGTATTCGGCCAGCCCTTCGACAGACTGTTCCACCCCGAGGCCCGAGCCCTTGAAGCCCGCCATCGGAATATGCGGCCCGATGTTGAGCTGCTGATTCACCCAGATCGTGCCAGAGTCGATCTGGCCCGCGATTTCGGTTGCCTTGTCCAGATCGGCGGAATGGACAGACCCGCCCAGCCCGTATTCGGAGGCATTGGCCCGCGCGATCACGTCCTTCACATCGCTGAAGCGGATCACCGGCAGGATCGGGCCGAACTGTTCCTCGTCCACGATACGCTGGCCGTCGGTTACATCACGCACAATGGTCGGGCTGATGAAATAGCCCTTGCCAGTGCGCAACTCGCCCCCGGCAATGATGCGGCCGCTGGTGCGGGCATCTTCCAGATAGCCCTTCACCTTCTCGAACTGCGCCTTGTTCTGGATGGGGCCGACGGTGGTGCCCTGCTTCAGCCCGTCATCCACCACGGCGGCCCTGGCGATGTCGGCCAGTGCGTCGCAGAAATCGTCATAGATCGCGTCATGCACATAGGCGCGCTTGATCGCGAGGCAGACCTGACCTGCGTTGAAGAAAGCCCCGCCATAAACTTTTTCGGCGGTCGCGCGCACGTCGACATCGGGCAGCACGATGGTCGGATCATTGCCGCCCATTTCCAGCGTCACGCGCTTCATCGTGTCGGCTGCGCTGGCCATGATGCGCTTGCCGGTCTGAGACGACCCGGTGAAGCCGATCTTGGCGATGCCCGGATGGGTGGTCATCTTCGGGCCGAGATCATTATTGTCGGTCAGGATGTTGACCAGCCCCGCGGGCAGGATACGGGCGCAGATCTCGCCCAGCTTCAGCGTGGTGACGGGTGTTGTCGGTGCGGGTTTGAGGATGATGGCATTCCCGGCCATCAGCGCAGGCCCGATTTTCCAGCAAGCCAGCAGCAGCGGGAAATTCCACGCGACAATGGCGCCGACCACGCCCAGCGGCTTGTGCCGGGTCTCGATGCGGAATTGCGCATCGTCCTGAATGATCCGGTCGGGCAGCTGCAGAGTCGAGGTATGCAGCAGGTAGCCCTGGCTCCACTCCACCTCGCCCGCCGCTTCGGGCAGGGGCTTGCCCTGTTCCATGGTGATGGTCCGGGCCAGATCGTCGGCATTGGCGCGGATGGCGGCGGCCAGATCCTCGATCACGGCGCGGCGCTCGGCCATGGTGGTCCTCGACCAGATCTTTTGCGCCGCCGCTGCGGCGGCGACGGCCTCGTCAAGGTGGGCTTCAGTCGCGTGCGGAACGCGCGCGAAAACCTCTTCGGTGGCAGGGTTGATGACGTCAAGCATGCGCTCGCCTGCCACCAACCTGCCGTTGATGAGCATTTTGTAATCCATGGCTTCCTCCCTCGACGGCAGACCGCCGTCTCTGGGCAGAGCTTAAACAGGCGAAGCGGGTGGTGTCTGGGGCTGCGGCGCCAAATCATCCGCGTACGGTGCCAAAATAATCAAGCTAAATCAATGACTCGTAAGAGAATTAGCAAAGAGGTGCGGAAGCCGCGCCCGGATCGTCTGCAAGGCTTGATCCGGGCGCCTTTCTGGTTTGGCCTTAGTTCGGCAAGGCTCCGCAAAAGCCGCCCGATGCGGCAAGGCCAGAGCCGAAGGCAAAGACCACGGGTGCCTTGTAAGGGTTGGGCGGTGTGGTCGTGAGGTCGAAGGCCAGCAGCCCGGCAAGACCAAGGACCATCAGCGTCGCGGTGAAACGGCGGGTCATGCGCGTGCCTCCAGCCCGACCATCGGGCGAATGCGGATGCCGACAAAGGCCCCTGCGAAGGCGGCCGCGAACCAGACCCAGCCGTGCAGGCTGCCGGTAGAGATGCCCGAGAAGAAGGCGCCGACATTACAGCCAAACGCCAGCCGCGAGGAATAGCCCAGCAGCAGCCCGGCGATGATCGTGGCGATCCAGGCGCGGGCCGGATAGCGGGGCAGGGGCTGTGACAGGCCGCCGCTGCGCCATGTGGCGACACCGAACGCCCCGGCGATCAGGCCAAGATTGGTCAGCGAGGTATAATCGGTCAGCAGAGAGCTTTGCAGTCGCTCGACCGAGCCCGGCGCGCTCCAGAAAGCCGAGCCGGACAGATCCGCCCCCATGGCGCTGGCGCCCTTGGCAGCCCAAAGGCCCAGACCGTAGACCACGCCCCAGGGCTGGCCCGCGATCAGCAGGTTGCCGATGCCAAGGGCCGCAAGCAGCAGGGCCGCGACGACATAACGTGTCGGCAGGCGCCGCGTGCCGGGTTTGCCAAGCAGCCAGAACAGCCCGGCCACCAGCGCCAGCCCTGCCAGCGTCACTCCAAGCCCGAAGCCGCCGCGGAGTGTCAGCACCGGCAGCGCACCGAGGCTTGTCCACCAGACCAGCCCATAGGCCCCGGCGAAACTGCCGATGGCAAAGAACGGCAGGGCCAGCAGTCCGACCGGATTGCCCGAGCCCGCATTGACCAGCGTGCCCGAGCCACAGCCCAGCACCACCTGCATCGCTGCGCCGAAGACGAAGGCGCCACCGATCATGGCCCAGCCGATCGGCGCCTGTGCCCCCGACAGCTCCCCCGGGTGGCTGCTGAGCAGCGGGATGGCCACGACCGCGACAAGGGCGATGGCCAGAAGCTGCGCCAGCACCCCGGCGGGTTCGCGCCGCAGGATCATCGCCCTCCACGGACCGGCAAAGCCGAAGCGCAGCCCCTCCAGCGTGATGCCGAAGCCGAGGCCGATGGCCAGCATCAACCCGTAGCGCGCGCCCACGAACAGCGCGACCAGCGCCACAGCCGCCAGCGCCCCGGCGAGCAGGCCCGCGCGCCGAAGGCCCTGACCGGATGCCCGTGCCGAAACCGTGCCAGTGGCGGACATCAGTTGCCGCCCGTCAGTTGATTGAGCAGATTGGTGAACAGCCCCGGCTGGTTCGCCATCTCGCCATCGGTATGGGAATATTCGACCATCGAGGCGGGATAGAGCCGGACATTCTCGATCCCCGCCAGTTCGGACAGCGCGAACCAGTCGGTCGCGGCCCAATGGCCGGTGTTGCAGAAGGACACCACCTCGTCATTCGCGCCGATGCCCAGCCGCGCCTTCAGCGCCGCCACATCGCCGGTCGGGTTGATCGCCGTGGCGCCCGCGCGGAAGAATTCGGTGTAAGGCAGATTCTGCGCGCCGGGCAGCGTGCCCGGACGGGCTGCGGCGGGAGCGGCCTTCTTGCCTTCAAAGAAGGCGGGCGGACGGGCATCGACAAGGATGGCCTTGCTTTTGCCCGCGACGACATCGCTTACAGCGGCAGTATCGGCGGTCCAGGTATCGTTCCAGGTGATCGTCAGGTCGGTCGGCGCCGGGGTCACGGCGGTGGTCGAGATCGGCAGCCCGGCATTGGCCCATGCTGTCGCCCCGCCGTTCAGCACCGAAAGTTCGGTAAAGCCCGAGCTTTTCAGCGTCCAGTAAACCCGCGCGGCGGCACCGAAATCGGTATCGGTATCGCCCTGCGACACGATGACCACCGGCCGCGCCGGATCGAGGCCCAGCGATTCATAGGTTTCTTCCAGCTTCTCGACCGGGGGGACGGCGCCCGGATTCTCCTCGGGGCCGCGGAACAGGCCGTAGGGCGCGGAAACCGCGCCTTCGATATGGCCCTCGGCATAGCCCTTGGCGCGGATGTCGAGGATGATCGGCGCCTCGGCGCTGGCGGCGGCCAGCTCCGCAGGGGTGACCAGCGGGCCAAGATCGGCTGCGAAAGCAGTGCTGGCAAACAGCGCGGCGAGGCCTGAAAGAGGAACAAAGGCAAGACGGGTCATCGGGGTTCTCTCGCTGAAGGAGGCTTTTGTTCTCATTTCATGGGTTCTTGTCGGATGATCAAGGAACCAATCCTGCCTCCTTGGGTATTTTGCCGGGATATTTTCTTGGCCTTTGGCTGTGCGCGCGCGCAGTTGAATCCCTTCAGCGCGGCGGCGGGAATATCTGCACCCGATCCCGTGCCAGAGGGGAACAGGTTTCTTTTTTGCCGGAACAGGCGGGCAAATCCCAAAACCCGCCCGGCCTGTGTCGCGGGGATCGGTTGACAGCTTCATTTCCGCAGGCAAGGCTCTGGGGGTTGCCGAAAGACCCTGCTTGCCATGACCCATTTCCAACTCGACACCAACGCGCTGGACCCCGGCCAGCGGATTGCCGAATTCGAAGCGGCCTGCGCGCAGGTCTGTCAGCTGATGGTTGCGCCGACGGGCGAGGATTTCGCCTCGCGCACCTCGATTGCGCTGATCGGGCAGGCGGTCTTTGCCGATACCAGCCATTCCGCCTGCGTGACCAGCCGGACCCTGGCGCTGGCGGCGGGAACGGGTGACAATATCCTGCTGCATATCCCGTTTTCCGGCGGCTTCACCATTCGTCAGCGGGGCGGCAACGAGCAGGCCTGCGCGGTGGGCTCGATCTACCTTGATCCGACCGGGGAGCCAGGCGTCGCCCGGTTTGAGGGGCAGGGCGCGCATGCCTTCTACCTGTCGCTTCCGCGTGCGCTTCTGGCACCGGCGGGCGACAGGCTTGCACTTCGGGCGCAGATCGCGCTGACACCGCAATGGCGACTGATGCTGGCCTATGCCCGTGCCATCCACGCCGAAGCGGCGCAGTTGTCGACATCCGATCTGGAACAATGCGGCACGCATCTTCAGGATCTGGTGATGCTGGCGATCGGGGCCGACCGTGAAACCGAACAGATCGCGCGGGGACGGGGCGCGCGCGTTGCGCGGTTGCGGGCCATCAGGGCGGACATCGAGCGGCACCTGACCAGCCCGGATCTTTCGTCCGGCTGGATAGCGGGGCGTCATGGAATCTCGCCGCGCTATCTGCGGGCACTTTTTGCCGATGAGGGTACCTCGTTCACGGATTACGTCCTGAGCAGGCGTCTGATGCTGGCCTGTCGGCGCCTGTCTGACCCGATGCAACATGGGCTGCCGGTCAGCCGGATTGCCGCCGAAGCGGGGTTTGGTGACCTCTCCTGGTTCAACCAGCGGTTCCGGCAGGCTTTCGGACAGACCCCGACTGAAACGCGCAATCTTGCTCTCCAGCGGTTGCGCGACGGGGGGCAGGGTTCCGTCTGACCCGCATTCACTGCCGCTCGGCCCAAGACGCGCGGCCATTCTCGCAGCATGATCGCGCATGACCATGAGCCGGAGACCGCCATGCCCCTGATTTGTCATCGTCTGTGCGCGACGCTGCTTGCGCTTGGCCTGGCTGTGCCTGCCATGGCCCAAAGCCGCACGCTGATCGTGATGGACGGGTCGGGCTCGATGTGGGGGCAGATCGACGGGCGACCCAAGCTGGAGATTGCGCGCGAGGTGGTGGCCGATGTTCTGGCGGATATGCCCGCCGACCGGGTGCTGGGACTGATGGCCTACGGGCACCGGGAACGCGGCAATTGCGCGGATATCGAACTGATGGTGGCGCCCGAGGCCGGCAGCGCGACGGCGATCCTCGATGCCGTCCAGACGATGCGGTTTCAGGGCAAGACCCCGTTGACCGAGGCCGTGCGACAGGCGGCCGAAGCATTGCGCAGCACAGAGGAACCTGCAACCGTGGTGCTTGTGACCGACGGGATCGAAACCTGCGAGGCCGACCCTTGCGCGCTGGCCGCTGAGCTGGAACAGTCCGGCGTCGATTTCACCGCGCATGTCATCGGCTTTGGCCTCACTCGCGATGAGGCGGAGGAGGTCGCGTGTATCGCCGACAATACCGGCGGGCGCTATATCGAGGCCTCGGATGCCGGGGGCCTTGCAGGCGCGCTGGAGCAGGCGGTGAGCGGGGCAGAACTTCCCGCGCCGGAACCTTTGCCCGAACCGGAGCCCGATGCCCCGGCGCGCCATTTCCCCGGCGATGTCTGGATGCCCGGTTTCGCCATTGCCACGACAGGCCAGAGTTTTGGCCCCGACCTGCCGGAACCCGCCGCTTTCGACTTTCCGGCAGACGGCACCGCCGAAGCCTGTCGCGCCATCTGCGAGGCTGACGGCGCCTGCGGGTCATGGCGTTTCGAACCCGTCGGCAGCTTCTTTGTGGAGCATGCACGCTGTTTTGCGTTCCGGCCAGGCACCGAGTTTCGTCCCGATGTCTATCCCGTTGCCGATGGTTTCGTGTCGGGCATGAAGCCGGGTGTTCCGGGCCTGACCTCGCCCTTTGTCGGGATCGGCGCCAATGTGACCGCGCGCCTGACGCCGACCGGGCCGGTTCTGCCGGGTGAACCGTTCACCGTGCTGTGGGCTGGTCCCGCCGGAGCGGATGACTGGGTCGGGATCGTGCCCGAGGGGCAAGAGGACACATCCGGGGATCTCTCATATTTCTATGTCGCGGAAACCATAGAGCCGGGGGATCGCCCCGAAGGTGCGGGCAGCATGACGGCGCCAGACGCGCCGGGGCGCTATGTGCTGCGCTACGTTCTTGGTCGCAGCGCCGACCGTCGTGTCATCTTTTCCATGCCGCTGGAGGTGGGGAGTGATGCAGGCGTTCCCGTCCAGATCCCGGTGCGGATTTCGCCCCCGTCCGGATACGAAAATGATCCGGTCTCGTGGAGCGCGGTGCCGCTCACACCCCTGGCTTCTGCGCCCGAGGCCGTGGCGATGCCCGAAGCCTTTTCCGGGGCGTGGGAGACCGCGCTTTACCCTGGACGCTGGCAGGTCGAGGGGCTTGCTGCCGGGGGGATGTATTTCGCTGCCGAGATCGAGGTAACCGCAGACGGGGCACGGACGTTCGAGATTCCGGTGGGCTTTGAACAGGCGGGAATGGGCGAGGATGCTCCCCCTGCCGAGCCGGTGCCTCTGCCGGGTGCCACCCCCTATAAAGATGCCGCGACCGGCCTGTCGTTTAATCTGCCAGACGGATGGCAGGCGGAGGAGGCGCTCTTCGCGGAAACGGCTGCCGGGGCGAGGGCACGCTTTCCGGGCGTCACGTTGACGGGGCCGGATGACAGGATGCTGGTGCTCAATCCGCTGCAATGGCTGGTGCAGAACGGTCCATGCGAGGAAAGCGCGCTGGGGCCGCTGTGCGTCTTCGGGGGGACAGACGCTGTGACCGATGGAGCAATGGCCGTGATTCTGCCCAGCCTGTCGATGGCCAGGGCACCCTCTTTCGGGGGTGTCGCGTTCCGGCCGGCCGGCGACGACCCGATTTCCACGCTTGTCCCCGGATGGAGCCCCGAATGACCCGTCTTGTTCTGAGTATTGTCACCCTCCTGGCGGCGCCCCCCGCGCTGGCGCAGGAAAAGCTGGTTGTCGCGGATTGCGGCGCGGGCGGTTGCCGCTGCGCACTGGCGGCGGTGACGATGGAAGAGGCCGAAGTCGTTCTGGGCACTGCTGCACCTGCGGGCAGCACGACGCTTGTGCGCTTTGACGGCGATTATATCTGGAGCCGCCTGTCCCTGCGCGAGATCGACCTTGCCGCCGGTGGCGACGGGGAATGCCCGCTGGAGCTTTTCGATGTGATGTTGCCGGAGGATGGCAAATGGATCGGCACCGTGACCGGCAGGCAGGTTTCGCACTGCCCGGCCGGTCTGGATGCGGCGCTGGACCCGATGACCGATGCGCTGGTCTTCCCGCGGGATATCGTCTGGAACGGTGCCTTCCATCCGGACAGGTTCCGCATGGAAGGCGCGGCCCGCGCAATCGACTGGAGCCGTGTGGATGACACCCGTTTCACGGGGAAGGGGCCCGCGGTGAGTCAGTCGGGCGCGTCCTCGCTGGTGGACATTGGTGTCACCTATGACGCGCGGCTGGTTGACCCGCGCCTTGCCCGCATCGAAGTGCAGTTGAAGGTGCGGGCACAGGGGGCTTCGCAGGCCGTGATCGACGCGGCGGGGCTGGGCAAATGTGATGTGCGCGTCACCGTCGACATTGCCAAGGCCTCGGGCTGACCCGGCTGCGCGGGCGTGGTTTACGGCGCACCGATCTGCCGGGCCAGTTTTCCCAAGGTCTGCAAGCCAAGTTCGATGGCGCCAAAGCCTTTGGCCTGCTGGAACTCGGCCGCCGAACTGAAGATCATCGCCAGCGTGACGGTTGTCGTGCCATCCGTCTCGTCGAACTGGGCCCAGGCGTCGGCGTGTTTCGGCCCGTTTTCGCCCCAGAGCAGCGTATAGCCCAGCCGCTCGGGCTGTCGAAGTTCGCCATAGCGGTGATGGTTGGGGAAAACCGTGCCGTCCGGCCCGATCATGTCAAACACCCACTCTCCGCCCGACCGCAGGTCGATCCGTTTGGTACGGCAGGAAAACCCCTCTGGTCCCCACCATTGCGGTAAGGTGTCCGGGTTTACCCAGGTGTCCCAGACCAGTTGCCGCGGCGCCCTGATCGTCCGCCGGATCACCATGGTCCGTTCGGCGGTCGCTGCGAGATTGCCAAGCCCGGCATCGAAGCCCTGTCGATAGCCTGCCTCCATATCCCCTGCCATCAAGGAAAGCTGCACCGTGACCGAGAGGTGGGAGCCTTCGCCCTCGGGGGTGAAATCTGCCGTGACCATGGCTGCCGATTGCACCACGCCATCAACGGAAACGACCTCGTAGTTCACGCTGCGCTGTGCCTGCTGCATGTCCAGCCAGCCGACCTCGCAGCGGATGTCAGGTTGTCCGTCGACCTTGCACAGGGAGATTTCGCGCCCGCCGGTCCGGCTGTCAGCTTCCAGAAACTCAACCGAGACGGTGGGCGTGGGGGCCGCCCAGACCGCGCGTGCGGCGGGTGCGGTCCAGGTCTGCCACAGGGTCGCGACGGGTGCCGCAACCTGCCGTTCGAAATGCAGCGTGGCAAAGCGGCCCATCACATCAGCCCGCGCGCATAGGCTTCGAGCTGGGTCGCGACCGTGCCCCAGCCATCGAAGAAGCCCATGGACTCATGCGACTTGCGGGTCTCGGGATTGCGGTGGCGGGCGATGGCGGTATAGGTCGTGCCGCCGTTAGGGGCATCCGACAGCAACAGGATCGCTGTCATGAACGGCTCCGGCGCGGGTTTCCACCCCTCGGTATAAG
>NZ_LJSC01000054.1:0-2500 GCF_001303875.1 Gemmobacter sp. LW-1 | reverse complement strand
CGAGTCTTAAAAGGGCGCATGAGTTCGTTGGATCAGACCCGAAACCAGGTGATCTAGCCATGAGCAGGATGAAGGTACGGTAACACGTACTGGAGGTCCGAACCAACACCCGTTGAAAAGGGTCTGGATGACTTGTGGCTAGGGGTGAAAGGCCAATCAAACCTGGAGATAGCTGGTTCTCCGCGAAAGCTATTTAGGTAGCGCCTCGGACGAATACCTCGGGGGGTAGAGCACTGCATGGGTGATGGGGTCCCACAGACTTACTGAGCCTAAGCAAACTCCGAATACCCGAGAGTACTATCCGGGAGACACACGGCGGGTGCTAACGTCCGTCGTGAAGAGGGAAACAACCCTGACCTGCAGCTAAGGCCCCTAATTCGTGGCTAAGTGGGAAAGCATGTGGGACGTCCAAAACAACCAGGAGGTTGGCTTAGAAGCAGCCATCCTTTAAAGATAGCGTAACAGCTCACTGGTCTAGTCAAGATGTCCTGCGGCGAAGATGTAACGGGGCTCAAGCCACGAGCCGAAGCTCAGGATGCGTAGCAATACGCGTGGTAGCGGAGCGTTCTGTGATATAGCTCAATGCCTCTTGTGTGCCCTTCGGGGTGCCATGGAGGCAAGGAGCTTTCTGTGAAGCCGGGCCGTAAGGCATCCGGTGGAGAGATCAGAAGCGAGAATGTTGACATGAGTAGCGACAAACAGGGTGAGAGACCCTGTCGCCGAAAGTCCAAGGGTTCCTGCTTAAAGCTAATCTGAGCAGGGTAAGCCGGCCCCTAAGGCGAGGCCGAAAGGCGTAGTCGATGGGAACCACGTTAATATTCGTGGGCCAGGAGGATGTGACGGATCGCAGGTGTAGTTCGGTCTTATCGGATTGACCGGGCTGCTGAGCGGTTCCTGGAAATAGCCCTCCATCAGACCGTACCCCAAACCGACACAGGTGGACTGGTAGAGAATACCAAGGCGCTTGAGAGAACCACATCAAAGGAACTCGGCAAAATGCTCCCGTAAGTTCGCGAGAAGGGAGCCCCTCTTGTGCGCAAGCATGGGAGGGGGGCACAAACCAGGGGGTGGCGACTGTTTACTTAAAACACAGGGCTGTGCGAAGCCGTAAGGCGACGTATACAGTCTGACGCCTGCCCGGTGCTGGAAGGTTAAAAGGAGGGGTGCAAGCTCTGAATTGAAGCCCCAGTAAACGGCGGCCGTAACTATAACGGTCCTAAGGTAGCGAAATTCCTTGTCGGGTAAGTTCCGACCTGCACGAATGGCGTAACGATCTCCCCGCTGTCTCTGATGTGGACTCAGCGAAATTGAACTGTGTGTCAAGATGCACACTTCCCGCGGTTAGACGGAAAGACCCCATGAACCTTTACTCCAGCTTTGCACTGGCATCAGGATTGTGATGTGCAGGATAGGTGGTAGGCATCGAAGCAGAGACGCCAGTTTCTGTGGAGCCTCCCTTGAGATACCACCCTTCGCACTCTTGATGTCTAACCGCGGCCCGTCATCCGGGTCCGGGACCATGCATGGTGGGGAGTTTGACTGGGGCGGTCGCCTCCCAAATCGTAACGGAGGCGCGCGAAGGTTGGCTCAGAGCGGTCGGAAATCGCTCGTTGAGTGCAATGGCAGAAGCCAGCCTGACTGCAAGACTGACAAGTCGAGCAGAGACGAAAGTCGGCCATAGTGATCCGGTGGTCCCAAGTGGGAGGGCCATCGCTCAACGGATAAAAGGTACTCTGGGGATAACAGGCTGATGATGCCCAAGAGTCCATATCGACGGCATCGTTTGGCACCTCGATGTCGGCTCATCTCATCCTGGGGCTGGAGCAGGTCCCAAGGGTATGGCTGTTCGCCATTTAAAGAGGTACGTGAGCTGGGTTTAGAACGTCGTGAGACAGTTCGGTCCCTATCTGCCGTGGGTGTAGGAGACTTGAGAAGAGTTGCCCCTAGTACGAGAGGACCGGGGTGAACGTTCCACTGGTGGACCAGTTGTCGTGCCAACGGCAGTGCTGGGTAGCTATGAACGGACAGGATAACCGCTGAAGGCATCTAAGCGGGAAGCCCCCTTCAAAACAAGGTCTCCCTTGAGAGCCGTGGAAGACCACCACGTCGATAGGCCGGAGGTGTAAGTGCAGCAATGCATTCAGCTGACCGGTACTAATTGCTCGATAGGCTTGATTTGATCCAGTAACAGCAAGACTGGTCAAAAGCTCAAAACCTGAACAAGCGCTACTGCGCCTGATGTTCCTCATAAACGGGTCTTTCCTCGGTTTGGTGGTCATAGCGCTGGCTAAACACCCGATCCCATCCCGAACTCGGCCGTTAAGGGCCAACACGCCAATGGTACTGCGTCTCAAGACGTGGGAGAGTAGGTCACCGCCAAACCTAGAAAAGACCCCATCAACGATACAAAAAACACCCGGACGCGGGGTGGAGCAGCCCGGTAGCTCGTCAGGCTCATAACCTGAAGGCCGCAGGTTCAAATCCTGCCCCCGCAACCAAA